>NZ_JBIWAF010000001.1:0-492141 GCF_044759925.1 Pseudomonas sp. NPDC099000
ACGTTGATAGGTTGGGTGTGTAAGCGCTGTGAGGCGTTGAGCTAACCAATACTAATTGCCCGTGAGGCTTGACCATATAACACCCAAGCAATTTGCTTGCTTCGAGCTGAAAAGCGAAAGAGCACCAGATTGCGGTGTGTGAAGACGAAACGAACCGAAAGTTCGAGATACTCACAAAACACCAGATCTATCACATACCCATTCGCTGGAGCGTGGTCTCGCAAGAGAAAACGACCTGGCTACCGAATTTCTTGACGACCATAGAGCATTGGAACCACCTGATCCCATCCCGAACTCAGCAGTGAAACGATGCATCGCCGATGGTAGTGTGGGGTTTCCCCATGTGAGAGTAGGTCATCGTCAAGATTAAATTCCGAAACCCCAATTGCGAAAGCAGTTGGGGTTTTGTTTTGTCCGCCAGAAAAATCTGGCTCTCGGGGTTTCTATGCAACGGCTCGGGGCATGGCTATCACCGGCTCAAGCCAGCAGCTCGGTGATCCATCGGGCCTGCCGGGCGATGTCTTGCACCTTCTCCTCGGGCACGGCCTGCCGCGCCCGGGCGAAGTGGGTCAGGGTCTGTTGCTTGTGGCGCAGTATGCGCTGCCACTTGAGCAGGAACGCCGGGCTGCGTGCCTGCATCTGCAGCGGGCCGAAGTACAGCTCCTCGGCGCTGTACGTCACCGGAGCGGCGCGCTCGGCGACGATGATTTCGTAGTCGAACCGATTTTCCCGCAGCAGTTCCTCGCAGAGGATGCGGTAGCCGTTGTCCATCAGCCATTGGCGCAATGGCTGCTCGCCGCCGTTGGGCTGCAGGATCAGGCGTTCCTGGCCGCTCAGGTGCGCCTTGCCGCTGTCGAGGATGTCGCGGATCGTCTCGCCGCCCATGCCGCAGATGCTGATCGCCGTGATCCCGTCTCCCGTCTCGATTGCCGCGAGGCCATTGGCCAGGCGCACGGTGATTCGCAGGCCTTGGCCGCTCTCGCGCACGGTGCGTTCGGCCGAGCGGAACGGCGTCAATGCCACCTCGCCGGCCACCGCCGATGCGATGGCGCCACGACGCATCAACGCCACCGGCAGGTAGCCGTGATCCGAGCCGATATCGGCCAGGCGCGCACCGGCTGGCACATGCGCCGCCACGCGTTCCAGGCGCATGGACAATGTCTGTTCGTTCAACCGCAACCCCTATTCACCACGGACGTCCGGCACTTTGGCCGAATCGGGGCGCCATTCTGTCGAGCAACGCCGTGCATTTCAAATTCCTGCGACCGGGGCCATGGTACGACCCGTACCTACCGCTCGAAGTGATCATGAATCGGAGCTATTTTTGCCGTTGTTGAGTCAGTCCGGTTGTTAGAAGCATGCGACTGGCGCAGTGATCGGAACGCACTGCCTTAAACATGTTTGAAGGGGCGCGTTTAAAGACTCCCGGTGTTACGTCCTAACGACTACAACGCCTTGCGTCGTTACCTATGCGTGCGCCACCGGATGCTAGGTGTGTTCGTTCCTCTTTCAGATAACGTTCAATTGGCAGGTACCGTGATCACATGGCGCTGGCATCGTTTTCGTGTTCATCTGAAAATGCCATGAGCACCTCTAGATCGAGCACATCCAATTTTATCTGGGCGATAAAAGCGGAGAAGGCCAGGTTGGCGGCGAGTAAACGTAGATCGCTGGCCCAGGCCGGTAGATGGGTTGGCCCCCGGAGCCAGCCGGACTCGAATAGAGGAGCCAAGCGTACGGTATCAGCCAGACTGAGGCGTCCCGCAAACAAATGACCCACCAGTTCCGGTCGATTGTCGCGGATCGCGATGCGCAGTAGGGTATGGACACCCAGCAAGCCCGTCAGGTAGGCGGCATCCTTGGTAAACGCCGAACCACCACGCAGGTTGGCGCCACGGAAGACCCGCTGGGTTGAGCGGAAGGACTCCTCTTGCGACTGGCCGGCGGCAAGAAAACCCTCGAATACCTGTATGAAATCGGCGCCGTCCAACGCTTGCTGGACCGCAAGCACGCGCAGGGCCAGGCGGCGCAATCGACTGATGTCCATACTGCCAGTGAACAGTTCTGCCAGGGTGGCAATGCCTTCCTGGGTTTGAGTCGTGCGTGGCGCTCCCAAACCCAGACTTTTGAGGTTGGGCTGGAGCGCGCCATTTTGTGCGGTCGCGACATGCACGAAGGCCTCATGCTGCAATAACTGATTCTTGTCCAGTTCAGAGAACAGTGCACCGGTACGCAGGCGAATGCGGCTTGCCCCGGCGATCGCCTTGGCAGCAAGGGTCGGGTCGAGCACGACCGTGACCCGGCCCTTGCCGAAGAAACGGTCCAATTCCGGCTGCATCCAGGCGGCGAAGGCCTCGGCCGGTATCTCTGCCTGAGTCGGTGGAATCCGGGCACCACCCAGTAGGGCGTTGGTGGTCGTGAGAAAGAACTGGGCCGCGTCCAGCATGCTGAGTTTCTGGTTCGGATAATAGAAATCCGGGCGCCGGTACAAGGCGGATGAATATTGAGTAAAGGCGGGCGTGCCAATCGCACCGAGCATGCGTCCAGCCGTGGCATAGCTACGCGCTGTCATGGCGAGATAGTTACCGGCTGGATGCCCCTGATCGCAACGCCCAATAAAAGCTTCCAGAGCAACGATGTCGGCGCTGTGCTCGCGGGGGTGCAATTCGACTCTCGGCAATTCTGCTTTTCCGTCGCGCCAATGCGCCAGGAAAATTTCCTCGACTCCATCCGGCCAGGACAGGGCATCCAGCACGCGGATCTTGCGAGCCAAACCGGGTAGCGCGGCATCAAGTTCAGACAGGGGGGCGCTGCTCATGGAATCTCCCTTGAAAGACGAGGTTCATTCGAAAAAGCTTAGCCGTTCCGACGCATTGCGTTGTAATCGATAAAAGGGCCTTCTGCGGTTCACGAGCGATCTCAACGTCACAAAACCCTCAAAGCAACCGTTCAATGGCAGACTCTCCTCAACTTGTTTGTTTTGGAGAACACCATGCTTCGTGCGTTTGAACGAAGACTCGACCCCTTTCCTCCTGACGAGGTACCACCGCCACCCGACGGCCTGGCTCGCTTCCTGTGGGCCTGTACGCGGGGCGCCCGCGGTTACATCCTTGCGCTTGCGCTGCTCAGTGCCGGTGTCTCGATTTACGAAGCCTGGCTGTTTTCCTTCCTCGGGCAGGTCGTGGATCTGCTCTCGATCTGGCAGGCAGGCGGTGAAGCGGCTGCGCAGGAAAGTCGCGTGTTGTGGGGCATAGGCATCGTCATGGTGACCAGTGTCGGGCTGGTAGCGTTGCGCACCATGGTGCAGCACCAGATATTGGCGATTAACTTGCCGTTGCGGCTGCGCTGGGACTTCCATCGCCTGATGCTGCGGCAAAGCCTTTCATTTTTTTCCGATGAGTTTTCCGGCCGAGTCACTACCAAGGTGATGCAGACTGCGCTAGCGGTGCGCGACGTGCTATTCACCCTTATCGAGATCGCACCCGGGATCGGGGTGTATTTCATTGCGATCATCGCACTGGCCGGCGGCTTCGCTCTGAAACTGATGCTGCCTTTCGTTGCCTGGGTCGTGTTGTTCGGGCTGGCCATGCTGTACTTCGTGCCCCGCCTGGGGAAAGTCGGGCAAGAACAGGCCAATGCGCGGTCGATGATGACCGGGCGTATCTCGGACGCCTACACGAACATCACTACGGTGAAGCTGTTCTCCCACTCCAATCGTGAAGCGCATTTCGCGCGTGCAGCGATGGAGGATTTCAAGCAAACCGGCTTTCGCCAGATGCGCCTGGTCAGCCAGTTCGAGATCGTCAACCAGGCATTGGTGGTGGTGTTGATCATGGCAGCAGGGGGTTATGCCCTGTGGCTATGGCACCAGGGTGAGGTCGGCGCAGGTGCCGTGGCGGCAATCACCGCCATGGCGTTGCGGATCAATGGCATGTCGCACTGGATCATGTGGCAAATGACCTCGCTGTTCGAGAGCATCGGCACCGTACAGGATGGCATGGCGACGCTGACCCAAGGCGCCAAGGTGCAGGATGCGCCGGGTGCGGGCGTGCTAGTGACTTCCGGCGGCGCGGTAACCTTCGATAATGTGAGCTTCAACTACAATGGCGAACGCCAGGTGCTCGATGGCCTGAGCCTGAGCATTCGCCCGGGCGAGAAAATTGGCCTGGTTGGCCGCTCTGGCGCCGGCAAATCCACGCTGATCAACCTGTTGCTGCGCTTCTATGACGTCGACAGCGGGGTGATTCGCATCGACGGCCAAAACATCGCACACGTGACGCAAGAAAGCTTGCGCGGCTCCATTGGCATGGTCACGCAGGATACCTCCCTGCTGCACCGTTCCATTCGCGACAACATCGCCTACGGCCGTCCAGATGCGACCGACGCGCAAATTCGCAGTGCCGCGGCCAATGCTCAGGCCGATGAGTTCATCAGCCAACTGAGCGACCGGCAAGGCCATACCGGCTACGACACCCTTGTGGGTGAGCGCGGCATCAAGCTGTCGGGCGGCCAGCGCCAACGCGTCGCGATTGCCCGTGTGATGCTCAAGAACGCCCCGATCCTGCTGCTTGACGAGGCCACCAGCGCGCTGGACTCGGAAGTCGAAGTCGCCATTCAGGAAAGCCTTGATGAGATGATGCAGGGCAAGACCGTGATCGCGATAGCCCATCGGCTGTCCACGATCGCGGCCATGGACCGGCTCATCGTCATGGATGACGGACGCATCATCGAACAGGGCACCCACACCGAATTGCTTGGGAAGAACGGCGTCTATGCGCGGCTTTGGCAGCATCAAAGCGGCGGGTTCCTGGGTGAGGATAAGGGAGTGGTCGAGTCTTTGGATCCGGCGTGAGGGTGTAGGGTACGCAGCAGGGAGGGATGTGAAGGGCAGTGGGGCGAGAGGGAAGAGTCACGACCGTAGACACTCGTCTAAGGGCTGCTCTAACCCCTCTTCGCGTGCTGTAAACGACACCGGAGTCCGGTGCATGGAAATATCGGCGTAGATCAAAGGCATGTTTTTGGGTGGAGCGTATTCCGGGACTTTAGAGGTACGAATGTATCTGTATAGTTTTTTGCGGTGCCGACTGGTCGCTTCTGGCCGTTTTCTGCCCATCGCGACCGGCTGCTTTCGACCCAGAGCGCTCATCCCTGGCCAACCGTTCAGACAGATTGCGCGGGGGTTGAAACTGCTCCAACGGTTTTTTGGTTGAGCTGCGGCAGTGCTCGTACCACGATTTTACAAACTGCCTTCTGTGTAGATAGATGACTGAAGAAACTCTGCTATCTGCGATGTAATCTGCTGTTGAATCACCCTGCGCGGGCGAGCGCCGTCGCCATCCCGGCAAATCATGCCATCGCCTGGAACTTCTTCTTCGAGCATTACCTCCGCGCCAGGTTTGCACACCGACAAAAAGCTGAAATGGCTTGCGTCGCTGATTTCGACGTAACGGCTTGACGCCGCAGGCAGGCGTTTGGCCAGGTTGGCAGACTCCAACTCAGCGGGAAGCTCGCGCGACGGTACGCCGGCAGCGATCACCAGCGTTGGTACCGGCAGCGAGGCCAGGCTTTCATCGGTCATACCCCGTGAAAGCCCCAGGTCCAATGTAACCACCGCAGTGACGCGCTTATCGCGCCAATCGGCGGCCAACGCGGCCTTTGATTCTGAGGTGCTTGCGGGGTTCATCTTTCCATAGACGGTGCAACTTGCTAACTGTGGGTGGGCTTTGCAGTCATGGGCGAAGCGGTCTGGATCGAAACGAGCACCGGCGATCTCCAGGGCGGTCCAGCCGCCGAGTGAATGGCCCACTACTGCAATTCGGCCATTGGCAACCAAGCCGAATTTTTCAGGTTGAGTCGTGACGCTATCAATGGCTCGCGTCAAATCAACGGGCCGCTGCCATAACTGCGCTGCTGCTTGAGGGCTACGGTCATGAGTGGTGGTGCCAGGGTGATTGATTGCGGCGACGATGTAACCCCTATGCGCCAGAGCACTGGCAAGCCAGATCTGGTTGCTCCAGTTCCCCCTGTATCCGTGGGAGAGCACCAGCAATGGATGCTTGCCAGCAGCTGGCGGCGCATTACGAACGGCAGAAGCACCGACAAACACCGCATCATCGCCGATCAATTGTGTGGCTGCGATAGTTGTACTGGGGTACCAAACGACCATCTCCAGTGAGCGGTCACTGTGCGAGTCCGGCAGTGTGAAAGATTGGAAGCCGACAGGATTCTCATCAGCGAGTGCGATAGTAGTCAGACAGGTCAACAGCAGGGCGCCGAAAGCTTTTTTCAATGTCGTTTCTTCCTTGATTAGACAAGTGCATAGCAACCTGAACTCTCCGTCAGGCGCATCCCTTCGTAGGGAGTCGAAGCTAGTGAGGCTGCATATAAGCACGGACATTAAAGCCCACATCGGACCGGCTCGCATAACTTTCATCATTAGCTTTAGCTCAATCGTCGTCGGAGCTTGAATCCAGAAAGCAGGCAGTCTAAACCCCATCAATTTTTCGCCATCGCCCTGACGGACCTCTCACCCATCAACCGCCCCGACCTTCATTTTTACGACTCCAAAACCCGTCACCCGTGCAACAAAGCCCCCAGGCGCTACTTCCGCCTTAAAAATTCTCCACTGATTTCTACCGCCCCCAGACTCACAAAATTCACGCATGGCGAAATTTTGATACTACACGTCGAGTTGGCGGGAGCGACGAGGCGCTGACGACGATTATTGTTTTCGCACAAAAGCAGGAAACAAAAATCATGCTGCCGCTGATAAAAAGAATAGACAGTCACGTTCATTTCTATACGTCGCAAGACCTCCACCGAGTGGCCGGTTCGCTGCCTTATGCGTTACCGGAGCCGCATCCGCTGACGGCTTATCTGGATGCATTGATCGATGCCGGGATTGCGCCGACGCTGCTCAATAACGTCCATTTAAGTATCTTGCCCGATTCGGAAAACGTGTTTGTTTCGTTCGACGAGCTCAGGAATCTCCAGGCCGCCAACCCGCAGCGTTATGGGGGTGTCAAATTGGTGGGGACGATCAAGGCAGATCCTGCTTACGCCACGCAAGAGCGTCTCTCTCATCCGCAGGTGGTGGGCGCTCGAATCGTTTTGCACGATGCCAAGCCTGAAACGGTGTCTGATGCACGGTTTAGCGATGGCCAATGGTCGGCGTTTTATGACCGGCTGCTACCGCATCAGCATCTGCACATTTACGCGAAAGAAGCCGAGACGAATCTGCGCGTATTGCACCAGATCCCTCGTGGTGTGCGGGTCATTATCGATCACCTGGGCACTTGTCACAGTGAGCGTGACATCACTGAGCCGGCTTTCGTCGCGCTGCTCACTGAAGCGCGAGAACGAGGCAACGTGTGGTTCAAAGGCCCTGGCTATCGCACTTCCGTCTATCCCGAGGAAACAGCTCGTTTCGTGACGCAAATTGTTTGTGCCGTCGGTGCGGACAAGATTCTTCTGGAAGCAACGGATGCACCGCATGTCGGGACTGACAACCTGGTTGCGCCGTACTCCGCTCTGTTTGACTTGAACAAAGCTTTTAACTTTGTCGATGCCGTTGCAAATCATGTTTCGAAAGAAACCCACATTCCAGTTGGCCAACTTCTCCGGGGAGCTTCTGGCCAGTTGGTTAGTTGATCTACGCCCACGCCTTAACTTCGAGATATCCAGTGATGACGAACATTACAACAAAAGAAATCAACTTTGCCGTCAAGTACGGTGATGGAACCCTGAACCTCAAAGGCACGGTGTTTCAGCCAGAACAGATCGACGCGTCGATTCCGCCTGTCATCTTCAACTCCGGCTTCACTGGCGGGGTCACGATGTACGGCCAACTGTTCGGCCGCGCTCTGGCAGCTCGTGGTTATCGCGTCATGACCTACGACGTGGCGGGTTTCTTCTCTAACAAACACATCCGCAACACGATCAAGGCCGGTGACATTGAGATCACCAATGTCATCCTCGAAGACCAGAAAGATGAAGTCCTCGGTGCCATTGAATGGGCTCGCGAGAATTTCGGTGAGATGCCGGTTGTGGCGTCCTGGGCGATGGGTTCGGTGGCGAGCCTCGGTGCAGTGGCTGAACTGGCCGCCGCAGGAGGTGAGCAGATCCGTTTCTGGGTGCCGATGAGCTACACCAACATCCGTAAGCTGCAAGCCTTGCGTGCAGACAAAGGCGCGGCCGATGCCGCCATTCACCAACTCGCGGATGACGCGCCGATCCCTCCGTTCGACACCGGAACGGAGGCGACCCGTCTCGGTTACTACCCACTGGATCCTGAAACTCAGGCTTACGTTGATCAGCAGTTGGGCGGCTACACCGAAGCCGGTGGCGCGGACCGTTGGCCTGGCTGCACCCACGTGACGGCGAAGTCCTACAAGTCTTATGTGGCGTATGACCCGGAGCAGTCCATCGAAGGTGCAAAAGGCTTCCCGCCTGCACTGATCATCCACGGCGCCGACAACACGTTGCACATGCCCTCGGAGTCGGTGCGTCTGCACCAGAACTACCCGGGTGATGCAGGCCCCAGCGCGCTGATTATTTCGCACATGCAACATGGCCAGCAGAATCAGGTCGACAGCCCTGTGTTCAAGTCGATGATCCAGAGCATCGATGAGGCCATCCGAGCGCGCGGCTGATCCGCTCGCCATTATCATGTGAGACCTCGGGCGACGAGGTCTCACAGCGGCTTTCAAGTCGTCGCGCTGCATTTCCCCGTCATTGCGATCTGTCGTAACGCTTCGGCTTGGCTCGTTCGCTGTCGCAACGATTGAGTCTGGCTGAATGCGTGCTCAACCCCTAACATGGCGTGTCCAAAGCCACTCTCTCGGGCTGGCCTAAGCTGTTCACTTGAACGGCTGGAACTACCCATGAAAGGATCTGGCGATGGCAGCCCCCAGCGAATCAGCGACGTCTGTGAATAGCTACACAACCAAGCGAATCGGGCTGCTCATTCTCCCTCAGTTCTCCATGATGGCCCTGGCAGGAGCCAGCGAGCCTTTGCGCGCGGCGAATCGGTTGTCCGGAAAAACACTTTATGAGTGGGCCCTGCTCACGGAATCCGGTGGGCCGGTCAGCTCCAGCAGCGGCATCGAAATCCAGACCATGCCGGTTGATCAGGCTCCGGAGCTGGATCGCGTTTTTGTCCTGGCAAGCCTCGACATCGAACATCAGAAGCCGCCGAGAATGCTGCGTTTCCTACAACGCGCAGCGTCTCGCGGGATAACTGTCGGCGCACTGAGCACCGGTACGTTCATCCTCGCACGGGCCGGGCTACTCGAAGGAAAGCGCTGCACGTTGCACTGGGAGTCCATCGGTCAATTTTCGGAGGAATTCCCCTCGATCGAAGTGACCAAAGAGCTGTACGTCAACCATGGCAACCGCTGGACGTGTGCCGGGGGGACGGCGGCCATCGACCTCATGCTAGCGCAAATCGCGCTTGATTTCGGCAATCAGCTGGCCGCAAGCATCGCCGAGCAATTTCTGCACGCCAGGATAAGAGCCCCGGAAGAACATCAGCGGATGTCGATTCAGTGGCGGTTCGGGATTCACGATCGCAGGCTGACGGCCGCCATCGCCTTCATGGAAGACAATCTGGAGAACATTGTCGGCATCGAAGAAATCGCCGACCGGTGCAATCTGTCGCACCGTCAATTGGAGCGGTTGTGGCATCAGCACTTCGGAATGACACCGAAAAAATTCTATCTGGAACTCAGGCTTAACGAAGCACGCCGATTGCTGCGTGAGAGTACCCAGCCCATTGCGTCCATTGCCTACAGCTGTGGGTTCGTCTCGGCATCACATCTGGGCGCGGCTTACCGTCGGGTGTGGGGCTGCACACCTGGAGAAGAGCGGCGGAAATTTGATGATGCTCATTCCTGATTGCGGTCACTGAGCGCGTCGCTCAATAACCGCTATTCCCCCCGAAAAACGGCTGAGCCGATCCTCCCCGCAAAACCGCATAGCAAGCTAATGACTCGCCCCGACAGGCGGTGCGCTCCGACTAGCCTTGGAAATTTGGTGATCCTGCATAATTTCTTCTTCAATCAACCCTTCACCTTGCATTGCTCGTTGACGTGCCTCGTGACGTCGGTTTTTTGATAGAAATCGTCGAACTCAAAGCTCAAGCTGCCTACGGTAGCGCGGTAATGTTTGCTACAAGATCCGGCGTTCACTTCCAGATGCACGGCCGACAAAAATAACAATGACGTACAGAAGGCATATCAACCATGGAAACCTTGAGTTTCATTCTGGAAAACGGCGGGCTGATCAGTCTGCTACTCGGGCAGCACCTTCTCATCGTGGCGGTAGCGGTGGGGCTGGCGATTCTGACCGGCGTGCCTGTCGGGATCGCAATATCCCAGCACCCCAGAACGCGCCGTTGGGTCCTGGCTTTCGCCGCTGTCCTGATGACCATTCCTTCTGCCGCGCTGTTCGGGCTGATGATTCCGGCTCTGTCCCTGATTGGTTATGGAATCGGCGTCGTGCCGGCGGTCATTGCGCTGTTTCTCTATTCCCAGCTGCCCATCATCCGCAACACCACCACCGCGATCTCCAACATCGACCCCGCGTTGCGCGAAGCGGCGATCGGCATGGGGATGTCGACCTGGCAACGGCTGCGCAAAGTTGAGCTGCCGATTGCGGTCCCGCTGATCATGGCGGGCGTCAGGATGGCGACCGTCATCAACATCGGCATCGCGGCCATCGCGGCTTACATCGGCGCGGGTGGCCTGGGCAGTCTCATCATTCGTGGCATCGCTCAAT
Source organism: Pseudomonas sp. NPDC099000 (assembly GCF_044759925.1). NCBI lineage: Bacteria > Pseudomonadati > Pseudomonadota > Gammaproteobacteria > Pseudomonadales > Pseudomonadaceae > Pseudomonas > Pseudomonas sp. NPDC099000. Next base: position 10,777 of record NZ_JBIWAF010000001.1, read on the forward strand.
CGGATACCCGACAGCTGTTGGCCGGTGCGATCGTCATCAGCGTAATTGCCATTGCAGCCGATTACGCGCTCTACGGCTTACAGCGCCTCCTGACGCCAAAAGGCCTGAACAAGAACAAAGTGGCCAATGGCCGAATGAAGGAAGCTACGACGTGATCCAGATCGAAAATTTAAACAAGAAATTCGGCTCAATCACTGCAGTAGAAGATGTCTCATTCAATGTTGAAGAGGGGCAGATCTGCGTACTGCTTGGGCCGTCGGGCTGCGGTAAAACCACGACGTTGAAAATGATCAACCGACTGATCACGCCCACCTCAGGCACGATCCGCATCGGTGGTCGCGACACCTGCGAACTGGACAGTGTCACCCTCAAGCGCTCCATCGGCTACGTGATTCAGCAAGTCGGTCTGTTCCCGAACATGACCGTCGAGGAAAACATATGCGTCGTGCCTAATCTGTTGGGATGGGACAAGAGCAAAAGCCGCAAGCGAGCCGCGGAGTTGCTGGAAGTGGTCGCGCTGGAACCGTCCAAATTCCTCAAGCGCTACCCGTGTGAACTTTCGGGCGGCCAGCAGCAGCGGGTAGGGGTAGCCCGGGCCTTGGCAGCGGATCCGCCTGTGATGTTGATGGATGAGCCGTTTGGCGCGATCGACCCGATCAACCGGGAAGTGATCCAGGACGAATTCATGCGTATCCAGCGCCTCGTCAACAAGACCGTGCTGTTTGTCAGTCACGACATCGATGAAGCGGTGAAGATGGCGGACTGCGTCGCGTTGTTTCACAACGGCAAAATCCAGCAATTCGGCAGCTCGGATGATCTGCTGGCCCGGCCGAACAGCGAGTTCGTGGCGAACTTCATGGGCGGCGACCGGATCATGAAACGCTTGCGCCTGCTGCGCGCGGCTGACGTCGTGAGCAAGATCGCGCCGCGCGAACACATGCAGATCGTGGGTGGCACCAGCGGCATCGCATCGCACTCACACCTGATCGTCAAGCCTGGAGATGATCTGCGCCAAGTGCTTTCGCAACTGCTGGGGCGCGGCCAGGACTGGGCCGCCTGCAATGACAGCGACGGACGCTTCATCGGCTATGTCCACCAGGCCGACATCCTGGCGCGGCTTGTTGAAAACATTACTCCGGCGGTGCACTGACGATGCCTGACTTTCTCATCAAATTGTGGCAAGGGCTGCAGTTTTACTGGGGCGACATCAGCTACCTGACGGTCCAGCATCTGCAGATCGTGGCGGTCAGCGGGGCGCTGGCCCTGGCCATCGCGCTGCCGTTGGGCGTCTGGATGAGCCGTCCGGCGAACCAGCGTTACGCCATGGCCACCATGCAGTTCCTCAATGTCGGGCAAGCGATCCCCAAGCTCGCGCTGTTGGCCTTGGCCATGAGTTTTATTGGCGTGGGCAGCGGGGCGGCCATCATCGGATTGTTTGTCGCCACGTTGTTGCCCGTGGCCGTCAACACCTATGAAGGCTTGCGCGCGGTGCCGCAGCACTTGGTCGAAGCTGCCGAGGCCATGGGCATGACGCCACGGGAAACGCTGTGGAAAGTCGAAATTCCGAATGCGATGAATGTGATTTTCGCAGGCATCCGCACGGCGCTGGCGATTAACGTCGGGACTGCGCCGCTGGCCTTCCTGGTCGGGGGCGGTGGGCTGGGCGAGTTGATCTTTACCGGGATCGACCTGAATGACTTCGGCATGATGTTGGCCGGTGCCGTATCGACCGCGCTGTTGGCGATTGCAGTCGATCTGGGCTGCGGCTTGATTCAAAACTTTGCAGTGTCACGGGGCCTGAGGTTGGCCGGGCGCGAATGAATCTGAAGACCAAAGACCTAAACCAATAATACGAGGTGCATGATGATTTATCGAATGCTGGCCAGTCTGGTCGTTACCCTGAGTCTTGTTTCAGGTGGTGTAGGCAGCGCTTCTGCCAACAGCACGATTGTGGTCGGTGGCAAGAAGTTTACCGAGCAGCAACTGGTTGCCGAGATGACCGCTCAATTACTGCGTGCCAATGGCTACAGTGTCGATAAACGCCCGGACCTGGGGTCATCGGTACTGCGCGCGGCGCAAGAGAATGGTCAGGTGGATGTGTATTGGGAATACACCGGCACTTCGCTGATCACTTACAACAAAGTCACCGACAAACTTAGCGCTGACGAAACCTACAAGAAGATCAGCGAGCTTGATGCGCAAAAGGGCATCACTTGGTTGAACCCTTCCAAGGCCAACAACACCTACGCATTTGCCATGCGCAAGGCAGAGGCCGAGAAGGATGGCGTCGTCTCCATCAGTGATCTTGCGAAGAATATCGAAGCAGGCAAATCCTATAAATTCGCATCGAATGCTGAATTCTTTTCACGGCCCGATGGCCTGCGCCCACTTCAAGAGACGTACAAGTTTGAATTCGAGCGCAAGAACATCGTTCGCATGGACGGCGGGCTGACCTATCAGGCGCTCCGGGACGGTCAGGTCGATCTGGCATTGGTCCTGTCCACCGATGGGCGGATACCGGCTTTTGGCTTTGTGGTGCTCAAAGACGACAAAGGCTTCTTCCCCAGCTATGCGTTGACCCCTGTCATCCGGACTGAAGTCTTTAAGGAGAATCCGAAGATCGGAGAGTTGCTGAACGCGCTGTCTTCCAAGCTGGACGACGACACCATTGCCGGCCTCAATTCCCGTGTCGACGTCGGCCGTGAATCGATCGAAAGCGTGTCCAAGGAATTTCTGCAAAAGAACCAGTTGCTCTAGGTATTCCTTGGTGGTGTTGAAGCCACTCGGCTTCATCATGACGGTCAGGGCCAGCTGAACATCGCTGGCCTCTTTTTATCCTGCTTATTTGTAACGCTCATCCCAATCGCTGGGGCCGTGAGCTCATTTCGTTCGCCTGTCATTCACTAGGAGACTGACCCATGCAGTTGAATAAAAAGTTGGTGGTGTGCTCGTTTTTGCTACTGGCGGCAAGTGCTCAGGCGGATGACGGTATCGACCGTATGACCCTGGCGGATATGCGTCATGCACTGGATGACGGGACCCTCAGTTCCGAGGAACTGGTCCAGCATTATCTGGATAACATCCGAGCGAACAATCACCAAGGCCAACACATCAATGCGCTGGTGACGGTCAATGAACAGGCGATCGATCAAGCCCGGAAGTGGGATGCCGAACGGGCGAAAAACCCAAAGGCCAACTATGCAGCGCTGGCCGGCATTCCATTCGTGGTAAAGGATAACTTCGACACCGCCGGTATGGTCACCTCCGGTGGCTCCTTTGTCCTGCGTTCGTCCGTGCCGAGCCAGGATGCCTTCACCGTCAAGAAGCTGATCGACGGGCAAGCGATTCTGCTCGGCAAAGCCAACCTGTCGGAATTGGCCGCGTCCTTTGGCTGGTTTGGCTACAGCTCGTTTGGTGGCCAGACGCTGAATCCGAAAAATACCAAGCGTGATGCCTCTGGCTCCAGCAGCGGTTCTGCCGCCGCTGTGGCCGCAGCGTTTGCACCCTTTGCGCTAGGGTCGGACACCAGCGGCTCGATCCGCGCCCCGGCCAGCGTCACAGGCACAGTGGGTTTCCGACCTTCGCTGGGGTTGATCAGTCGCAGCGGCATCATTCCGCTGTCGCTCGCGTTTGATACCGGTGGCGTCATTACCAACAACGTGCTGGATCAGGCCATCGTGCTGGACGCGATCAAGGGCCAGGACAAAACTGATCCGGCGACCCTGAATCTGGTCGCAGACAAAATACAGTTCGAGCCAGCGCTGAGCCGTTCCTCTCTGCAAGGCAAGACTATCGGGGTGATCACCAACTTCAAAGGCGCCAATCCGGAGGTGGACGCGGTGTTCAAGTCGGCGCAGGAAACCCTCGGCAAGCGGGGGGCGAATGTCGTCTCCATCGAACTGCCAAAAGCCTTTGAAACCCTATGGAACGATGTGCTCGGCCCCGTTGGCGAGAGTGAATTCAAACCGCAATTCGAACGTTACCTTGCCACCCTCAACCCGAGCCAACCGCGAACTCTTGCACAGTTTCTCGACCTGGCCAGGAAAAATCAGGCGGAAAACGGGTCGCATGGCATGAACCCGGCACGCTTGGCCGGACTGGAAACGGTAGCGAATGCCGGCAGCACCGATTCGCCGCAGTACATCTCCATCCTCTCCCGGAAGATTCCGCAGTTGCGCGCGGAGCTGATGGGCATCATGAAGAAGAACAACGTGGACAGCCTGTTCTTCGCGACCATCAATTGCCCGGCGTCGGTGGTTCACGGCGTGTCCGATGACAGTTACGTGTGCAAAACCGGTGATACCTACGCATCGTCGTACATTGCCTCCGCGACAGGATTTCCCGAGATCACCGTTCCGGCAGGCACCATCAAGGGCAACCTGCCGGTCGGTGTTTCGTTCCTCGGTGGCTACGGCGAAGACGCTAAGGTTGTGGGTTATGGCTACGCGTTTCTCGGGCGCTGATCCTGTCAGATCTGTTCCAGCAACCAGGTGCGAAACGCGACGAGTGATGGCAGCGCCTCATTGCGCGGCGGGTAAGTCAGGTAGTAACTGCGCTGGCTGGCGAAGGGCTGGTCGAGGCTGATCAGCTCGGCGCTGGCCAGCTCATCGGCCACCAGAATACGCGGCACCAGACCGATGCCGATGCCGGCCCTGACGGCCTGGATCAAGTGTGAGGTGAGTTCGAAACTCGGCCCCAGCCGCATCTTTCGATGGGGCAGGCCGTGGTGACCGAACCACTCGCCCCAGACGTTGGCATTGCTCGCGACGTTAAGCAGCGTCTGTTCGCCAATGCGCTCCGGCGTCCAGGTGACATGACGTTCGGCCGCTTGTGGAGAAATGATCACCATCAGTTCTTCGGTGTGCAGGCGATGGCTGATCAGGCCGGGCAAATCGGCACTGCCGACGACGATCGCGGCATCGATGCCGCTGGTTTCGAAGTCGATGGCGTCGATCCGCGAATTGATGTGCACCAGCATGCCGGGATGGGTTTTGTAGAAGTCATGAAGGCGCGGCAATAACCACTTCGAGCCGAAGGTCGGCAACGTGGCCAGGCGCAAGGTGCCGCTGCCCGATTGATAGGCCATGGCCTGCAGCGTGGCGCTGCGGATGCGTCCGAGCGCTTCGCTCATTTCCCGCTGATAAAGACGACCGACATCGGTCAGCTGCACTTGCCGGCCTTCACGGCGGAACAGCGTCAGGCCCAGTTGCTGTTCCAGCGCCTGAACTTGCCGGCTCACGGCGCTTTGGGTCAGTGACAGTTCCATCGCGGCGCGGGTATAGCTTTCATGGCGGGCAGCGGCTTCAAAGGCCAGCAGCAACGACATCGAAGGGGTGAGGTGACGGTAATTCATTCGTAAAAGTCATCGATAGCGGCAGGATTATCCGTTTGTCCGGCGCCAGAACCTGCAGGATCATTGGCGCAGCCAACGACCTGAGGCTGACCCATTAATGCTCGGGCGACAAGTGTTTTGATTTTTCCCGTGATTAGACCGACAAGAGAACAGCCTGCGATGATCGCTCAGTTGCCCACCGTTGCACTCGCGGCACAGTACCCGGAATTTCTACAAGCCCTGCGTGCCAGCGGCTTCCGCGGTCAGCTCAGCGCCGACTACGCCACCCGCACCGTGCTGGCGACCGACAACTCCATCTATCAGCGGCTGCCTCAAGCGGCGGTGTTTCCCCTGGACGCAGACGACATTGCACGAATCGCGACCCTGATGGCCGAACCACGCTTTCGCCAGATCAAGCTGACCCCGCGCGGCGGTGGCACCGGCACCAACGGCCAGTCATTGACTGATGGCATCGTGGTCGACTTGTCGCGACACATGAACACTATCCTCGAAATCAACGTCGCCGAGCGGTGGGTGCGGGTGCAGGCGGGCGTGGTCAAGGACCAGCTCAATGCCGCGCTAAAACCCCACGGGCTGTTCTTCGCCCCGGAGCTGTCGACGTCCAACCGCGCCACCGTCGGCGGCATGATCAACACCGACGCGAGCGGCCAGGGCAGTTGCACCTATGGCAAGACCCGCGATCACGTCCTGGAACTGCACAGTGTGCTGCTCGGTGGCGAGCGTCTGCACAGCCAGCCTCTGTCCGACGCGGAGCTGGAAGTGGCCTGCACGCAACCCGGGCGCATCGGCGAGGTGTACCGGACTGCGCGGCACATTCAGGAAACCCAGGCTGACCTGATCGAGTCGGTGTTCCCCAAACTCAACCGCTGCCTGACCGGTTACGACCTGGCGCACCTGCGCGACGAGCAGGGCCGTTTCAACCTCAACAGCGTCTTGTGCGGCGCGGAAGGTTCGTTGGGCTACGTCGTCGAAGCCAAGCTCAACGTGCTGCCGATTCCCAAATACTCAGTGTTGGTGAACGTGCGCTACGGCAGCTTCATGGACGCACTGCGCGACGCCAATGCGTTATTGGCGCACAAGCCGTTGTCCATCGAAACCGTGGATTCCAAGGTGCTGCTGCTGGCGATGAAAGACATCGTCTGGCACAGCGTTGCCGAGTATTTTCCGAGCGACGCCAGGCGTCCGACGCTGGGCATCAACCTGGTTGAATTCAGCGGCGACGACGCGCTGGAGGTGAACGCTCGCGTGGTGTCCTTCGTCGAGCATCTGCAGACCGACACGACGATCGAGCGCCTGGGCCACACGCTGGCCGAAGGTGCCGAGGCCGTGAGCCGTGTCTACACCATGCGCAAGCGCTCGGTGGGGTTGCTGGGCAACGTCGACGGCGAGATTCGCCCACAGCCTTTCGTCGAAGACACCGCTGTGCCGCCGGAGAAACTGGCTGACTACATCGCTGAGTTCCGCGCCTTGCTGGACAGCCATGGCCTGGCCTATGGCATGTTCGGTCACGTCGATGCCGGTGTGTTGCATGTACGTCCGGCGCTGGACATGAAAGACCCGGCCCAGGCCGCGCTGGTCAAGCCGATTTCCGATGCCGTGGCCGAGCTGACCCGGCGATACGGCGGCCTGCTGTGGGGCGAGCACGGCAAGGGGTTGCGCTCGGAATATGTCCCCGCGTTTTTTGGCGAACTGTACCCGGCGCTGCAATCACTCAAGGGGGTGTTCGACCCGCACAATCAGCTCAACCCCGGCAAGATCTGCACGCCGCCGGATGCCGCGCAAGGCTTGCTCAAGGTCAACGAAGTGACGCTGCGCGGTGATCTGGACCGGCAAATCGACGAGCGCGTCTGGCAAAGTTTCGGCACCGCCATGCACTGCAACGGTAACGGCGCTTGCTACAACTACGACCCCAACGATGCGATGTGTCCGTCGTGGAAAGCCACCAGTGAACGCCAGCATTCGCCGAAGGGCAGGGCGTCATTGATTCGCGAGTGGTTGCGTCTTCAAGGCGCGGCCAATATCGATGTGTTGCAAGCGGCCCGAGGCAAGTTGGCGTGGCTGAGCGGCTTGCCAGCGCGACTGCGCAATAACCTGGCGCGCTCACGTGGCGAGGCGGATTTCTCCCATGAAGTCTACGATGCAATGGCGGGGTGTCTGGCCTGTAAATCCTGCGCGGGACAATGCCCGGTCAAGGTCAACGTGCCGGAGTTCCGTTCGCGATTTCTGGAGCTGTACCACGGTCGTTATCAACGCCCGCTGCGCGACTATCTGATTGGCTCGCTGGAGTTCACCATTCCCTACATGGCCTACGTGCCAGGTTTATACAACGCGATAATGGGCTCGAAATGGGTGAGCCGCCTGCTTGAGAGACAGGTCGGCATGCTCGACAGTCCGTTGATCCACCGCCATGACTTGCAGGCCACGCTGACCCGCTGCAAGGTCGCTGTCGCCAGTGTGTCAGTCTTGCGCGAGCTCACTGTCGCGCAACGTGAGCGCAGCGTGGTGTTGGTGCAGGACGCCTTTACCCGTTACTTCGAAACGCCGCTGCTGGCGAGCTTTATCCAGTTGGCGCATCAGCTGGGCTATCGGGTGTTCCTGGCGCCCTATAGCGCCAACGGCAAGCCTTTGCACGTGCAGGGTTTTCTCGGTGCCTTCGCCAAGGCGGCCATCCGCAACGGCAATCAACTCAAGGCGCTCGCCGACTGCGGTGTCCCGCTGGTGGGGCTGGACCCGGCGATGACGCTGGTCTATCGCCAGGAATATCAGAAAGTGCCGGGGCTCAACGAGTGCCCGACGGTCTTGCTGCCTCAGGAGTGGCTCTTCGATGTGCTGCCTGAACAGCCGCATCCCGCGACCGGGACATTTCGTTTGTTGGCGCACTGCACTGAGAAAACCAATGTCCCTGCCAGCACTTCGCAATGGGAAGCCGTTTTTGCCCGGCTCGGGCTCAAGCTGAAAACCGAGGCGACCGGCTGTTGCGGCATGTCCGGAACCTATGGCCACGAAGCTCGAAACCAGGACACCTCGCGGACCATTTTCGAGCAGTCCTGGGCCGGCAAGCTGAACGAAAAGAGCGAGGCGCTGGCAACGGGATACTCCTGTCGCAGTCAGGTAAAGCGCTTGGCCAACGTGCAATTGCGCCATCCCCTGGAGGTTGTGTTAGCGCATACGCTCCCGAATCGAAATGCTGATGAGCGACGAGGAAAATAGCTTCATCTCGGGAAGCATGCTGGGTTCTATGGTCAGGTAATCGGTCTCGGAAATGATGTGCAGGATTTCCAGCAGCGATTAGGTCGTGATCGCGATCTTCGGAGGGGGTAAGCCTTGGGCTTTGAACAGTTCTATCAGATGGTTCTCCGCGCTACCGACGACTCCCGCCGGCCGGACGCTGACCCACTCGCTCTCGGCCAGGTCGCGCACTGAGCGAGCTCCCGCCAGGGGATGCCCCGAACATGCCCGGCGTAATTCCACCTGAACTTGATGCGGCGTTGTTTCGCGGCGACCCGGTACCCAGTGGTCTTCTGAGGAAGAGAAGCGAGCGGCCGATCAACTCGCCACTACTTACAAGCACATCGGTTACGCAATCATGATGGGTGATCGGCCTCAGTCGCTGACCGGTCTCAATGATTCACCCGTTGGTTTGGCGGCCTTCATGCTTGATCACGATCCTAAAAGCTACGAGATGATTGCGCGTTCCATTGACGGGCAACCGGAAGGCCTTACTCCCGACGACGTCCTCGACAACATCACGTTGTTCTGGCTGACCAAAACGGCCGTTTCCTCAGGGCGGCTCTATTGGGAGAACAAATCAACATTCTTCGCCGTCAAGGGCGTCAACATCCCGGTTGCGGTTAGTGTGTTTCCTGATGAACTGTATGCGGCGCCGAAAAGTTGGTCGCAGAAGGCCTATCCCAAACTGGTGCATTACAACGAGCTCCCCAAAGGCGGGCACTTTGCTGCATGGGAGCAGCCGGAGCTTTTCTCAAAGGAAGTCCGGGCAGGGTTCAAGTTGATGAGGTAAGTGACAGGCCCACAGGCATCGAAGTACTGATCTTGTAATGATCAGGATGGCTCGGTTCGGATTGTTGATCGTCGTGCGTGAAAGTGATCCGAACCGTGCAACTCAAGGAGCATTCCCGGTGAACCAGTCGTCGGCCATCACCGTGTTGACTACGGCCAACACAACGAGCACTTCCGATACCATCGCATGCGATGTATAGTCTGGCTTTGCAGTCCATCCGTCTTTGGCCACAGAGAATGCTCATGAAATCCACCAAAAAGACAGCTGCCCTCGACTTGAAGCTTTCCGACTTCCTGTGTTTTGCGGTCTATTCCTCTAACCTCGCGTTCGGCAAGGCTTACAAGCCAATGCTCGAACGGCTCGGACTCACCTATACGCAATACATCACCCTCGTTGTGCTGTGGGAGGAAGACAACCAGACCGTTGGCAGCCTTGGCGAAAAGCTGTTTCTCGAATCCAACACCCTCACGCCGATCCTGAAGAAACTGGAAGCGATGGGTTATCTGCTGCGCCAGCGCGACCCGGAAGACGAACGCCAGGTACGCATCAGCCTTACAAACGAGGGGCGAAAACTGCGTGAAGGCCTCACGGAAGAAGGCTTCCCGCAAACCGATCTTGATCCCGACGACTTCGTGCAAATGCAGAAAGCCATTGTGAAATTACGGGACAACCTCATCCGTAATACGAAAGACAGGGAATAAGCCGTTTCGAGTAAAAATTGTGCGTTGCCGCAGGGGCCGAGGCGCAGCCGACAGCGTCAAAGCAAATGAATCTGTCCCGTTATCACACGGTGGCACCAAAGCCGCAGACGCATGACAGATTGCCGCCGGGAACCCGCTTGCCGACCGAGCGCACGAGCCCCGCGATGTCTGCACACCAGGCGCGCACTTCATCGGCAGCGTCGGCACCGGGCGCCAATGTCGCCACGATAAAAATCGCGCTGCTGGTGATGAGGCTATCGACGGATTGAGGCTCGGGTGTCTGGTTTTCCATATCGGCGTTGGTCCGTCATTTGCTCGCATCCAGCACAACGCGGTAACGCGCCTTGCCGCTGCGCAGGTGATCGATCGCTTCGTTGACCCGGCTCATGGGAAAGAGCTCGACTTGCGGCAGGATCTGATGGCGTGCGCAAAATTCCAGCATGGTCGCCGTGGTACTCGGCGAGCCGACCGGCGAGGCGGACAAGGTCTTTTGTTGAGGAATCAGGTTGAACACATGCACGGGAATAGCGTCGGGCACGATACCGACAAAGTGCAGGCGACCCTTGCCGCGCAGGGTGGCGAGCATGGCCGTCCAGTCGAGGTTGGCGTTGGCGGTCACCAGCAGGAAATCCAGGGTGCCGGCAATGGCGTTCAACGCGTCAGTATCGGTCGAGGCGACGACGTTGTGCGCGCCCAGGCGCCGGGCTTCGTCCGTCTTGTTCAACGACGAGGTAAACGCCGTGACCTCGCAGCCCCACGCGTTGAGGAAGCGCAGTGCCAGATGACCGAGGCCGCCGATGCCCACCACGCCGACCCGGTCAGTGGGTTTGATACCGAACTCCACCAGCGGGTTGAACACCGTCGAACCGGCGCAAAACAGCGGCCCGGCCATCGACGGGTCGAGCTCGCCCGGTATCGCCAGCGCCCAGGCCCAGTGCGAACGCAGCCGGTCAGCGAAGCCTCCGTTGCTACCGATGATGGTGGGTTTGGCGGTGCCGCACAGATGGTGGGCGCCGCCGATGCACGAGGAGCAATGCATGCAACTGCCCTTGTACCAACCAATGCCCACCCGTTGACCTACTTGGAGGCCGCGGACCTGCGCACCCACTCGCACAATGCTGCCGACCACCTCGTGGCCAGGGATAAAAGGGTAGTGGCTGACGCCCCATTCGTTATCGATCAGCGACTGGTCGGAGTGGCAGACGCCGCAATATTCCACGGCGACTTCCACCTCCTCATCCCCCAATGGACCGGGGTCGTAGCTGTAACGCTCCAGTGGCGCGCCGGCCGCCATTGCGGCCCAGCCGGTGAAGGACGTGACTTCGGTGCTATCGCTCATGGGATACCTCCAGATCAGGAGACACGCGGATTTGGCTGCTCTGGTGTCGCCGCGGAAGAAGGCAAACGCGGCGACCGCATGAAAGGATAGTCCGGGATCCCGGAACCAAGGGTGTGGCCCGACAATCAGTTCTTCCGGGTTGCCAGTGCGCCTTGATCGCGATCTGCCCCCGCAAGCGAGGCGCTAAGTCGCAGCACCTCGCCCCAAACGATGCAACGCTATCAGGCTTTGCTGGCCGCCAGATAAGCGCCAAGGCGTTGTCCCATTTGCTCGCCCAAGGCTTGCAAGGCACTGAATGGGCGGACCATCACCTCGAACTCAACGATTTTTCCCTGCTCATTGAATCGGATCATGTCGATACCCTTTAACTCTTTGCCGCTGACTTTGGCGCTGAACTCCAGGACGACGCTCAAGCCGTCGGCTGTCGACAGTTCCCGGTGATAGACAAAATCCTCAAATACTTTGACGACCGTGTTCAGAATCATCGATACCACGGCCGCTCCCGGGTAGGGCGTGTGGGCCATCGGCGAGCGGAATACTGCTTGCGGGTCCAACAACTCGGGCAGGGCGCTCAAGTCACCCTTGCGGATCATGTCGTGCCATAGCTTCAGGGCGTGTGCGGCGTTGGGGTGCAGGTTCAGTTCAGACATTTTCAACTCCTGTATTTTTGTTGTTCTGTAAAACGCTTCAGTGTTGCACATGCAGTGTCGCCCGATGGCTTGCCGCAAGACTTGAATAGTGCCGCCAGGATCAACTGGTGGCTATGCGAATGTACTAAAAGTAGCTTAAGAAAAAAGCCCGGCGGGTTAGGCCGGGCTTTTGGTTGGGTACCGCTGTGAAGCCATTCATTCAGGCAACGCGGTTTTCGATCAGACGGTCGGAACCGCCTTCAGCAACGCGGTTTTCGATCAGACGGTCGGAGCCACCTTCAGCAACGCGGTTTTCGATCAGACGATCGGAACCACCCTCAGCCACACGACTTTCAATCAGACGATCCGAGCCGCCTTCAGCGACAACCGGGTGAGCAGAGGTCGCGGCGAAAGCGTTAACTGCAAAAACCGAGAAAGCGATGCTGAGAATGATTTGGCGTTTCATGATGGTGTGCTCCGAGGTGTAGTTGTTTGGTATGGAGGAGATGTTACGCCCCGGAGTTTTTAAGAGAACTTCATTGAGTTAATGGTGACTATTGATGCAGTCAATGGCTGACCGAGACCGCCGTCGGCCTGTCACTGATCGGCGACACACAGCTCCCCGGTTGCGCGTATCAATGCCTGACCATGCAGTTGGTCCTTGATCAGGCCGGCGCGCGCCTCGCCCAGCCAGTCCGGGCAGTTCGGGTCTTTGCGGTAGGGCGCGAACTCAGCGTATTGCTGCAACAGACGGCTTTGCAGCTCATCCAGTTGGGGCCTGATCTGCCTGGCGAGGTCCGGCCGCGGTGTGTCAGGCGCCTTGCCGGCCGCCCGCCAATTAGCGATAAGCCCGTACTGCACGAGCTTGTTGGCTTCAATCTGTGCGGCGATCAACTCGGCGACCTGTTCCGGGTCCAGTTTTCGTTTAACGGCCATCTTCCTGGCGTTGGCGATGACTTGCGCTTCACGGGCACTGTCCTGGATCGGTTTGCCACTGTCCCACTTGGTCAGCGCCACCAGATCCCCAATGCTCAGGCGCTCGTTCATCGTCACCAGCAGCGGTTGTAAACTCTCGGGCACCGGGGAGGGTGTGCTCGCCTGAGCGCTGCCAGCGAATAAAACGATGAGGGCGCAGGTCAGCAGTTGCGGGATGCGTGGGGAGCGGGGCATAAGCAAAACCTCGTCAGGACTCACACAATCAGGTGTTGTGTATCACATAGGGGCGCCAAGCATACATCGCCTGGAGCGCCCGCTGAGTTAGACTGAAACTTACAACAAACCTACTGATTTCAGTCATCACTGTGCAGATTCATGGACAGTACGGCTGCATGTTCATCATGAAGCGGGTAGACCACAGTGAACCAACTTTTAGCAATGCGTGCTTTTGTACGTGTTGTGGAAACAGGCTCTTTCAGCCGGGCTGCAGACCAGCTGGCGCTTCCGCGTTCGACGGTCAGCAAGTTGATAACCGACCTCGAAAAGCATCTTGGCATCCAGCTGATGCACCGAACCACCCGTGCGGTCGCCGCCACATCGGACGGGTTGGAATACTACAGTCATGTGACGCGTCTGATTGCCGAGCTGGACTCTGTGGACACCGCCGCGCGTGGTAAAAAGCTCAAGCCTGGCGGACACCTGCGGATCGATGCGCCAGCCTCATTCGCCAATTGCCTGCTGATTCCCGCGTTGCCTGCGTTTCATCGCGAGTATCCCGATATCACCATTGCCTTAGGCATCAGCGACCGGCCAGTGAGTATCGTTGGCGAGGGCGTGGATTGTGTGATTCGTGCCGGTGAACTGGATGACATGACGATGATCGGCCGCAAGCTTGTCGACCTTCACTACGTGACCTGCGCGGCCCCCGCTTACCTCGAACGCGTGGGAATGCCTTCTTCCCCCAATGATCTCCAGACTAACCATGTTCAGGCAGGCTACTTCTTTGCCGCGACGGGTAAACCGGAACCCTTGATTTTCGAGAACGGCACTCATCGATATGAAGTCGGTGACTGCGAATTTTCGACAAATGACGGCAATGGCCTTAAAGAAATGATGCTCGCGGGCCTCGGTATCGGGCAGCACTTCAGGCGCATTGTTCAGCCCTGTCTGGACGCTGGCGAGTTAGTTGCCGTTTTGGAAGACTGGTCTCGACCCGCCATGCAGTTTCATATCCTCTATCCACCCAATCGACATCAAAATGCCCGGCTAAAGGTTTTTATCGATTGGGTGATTCAGACATTCAGAGAAGAGCCGTCCGCTCATTGAAACTCAAGGAACAATGGCGGTAACGCGGATTTCAATGCGCATCGTCGGAAGACCAAGCACCGCGACTCCGAGTTGCGTCCAGATGGGAGCGTGGTTGGGCATGTAGTGGCGATACAACCTGGCCATCGTCTCGTTGACTATCGGGGGGAAACCTCCCACATGATAAGAGTTGATGTGGACCACATGCTCCCAACTGGCACCCGCCGTCGCCAGGGTTCGCTCCAGGTTTTGAAACGCCTGAGCAATCTCGTCCTCGATCGATTCGGGAATCTGCAGTTCGTCGTTTCAACCGCCCTGACCAGAAGTCTCCACGCGATCGCCAATTTTTACGGCTTGCGAGTAGTGCAACGCATTGAGGAGCGTTTCCCCATAGCCGGGGGTAACAAAAAACTCGGGCTTGTTCATTGTGTTTCTCTGTTCAGTTCGATTGTCGGCAGAGGCTTCTACCTGTTGCCGATGCTAATAGACGGAATGGAGGATCAATAGCCGTTAAAACTGCCATGACTATCCATGTGCATGGATAGTTGGGTTGGCGTTGTGAACGAAAAAGCCCGGCTGATGAGGCCGGGCTTTTCGTTAAGTATTGCGATGAAACCATGCATTTATGCAGCGCGGCTTTCGATCAGACGGTCGGACCCACCTTCGGCAACGCGGTTTTCGATCAGACGGTCGGAACCACCTTCGGCAACGCGGTTCTCGATCAAACGATCCGAACCACCCTCAGCCACACGACTTTCAATCAGACGATCCGAGCCGCCTTCAGCGACAACCGGGTGCGCAGAGGAAGCGGCGAAAGCGTTAACTGCAAAAACCGAGAAAGCGATGCTGAGAAGGATTTGGCGTTTCATGATGGTGTGCTCCGGGGTGTAGTTGTTTGGTATGGAGCCGATCTTACGCCGCGGATTTTTTATGAGAACTTCATTGAATTGATGGTGACTATCGACGTCGGCAATGGATGGACGACGTTCAATTTCCATTGGGTGATGGCCTCTGGCTACGCATTGCTTGATTGGATCCACAGTGGCACCCTCAGCGCCCGCTGTACCAAGGAGCCAGGTGATCAAGGAATGAGTGGATACGTCCCCAACCCCCCGAAAAACTACCGATACGACCAAGCCAAGCCCGTCGACATCCATGCCCAGCGCTGGGCGGAATACGAGAAACACGGCAAGGCACCGGCGCCAGCGAAAGAAAAAGTCAGGGTCGCGCTGCGCATTGGGGTGTTCTTTGACGGGACGCTGAACAATGCGGGCAACTCGGCCTCGGGGCTGCTTTGCGGCGCGCATCATCCGATCCGGCCAGCGGATGTTGATGCGAGTTGTAAG
This sequence comes from Pseudomonas sp. NPDC099000, assembly GCF_044759925.1. Classification (NCBI taxonomy): domain Bacteria; kingdom Pseudomonadati; phylum Pseudomonadota; class Gammaproteobacteria; order Pseudomonadales; family Pseudomonadaceae; genus Pseudomonas; species Pseudomonas sp. NPDC099000. The sequence continues at coordinate 26,407 of NZ_JBIWAF010000001.1, forward strand.
CCGTATATGACGGACCCTGAAGGCAGTTATGGCAACGATGTCAGTAATGTCTTCAAGCTCTATGAGCTTTATCCAACATCGGAATTAGCCGGCAGCGGTGGTTCAGCCAAGCTCGTACATCGCAGTTTGTATGTCGATGGAATCGGTACGGATGCAGGCGCTGAAGACAGCATGGGGGCTGCGGCCACTGGACGAGGTGATGCCGGTGTCGCGGGGAAGGTACAAAAAGCGTTTGTCGCCATGAAAACACTGATCAAGGAAGTGGCAGATCGTAACCCTGGTAGCGATATCACATCGCTCACCTTCGACACCTTTGGGTTCAGTCGAGGTGCTGCCGCTGCCCGACATTTCGCCAATGAAATCTTACGTTGCAAACAAGGTCCTTTGGGCGAAGTGCTGCGTAGCAACCCGAAGGGCTTCAGCTCAAGTTTTGGTGGTCAGTACCACAGCGAAATCATCATGGGGTTTATCGGTCTGTTCGATACCGTTCCTTCGGTCGCGGGGGTCACAAACATTGGTAACATCCAGAGCCCGGTAGCGCCGGGGATCAAGCTTTACCTTGATCGAAAGTACTTTACCGATGTTGTTCAGTTGACCGCGCGAGATGAAATTCGAGCCAACTTCGCGTTAAGCACGGTCATCCCCGCACACACAGAAATATCTGTTCCCGGTGTGCACTCGGATGTCGGTGGAGGTTATCGGGAGGAAGTGGAGGAGTGCGTACTGGTCAGCCCTATGCAGGCCCTTACGATACGAGAGGGCGCAGATATTCAAACCACTTCAATTTATCGTGACGCCCAGCAGCAAAAAGCCAAGTGGATCGCCAACGGCTGGCCGAAGACAATGCTGGAAATTGTGACCCCGGAACCGAGCCGCTTGCCGAAGGCAGAGCAGACCACCGGGTTCAAGCAGGTCCGGGCGTACGCAGGTTTGCAGTTAAAGCGTTCGGTCAGTGGCAAGCTGTCAGTGGTGTATCTGCATTTGATGCATAAATTGGCGAAGGAGAAAGGTGTGCAGTTTTATGTGATCGACGAAAGCGACCCCGCTTACAGCGTTCCAACTGAGCTACAGCCTTTTTGCGATAGGGTTCTCGCCGGAAACTACGAGCCAACGACTGAAGAAGAAAAGATGTTGAGGCTTAAATACATCCACATGTCTGCAAACTGGAGTAATCCAGTAGGTGGGAGTCGAGAGCGAGGGGTGAACATACGCTACACCAACGCGCCAACTGAAAGTGGTGTGCGTGTGCGCCATCCTCATTTGGCGGACTCTAGCTGGAGAGTGTTTTGATGCGTGCGTTGATTTTATTGATTGGCGTGTGGTTTGTGACAGGGTGTCAGGCTTCAGGTGCCCCTTTAAATAGCGAACTCACTAGAAAATGGTGGAGCCTCAGCTTCAACCAACCGAATTACATGAAGGTTTGGGTCGAAGACAGCCAAGTCGAAGATATCACCGGCAAATTAATCCGCCGTACCGGCGGCGGCACGGCAGCGGGGAACGAGCCTGAAGACGGCACCGAGTCCGCTCGGGGATGGGGCCAAATCACCGGGAACATTCGGGAAGTCGTTGGCGCCGACTTGCCAAAACGTATCTACGTTCGTTGGCAGTCCGTTGTCGAATCAAAAACCTACCGGGTCTGGATCGATATACCCGAAGAGGCTCGGGAGATCATGCGTGCGACGGTGAATGATCCGTGTCCGGCAGAGCCTGAAGAACCAGCTGGCACTATAGCGCTGGTCTACGTTGGCCTTGCTCCCGGCGGAATTGCGCAGGTGTGGGTCTCGGACAAATGCATGAAGGCAGTCAAAGTTGCTCGCGCCCAAGCGGAGATTGAGCCGTTGGGGCCGCATCTTGGTAAGGCTGACGGTAACTATTACCCGCAATCCGAGAATTCCAAGCGCTACGTGCAGAAGTACGGCATCCCTTACGGCAGTTGGTAAGACCCAACACACCAACAAAAAACGGGCGCCCCCTTGGCGCCCGTTTTCATTTACTCCACAAACCCGGAATATCAGCTGTCGCAAACCTGTCGTCGGCTACACCGATAACCCACGATCACCGGGGTATGCTTTACCTCCTCAGCTATCAACGGTCTCCAGGAAATCAGACCGCTTCATCCGTCCCCGTCTACAAGCATTTCCTGCGAGGTTTCATGCTCTGGTCGAGAGGATAAACCGATGCACGACTATTACGATTTAGGCACCTACAGTCGCCTGGTGACGACGAGCTCACCCCAGACCCAACTCTGGTTCGATCGAGGTCTGATCTGGTGTTACGGCTACAACCACGACGAATCCATTCGCTGTTTCCACAAGGCAGCCGAACACGACAGCGAGTGCGCGATGGCCTACTGGGGCATCGCCTACGCCTCGGGCCCCAATTACAACAAGCGCTGGGATGCGTTCATCGAACAAGAATTGAAAGAAGCCGTGGCCCGTGCCCGACTGGCGACGCACACCGCGCTGGCGCATCTAGACGGCGCAAAACCGGTCGAGCAGGCGCTGATTCGGGCGTTGGACAAGCGCTACCAGGCTGATGAAGCGATCAGCCTTGAGCAACTCTTCGGCTGGAACGACGACTACGCGGCGTCGATGCGCGATGTCTACAAAGCCTTCCCTGACGATCCCGACGTCGTTGCGCTGTTTGCCGAAGCGTTGATCGACCGCACGCCCTGGCAATTATGGGACCTGAAAACCGGTGCGCCGGCACCGGGCGCCGACACCCTGGAGGCGGTGGCCGTGCTGGAGAAAACGCTGCGGCGGATGGAGCAGCACGGCGATGCGCCGCACCCGGGCGTGCTGCACATGTACGTCCACACGATGGAAATGTCGCCTTACCCGGAGCGGGCGTTGCGCGCCGGTGACGTCCTGCGTGACCTGGTGCCGGATGCCGGGCATTTGCGTCATATGCCGTCGCACATCGATGTGCTCTGCGGTGATTACCGTGGGGCCATGATCACCAACAGTCGGGCGATCCAGGCCGACAGCCAATACCTGCAACAGGAAGGGCCGCTTAACTTCTACACCCTGTATCGAAGCCACAACTACCACTTCAAACTCTATTCGGCGATGCTCCTCGGGCAGTACCAACCGGCCCTGGAGGCCGCCGATCAATTGATCGCGACCATCAAGGAAGAACTGCTGCGCGTGGAGCAGCCACCCATGGCCGACTGGCTGGAAGGCTTTGTGTCGATGAAGGTCCACGTGCAGATCCGCTTTGGCAAATGGCAGGACCTACTCGCCACGCCGCTGCCGAACGACCAGGCACTGTACTGCGTGACCACGGCGATGCTGCATTACGCCAGAGGCGTGGCGCACGCGGCCTGCGGGCATGTCGCCGCCGCGGAAACCGAACAGCAGCTCTTCATCAATGCCCTGACCCGAGTGCCGCCAACACGTTACATCTTCAACAACACCTGCCTCGACATCCTGGCAGTGGCCAGCGCCATGCTGCGCGGCGAAATCGAGTACCGCAAAGGTAACTACGACAACGCGTTTGCCTACCTGCGCGAGGCACTGGCATTGGACGACAACCTGCCTTATGACGAGCCATGGGGCTGGATGCAACCGGTCAGGCATGCCCTGGGCGCGCTGCTTCTGGAACAGGGCAGGGTAGAAGAAGCCTTGCAGGCCTATCGGGCCGATCTCGGACTGGACAACACCCTCAGCCGCGCGTCCTGGCATCTGGACAATGTGTGGAGCCTCCACGGATACGTGGAATGCCTGAAACGCCTGGGACGGGACGCTGAAGCCGCGGCGGCGAAGATTCGGCTTGACCTGGCCATGGAGCGGGCTGATGTGGAGATTACGGCATCGTGTTTTTGCCGGGTGGGTGAGCGATGCTGCAAGTGATGCACAAAGTGGAATATAGCCGTGCTGGCCGGTCCCATACCCATGGCATCAGGACAATGTCTTTGTGGGGCTGTACGCTTTTCCCTGGGGGTTGAACCGCGATTTTTTTATCGCTGCCATTGCACCCTGTGCCGCAAGCAAACCGGGGTCGGCCATAATCTCGCCACGCTGGTCAAAGCTAGCGACTTTCGATGGAAGAAGGGCAGGGCGCGATTCAATGATTGAACCAGGACCTTCTGACATCTGAACCTCGCAGCGAAAGCGAACCTCGGCTTTGGGTCACCCGGAATCAGGCTCATCCTTGAGTCAATGCGCGGTACTTGGCTTGTTGTTTTTGGGGCCTTTCAAGGCTACGTCGGTGGGAAGGGAAAACAATAGGAACCTTGTTAGTTGCGCTCGGGGTTAATGTAGCTTTTCAGCAGCGATAAGACCGGTTTGACGACCGGATACTGTTGGCCGATTGCTGTCTGTTGTCAGTAGCTCGGGCCATCAGCCTTTCCTGTGAGCCGCGAGGGGGCAAAAGAAAGTAACGTTTGCAGGGCCCTCACGGCTGATCTTGGTTGTTTTCAGAAACGGCGCTGAACAACTTCTCTAATTCGGTGGTATCGGGGGCCCGGCGCCATGGACTGCTCACTCAGAAGCAAGCGCGACCCTCCCCTTTACCTGTTGGGTATCAGCGGCCGTCTGGCGACCCACCTTGAACCATGCGGCGTACAACGCAGGGACAAAGAAAATCGTCAGCAATGTCGCCACAGTGAGGCCGCCCATGATCGCGATCGCCATCGGCCCCCAAAACACACTACGGGTGAGCGGGACCATGGCGAGTACGGTGGCCAGGGCCGTCAGCATCACCGGACGCGCTCGGTGAATGGCAGCATCCAGCACAGCATTCCACGGGTCGCGCCCCTCGGCGATCTCGATTTGCACTTGATCGATCAGGATCACCGCGTTCCGCATGATCATGCCACCCAGAGCGATGATGCCCAGGATCGCGACGAAGCCCAGCGGCGACTGAAACACCAGCAGCGCCGGCACCACACCGATCAAACCCAGCGGTGCAGTCAGCATCACCATCCACATGCGGGAGAAGTTCTGCAGTTGCAGCATGAGTAACAGCAGGATGGTGATTAACATCAGCGGAGCCACCGCGAGTAACGCCTTGTTGGCCTTGTCACTTTCCTCAACCGCTCCGCCCACATCGATGCGGTAACCGGTCGGCAGCTTGACTTCGATGTCCTTAAGCAACGGCAGGATTTCCTGCGTCACCGATACACCCTGCTCACCATCCTTCACGTCGGCACGCACAGTGATCGCCATGTCTCGGTTGCGGCGCCACAGTACCGGCTCTTCCAGTTCTGAGCGCACCTGTGCGACCTGCGACAGCGGCACCACAGTGCCCTGGCGTGTGTAAAGGTTGATGTTTTTCAGTGTGTCGAGATTCAAGCGTTCCTCTGGCACGGCACGGGCAACGATGTCGATCAGGTCCTCGCGCTCACGCAGCTGCGACAGGGTTGCGCCGTTCATCACGGTCTGGGTCGCCAATGACACCTCGGCTGGCGTGAGGCCAAGCGCGCTCGCCTTGTCCTGATCAAGCTCCACTTTCAGCGTACGCACCGGGTCGTTCCAGTCGAGCTGGAGGTCGCGCACCTTCGGGTTGGACGCAACCACCTTCTCCACGTCTCGGGCGATCTGGCGCACCTTCTGGGTATCAGGCCCTACGATGCGGAACTGTACCGGGTAGCCGACAGGAGGCCCCAACTCGAGCCGGGTCACGCGTACCCATGCCTGTGGGAATTGTTGATCAGCCGAGGCCACCAGCCGCGCACGTACCCGCTCGCGTGCATCCAGATCTTTGGTCATCACAACGAACTGGGCAAAACCCGGATTGGGCAGCTCGGGGTTGAGCGAGAGATAGAAACGCGGTGCCCCGGCGCCGGTGTAGGCGGTATAGAAACGCACGTCCTCGTCCTTCGCCAGGATCTCCTCCATGTGCTTGACCTGCTCGGTCGTCGCGGCAAACGAAGAGCCTTCCTTGACGCGCAGGTCTATGACCAGTTCCGGACGCGAACTGTTGGGGAAGAATTGCTGCGGCACCAGCTTGATACAGGCCAGAGCAAGCACCAGAGCGCCAACCGTCGCGCCGATGACCACCCAGCGGCGCTCGATGGCGGCGTCGATCAGGCGGCGCAGGCTGCGGTAGAACTTGGTGTCGTGCGGATCAGCGTGCTGATGCTTGCCCAAGTCGTTGGGCAGCATCTTGACCGCCAGGTACGGTGTGAAGATGCCGGAACAGATCCACGAGAACAGCACCGCGGCACCGACGATCCAGAAAATGCCGCCCGCGTACTCGCCGGTGGTGGATTTTGAGAGGCCGATCGGCAGGAAGCCCACGACGGTGATGAGTGCGCCGGTCAGGCGCGGCATGGCGGTGGACTGATAGGAGAAGGCGGCCGCTTTGACGCGGTCCATGCCGGTTTCCATCTTCGCCACCATCATTTCGATGGCGATGATGGCGTCATCCACCAAAAGCCCCAAGGCGATAATCAGTGAGCCGAGCGAGATGCGCTCGAGGTTCCAGCCCATCGCCAACATCACCAGCGCCACGCCGCCCAACACCAGCGGCACCGTGGCCGCGACCACGAGGCCTGCGCGCCAGCCCAGGCTGGCCAGGCTCACCGCGATCACGATAATCAGCGCCTCGGCCAGCGCGCGCCCGAAGTCCAGGATTGCATCCTTTACCGTGGTTGGCTGGTCAGCCACCAGCTCCAGCTCCACGCCGTGCGGAAGTTCTGACTGAATCTTGGCGACTGCCGTGTCCATTGCCTTGCCGAGGTCCACGATGTTGCCGTCGCTGGTCATTGTGATGCCGAGCATCAGCACTGGCTGGCCGTTGTGACGTACCGTGTAGGTCGGCGGATCCTCGAAGCCACGTGTAACGGTTGCGATGTCGCCGAGCTTGATCAGCCGGCCGCCCGCGGAGATGGGCACGTTGCGGATGGCCTCTTCGCTGGCGAATTGGCCACTCACGCGCACCATGACGCGGTCGCCGCGGGTGTCAATCTGGCCTGCGGGCAACATCGCGTTCTGGCTCTTGAGGCTTTCGGCGATGGTCAGCGGTGTAATGCCCAGCGCTGCCAGGCGCTCGTGCGAGAACTCGACGTAGACACGCTTGGCCTGCTTGCCGATGAGATCGATCTTCTTGACCATCGGCACCTTCAGCATCTGGCGCTTGATGTCCTCGGCCGCGTCCGACAGGTCGGCGTGGCCGACACCGTCGCCCTTGATGGCGTACATCAGGCCATACACGTCGCCGTACTCGTCGTTCAAGATCGGGCCGATTACGCCGTCAGGCATCTCGAGGCTCAGGTCGTTGAGTTTCTTGCGCGCCTGGTACCAGGCTTCTCGCTGGTCAGCCTTGGAAGTGCCGCCGCGCACGGTGAGCGTCATCCCTGCATAGCCTTGGCGCGCGTAGGTGACCACCTTCTCGAAGTTGTCGATCTGCTCGAATTTCTTCTCCATGCGGTTGAGGACCTGGTCCTGCAACTGCTGGGCAGTGGCACCCGGCCAGATGACCATGGCGGTCATGGACGGAACAGAAAAGTTCGGATCCTCGAGTTGGCCGAGCTTGGTGAAGCTGAAGGCGCCGGCCGCTGCGACAATGAGGAGCATGAAGAGGACGATGGCGCGATGGCGCAACGCCCAGTCGGTGAGGTTGAAGTTGTTCATCGGGCGGCCTGCTGCGTGGTATTCGCGTCAACGATCGCAACATCGGGGAGCGCGACCTTCAGTCCGGACGTCATCTTCTGTACGCCGGCGGTGATGACCAATACGCCTGCCTGGGGCCCGGAGACGAGTACCGAGTCATTGCGGTAACCCCAAACTGCCACACGCTCCAGATCGACGATGCCAACCGGATCCTTGCCCGTGGGCGTGACCACCCACAGCGCCGGCTGACCGCCGATCTGCGTCAATGCCGTGGCTGGCACTGCCGCCACAGAGACACTTGTCATGACTCGCTCGGCAATCACCGTGGCGGTGGCGCCCAGCGGCAACGCCTGCAACGGCTTGAGTCGCGCGCGATAGGTGCGCGTCTGTGCTGCAGCCTGTGGCGACAGCTCACGCAACGTGACCTCGAAGATCTCGTTCGGCGCACTGGCCAGCGAGGCCTTGAAACGCGCGTCCTTGAATACGGCCAGTTGATCCTCGGGCACATCGATGACGATCTCGGATTCGCCCGGATTCGCGATCAAGACAACCGGTTGCCCCTCCGGTACGACCTGTCCGGCCTCAAAGCGGACAGCCGTGACGACGCCGCTGCGCGAGGCGCGCAGCACGGTGTACTTGAGCCGGTTGCGCGCGAGTTCGAGCTTTCGCGCCTCGGCCTCGGCGGTCGCATGCGCGGTTTGGGCATTGGTCTGCGCGCGCTCGGCGTCGGCCGCGCTGACCGAGCCGTCAGCCTTCAGCGCGGTCAGGCGCTGGCGGTCCGAGTCGGCTTGGCGCGTCTGCTCGACGGCAACCGACCACTGTTGTCGCGATGCTTCCTCAGCGAGACGGTAGTCACTGTCATCCAGCACAGCCAAGATGTCGCCTTCACGCACAAACTGGCCTACATCGACCTTGCGCTGGGCTACCTTGCCGCCCACGCGGAAGGCCTGGTCGACTTCATGTCGCGACTGTACGGTGCCCACATAGCGACTGATGTCGCTGGCATTGTCGTAGCTGATTGCAGCGGTGTGCACCGGTCGTGGCGCCTGCACGGTGGGCTGGTCGGGGCTACACGCGGACAGCATGACGGCGACGGCCAAGGCGCCGGCCGCAGTAAGGGAATTCTTCAAGGCGGTTCCTCTTTGGAAAACGACAGATACTTAGGAAAGTGGTGGCCGGTCGGCTTTGGCGGATGCGGTTGGGTTGACGGGTTGTTCGAACACTTGCCAGCCCCCGCCCAGTGCCTTGTAGAGCTGCACGCTATCGAGCAGCAGGCGGGTGTTGCTTTCGTTGGAATTCAGGCGTGCCGCCAGGCGCGCCCGCTGCGAATCCAGCAATGGCAACAGGTCGATTTGCCCGCGGTTATAGAGCGACTGGGCGCGGTTCTGTGCAGCCTCCGCGGACGCGGCGGCCAATTGCAGCGACCCGGAGCGGCGGCGTTCCTGCGCAAGCGTGACAAGGGCGTTTTCCACATCCTCGAGCGCCCGTACGATGCCGTCCTCGGCGCGTAGCAGCGCCTCTTGTTGAGCACTTTCGGCCGCTTCGTTGATCGCTTGCGTGCGCCCGGCGTTGAAGAGCGGCATCGCCAGCAGGCCCGCTACGTTGGTGAAGCGCGCAGCACCTAGATCGGCACCGTTCAGGCTAAGGCCCTGACGGCCAAAGGACGCACCGAGGAAGAGTTGCGGGAACCATTCAGCTTTCGCTTGCTGGCGTCGCGCATTGGCGGCGTCGAGCTGTGCCATCAGCGCCAGTACGTCAGGTCGGCGTTGCAGCAACTCGGCGGGTTGGCCGGGCTTGGCCTCGGGCACGTCGGTCAAATCACCTGTTGAAGGCTGGATGTTCGTGGTGTTGAAAGACTGGTCGGCGATCAGCACCGCGATACGGTGACGTGCCACCGCCACTTGAGTTTCCAGCGGCGGAATCTGCGCCCGCGCCGACAAGGCATCGGTCTGCGCGCGTTCGACGTCGAAGGCGGATGCCAGCCCCACCTGTTGACGCGCGGCGACCAGACGCAGCGTCTCATCCTGCATCGCCGAGATTGCGCGCAGCGTTGCGACCTGGCGCTGTGCTCCGACAAGTGTGAAATAGTTGCTGACGACATCGCTCATTACCAGCAGGCGTACTCCCCGCATGCTGTGTTCCGCGGCTAGCGCATCGGCGTCGGCCGCCGCTGCGCCGGCTCGCAGACGGCCGCTCAGGTCGAGTTCCCACGAGACGTCCAGACCCACACTGGTGGTCTTGGTATCCGGATAACCCTGTTTCGTGGCCGAGCTGTAGCCGCTGCTGCGATCACTGCCGGAGGCGGATGCGCCGACACTCGGGAACAGCCAGGATTGGCTGACCGTCTCTCCGGCACGCGCGGCACGCAGGCGCTCGGCGGCAATCTTGACGTCGCGGTTCTCACGCGCGGCTCGCCGCACCAGATCCGTCAGCAACGGGTCGTGGTAGACCTCCCACCAGGCCGCCTCGGGCTCCATCTCGGAGGCTGTGCTCGCGGCAAAGTTGTTCGGCAGGTCGATTGATGGCTTGACGACTGGTGTGGAACAACCGGATAGGCCGAAGGAGATCGCAGTGCCAAGGGCTGCCGCAATAACGAAGCCAGTCGTGCGCTCGGTGCGCTTTAAGGTGGTTCGACCGGATTGATGGGACAGCGGATGGAAAGTGGAAAATCGCGACATCAGAGTGAACTCGTGTAAATGCGAGGTTGCATCAGCGTAGGTTCGGGTGCGCGCGAAGTCGTCAGCGAACCGTCGCCGTTCGGTCGCCATGCGCTCATTTATGTTTATGTTGGAAGGAGTCACTCGCGGTCAGTGTCTACCGCCTGTTCACTGACGGCCGACGCTAGATCCGAGCCAATCGACTCCAGCAACTCTTCGGCAGACGAGAACTCGCGTTGACGACCGGTGACCAGGTTTTCGAGACGGCCAGCTAGGGCTCCCGGCGCGGCATCACTACGTAACTTGACAACGTATGCGCGGCGGCTCGGGTACTTGGATTCAGGGTTCAGGCTCATCACGGACCAGGGGATCAAGAAAGTTCGACGACAGGGTAGGCCGCCCCCTGGGTCGAGTCGTAAGCGAAAGGTCAGAGTTTGGTCGGGACGGCGCTCGCAAAACAGAGACGGCGATCACCAGAACGCTGGCGGCCACGCGGTTTTAGCCCTCGCTGAGTGAGCGCGATATCAGTTCACCAGGCAATGAAGGGTAAGCCGTCGCTTCAAGTCGACTTAGCAGCCTGAAGCAGTGAGTGCGCACGTTTCACCAGTTCGGTTCCGTCAGTTTCGGGCAATTGATCAATCAGAGTCGACAATGCCTGATGGTCCTCGGCCGTAGCCTTGTGGTGCTCATACAACTCCACCAGCGCTAGCAGTTCCAGCCACGGTGCTTCCTGGGCCCGTGCCTCCTCAACGGCGCGACGCACCGCAACGCTGCCGGCGCCAGGCCGACCCTGAGCTCGAACGATCGCGGCCTCCAGCAGCAAGAGCTGCGGCAGATACACGCGTTCGCCCAGTTCTTCCCCCACCCGGAGTGCTTCCTGCAGTTCGATTTGCGCTGCGTCGTAATCACCTGCCAGTAGTAGCGCCTCGGCGGCGTATCCGAGTACTTCGCTGGCACCGGAGCGCATGCCGAGTCGGGTGTGTTCTTCGTAGGCTTCGCGTATGCGACGGTAGCCGTCGCGGGGTGCACCGTTGCGGGCGTCGGCCCAGCCGCGCCACCAGCGGCAAGCCGTGCGCCCGAGTGCGAGCGAATACTCATCGACGAGCTTCTGCATGTCGTCAGCCAGCGCAGCCACCCGCATAGGGCTCCCCAGCCGTACTTCGATCAACACCTCCTGCCAGGTAGCGACCAGCCATGTCATAGGTTGTCGAAGCGTATGCGCGCGGGTTCGTGCTTGCTGCATATGGGTCCGACCCTGCTTGATAAGGCCAGAACGCACCAGCTCAATGGCCAGCATACCGTGCAGCATCACCTGGGGATCAGCCGCAAAGATCTCGCTTGTCCCGATGTCCAGCGGCTCGGCGATCGCAAGAGCGCGCTCTAACCAGCCGCGAGTCGTTTTCGTGCGACCCTGGAGGTGATGCACCTCGCCCTGAACGATGCACGCCGCCAGCATGAGCTCTTGATCGTTCGCGGTTAGGGAGAGAGCTTCAGCGCGTTCTGCCACTTCCAAAGCTTGCGAATAGTCGCCGCGCAGACCGAGCAGATAGCCGAACCCGTGCAGAAGGCGACCACGCATAGGGTGTTCGGGTACATCCGCGAGCAGCGTGTACGCCCGTTCGAATGCGCCCTTGGCTTCGCTGCCGACACCGAACATGTGGAAGGCCGAAACCCCCTGCAACGTGGCCAAGGTAATTTCGAGCGTATCGCGCTCCGTCCCCTCGGGTACCTGCATAAGCAGGAGTAGGGCGCGCTCAGTGAGGCTGATGCACAAGTCCGGGCTGAAGTGCTGTAGCGCGGCTTCTGCGGCCTCGGCGTAGTAGCGCAGCGCGATCATCGGCAGCCGAGCACGGTCGAAGTGCATTGCCAGTTCCGAGGCAGCAACCGGCACACCGGCCGAGCGCTCGCGTTCGAGGGCAGTGCCAACTTGGCCATGGAGATCGATGCGCAACGAACGCGGTGTGCGCTCATAAAGCACTTGGCGAAAAAGGGCGTGTCGGAACGAGTAAGGAGGCTCTACCGCCTCGTCAACATCGGGAGCCCGCGATTGATTGAGCCATACCTGCTCACGTATCAGTTCCTCGCAGGCGGCGATCACCGAAGAGAGATTGCGCTCGAGGGCCAGCGAAACCGTCTCAATCCGGAAGTCGGACCCGCACACCGCAGCCGCGCAGAGGAGTGTTCGTTGCTCCGGATCAAGCTTGGCGATGTAGTGATCGATGATGGCCGCAAGGTTGTCGGGAACCGCCAGATTCGCCAGTCGAGCTTCGATGGTGGTTTCGTCTTCTTTTGCATCCATCACTTCACTGATGATTGAGGAAACGAACAACGGCACACCGTCGGTCCGTTCGTGCAGGGCGCGCACGAAGGCTTCATCGCGTGCAAGCGAGGCTGAACGCAGCGCCACATAGTCGGCGACCTCGGTTTCGGAAAACGGGTCGAGCACCACTTCCTCGCACAAGCGTTGCAGACGCAGTTCGTGGCGCAATGAGCTGAGCGGATGGTCGAGCGCCACCACTTCGGCAAGGCGGAAGCTTGACAGCCACATGCACCGTGCGGGGCTACGTCGGCGGGCCATGTAGTTGATGAGCTGGACTGTCGCCCGATCACTCCAGTGCAGGTCTTCGGTCACCAGCAACAGCGGGCGCGTCTCTGTGTAGCGGTCCAACAACTCACCGAACTCCCTCAGCATGCGTTCCGGACCGATGCCGGCCAGCTCGCGCCGCAATGCGTCACGCTCCTCTGTGCTACTCAACCACGGCAATTGCAGCAGCCAGGTTGGTGCCACATCGCGCAACAACGCCGGCAGGGCCGGGTCGCTGCGGCAAAGATCGGCCAACGCCTCCAGCACCGGCAGGTACGGTTCGCCGGTGCCGAAGTGCTCCATGCAATGGCCCCGTGCGCAAGCGATGCCGCCAAGGCTGGCGAGGAAATGTTCGATCAACGTGGTCTTGCCGATCCCCGGTTCTCCAGCAAGCCAGACAACGGCCCGCTGACCGCTACCGGCCCGCTCCCACGCCCGTTGCAGCCTGGAGACCTCGTCAGTGCGACCGATGAATGACGGCAACAGGGGGGTGTCGGTCGCCGTAACCGCCATGGGTGTAGGCGGCATCGAAGCAGCAGGGGGCGAGACGGCGATGAAGCGATAGCCGCGCCGCGACACCGTCTCGATAAAGCGAGGGTGCTTAGAGTCATCGCCCAATACCTTGCGCAGATCGCTGATGGCCGTCTTCAGGACCGAATCGCTGACAAACCGATGCCCCCACACGGAATCCAGCAAGGCGTCTTTGGATACCAATGAACCCGGCTGGCGTGCGAGCACACACAACAACAGAAAAGGGGTCGGCGCCAACGCCACAGCTTTTCCATCACGCAACAAGCAAGCGTTGGCCTCGTCGAGTTCGAACTCGCCAAAGTCAAGCAGTGTGGGGGTCGGATGGGGCTGCGGGCGCGCCACGGTTGATTCCTAAAGACTAAAAACATGGTGGTGCGCTGAAGATTCGCACGGGGTTCGATGCTAGAAAACGATGCGCCTGACTTCCTAGTCCTGTGGACCTGACTTCCTGCACCGACTGTTCTCCAGTCCAGGCTCGGGCTCCCAGCAGTCACGCACTTCAGTCCTGGGCTGTTGCTCCCATGACAACGCCGATCAGCTCTGAAGCCAAGCGTCGTCGGTCGGAAACTGGCACATACGCAACTTCATGCCACGAGCCTTCTTCGCCTTAACGTGGCCAGTTACGGCCTGGCATCTCAACTCGCCCGTTCGGCCTCATCACGGCTTTTCAATGATCTCAAATATTAATGACAAAAACATCAATATTGAAATATCTCTCAATATTGCATACCTTGATTGTGCCTAACGATGAGACCTGTGCGCCTCACGACTTCAATCACAACAAGGGCTCGAGATGAACAACAACAAGAAAGATTCCGAATTGCCTCCCTCCGCCGTCGACGTGCTGGTCGTCGGTAACGGTCCGGTAGGTGCGACAATAGCGGCGCTGCTCGGCCGCTACGGGGTTACGACCCTGGTGCTGGACAAACTCCATGAAATCGTACTGATGCCTCGTGCCATTGCTCTGGACAACGAAGCCCTGCGCATCCTGCAACTCGCCGGATTGTCGGAGGACGCTTTCGAGAAGATCGTTATCCCTGAAGTGAAGATGCACTCTCCGGTCCTCGGACAATTCGGGCGAGCCAATACCGAGGGATGTATCGACGGCCATCCCAAGCTTGTGACGTTCTATCAACCCGACCTCGAACGAGCGATGCGTGGCCAGGTTTCCCGACTGAAATCAGTGACCAGCCTGGGTGGTTTCGAGCTGGAGAGTCTGGTCGAGGAAGCGGAGTGCGTGGTCGCCACCGTAAGGGATCAAAATGGACACTTGCATCCTGTTCGCGCCCAGTACCTGATCGGTGCGGACGGCGCCAGCTCCAAGGTCAGAGCGCTGATCGGCCAGGAGTTCGAAGGACAAACCTATGCAGAGGATTGGCTGATTGTCGATGCCAAAAACCGGCATCAGACAGCCATTGATCACATTGAGTTTATCTGTGATCCGCGGCGGCCCACGCCGCACATGCCCGCCCCCGGTGGAAGGGAGCGCTGGGAGTTCATGTTACAGCCCGGCGAATCCCGGGAGGAGCTGGAAAGCCCGGAAAGCATCGCCCGGCTCATTGCGCCATGGGTCAATCCGTTGGAGTTGGAAATCGAACGCAAGGCGGTGTATCGATTCCACGCGCGTTGCTGCAACCGATTCAGCAAGGGACGTACTTTCCTCGTCGGCGACGCGGCACACATCACCCCGCCCTTTGTCGGGCAAGGTCTCGTAGCGGGCCTTCGTGATAGCGCCAATCTTGCCTGGAAACTGGCTTGGGTCCTTCGCGGCCACGCCGCGCCGACGATACTCGATTCCTATGACGTAGAGCGCCGCCCGCATGCTCAGGCGATGATCAATCTGGCAAAACTCATGGGCCGCCTGGTGATGCCCAAGAACAAGGTCGCGGCTTTCTTCATCCACGGCCTGATGCGCATGCTGGCGTTGACTCCAGCGACCAGAAGGTACTTTGAACAGTTGGACATCAAACCGAAGAACACTTTCATGCACGGCCTGTTCGTGCAGCATCGGCGGGGTGACAAGCTGGTACGCGGCAGCCTGTTTCCCCAAGCATGGGTTCGTACCCTGCAAAAGCAGATCAAGCTGAGCGACGATGCGCTGGGAGACAACCTGACCCTGGTTGGATTTGGTGTTGACCCGTTGTCCTTGCTCACCACTGATCAGATCGTTGCCTGGGAAAAAATGGGCGGTCACTTCCTGGAGGTCAGACCCCGCGGCCAACGCTCCGGTGGCAGCTGTGACTTCATCGAAGACATGAACCATGAGATCTTGCCACTGGCTGCCAAAGGAACGCTCGTTGCCGTTCGTCCTGACCGGATCATCATGCACCACGCCCCTGGCACAGAGGCCAGCAAACTCCTTCGAGAATGCCGGGGTCTGCTAATGAGTGATGACGCCACTCCTGACGGCGTTTCCATTACTATCAACGAGCCGATTAGATTAAGAGCTTGATCATGGATTCCCCCACACCTCCTTTAGAAGCTGCTGTGCCAGAACCTCTCACCAGGGGGCACAAGAAGCGTGAGCGCACCCGTCGCGGTCTGGTCGACGCGGCATTGCGACTTGTTGCACGTAAGGAAGTGGGGGATATCGGATTGTTCGAAGTCGCCGCCGAGGCGGCGGTATCCAACGGCACCATCTACAACTATTTCCGAACGCGTGACGAAGTACTCGAAGCGGTGGGCATCGCCATGGCCGCGGAGTTTTCTGACGCCATTTCTGTCCTGAACGCGGACGTGCAGTGCGGAGCACAGCGGCTTTCGATTGGCGTACGCATGTTTGTGTGTCGTGCTGCGGCTGACCACCAATGGGCGAATGCGCTATTGCGCATCATCCATTTCGACCAGGCCATGCGCTCACGATTGGCGACTCATGTAATGGGTGATCTGCGTGAGGGGCTGCGTGCAGGAACTTTGGCTTATGAGGACGAGGGGGTCGCCCTGGATTTGGTCTTGTCGTGCACAACCGGAGCGATGCGCTCAGTTGTCGAGGGGCGTGCAGTGGTGGAGCACGATGTGCGGGTCGCCGAAATGATTCTCCAGGCTCTGGGCGTAACGCCTGCCAGAGCCAGGAAAATCGCTGGCAAGCCGCTACCGGCCTGAACTGATGTCATCCTTGATTTGTCAGGCTTGATCGATCCATTGCCGATAGCTCTTCGCCTGGCGACGAACCTTCAACTGATTGCAGATCAATGCCATGAGTGGCGACGTCCCGGGGTTTGTCCTTTTTCCTTGGCTCAACAACCCGAGCTGCTTCTTGACCACCGATGCCACTGCAAGCGACGCCAGCGCTTTGTTCTTCCAACGGGCGACGATGGGCTCCACTTTGATGTCCCGACCTGCCATCCACTGTTTCGGCAGAGCAGGCTCGATTGCTAAAGCAGTGGCAAGTCCGACCATCGACACCGAGCCGCTCACCACTCGCTCCGCGACCTCCTTTCTACGTACGCCGCCGGTGACCATCAGCGGCATGCGCGCTATTTCGCGCTTCGCCTGGAGCGTGTTCCTCATTGGCGAGGTTCTCCTCCATGGCAGCCTTGGCGATTCGGTTCGGAATCACCGTGCCGTCAGGTAATCGAAGTGGTTTGAAGAGATTTGAGCCGGTCATGTTATGTCCTGGTTTTCATCGATGGGCAGAGCGCTTGCCGAGAAGACGAACCTGCACATTGACATAATTGAACACGAGTGTTCAATTATGTCAATGTGCAGGGCTGTTGATGATCCGGCGACATCAATCATGGCCTCCAAATTATTAGGTTGCTCGCCGATTGTCAGACAAAAAACCAGCATTCTAAAAAATATGGTTGACGTAAAATGAACACGAGTGTTCAATCGATCCATAAGGTAATCCTGGAGAGAGAACCGTGGAATCCCTGAATCCGACACAGCGCCGTATACATCAAGCTGCCTTTCGCCTGTTCGCCGAGAGAGGCACCTCACAAGTGAACATCCTTGACCTCGCGCAAGAGGCAGGCGTCGCGCGCGGAACGGTTTATAGCAACATAGACAGCATGGAAAGCCTGTTCGAGGCGGTCGCCAGCCATCTCGCGAGGGAGATGCATGAGCGCGTCAACAAGAGCTTCGACTCCCTCTCGGATCCCGCTCATCGCCTTGCAAATGGCATTCGATTCTTCATTCGCCGAGCGCACGAAGACTCCCAGTGGGGCGCGTTCATCCATAAATTCGCCATGAGCAATTCGGCGTTGCGCGAAATGTTCAGCAGCCAAGCGACCCGGGATCTTCTGAGCGGGCTTACCACTGGGCGCTACACGTTTGCGCAGGAGCAATTGCTCTCGGTACTGACGCTGATATCGAGCAGCGTTCTTGGCTCTATTTTCCTGGTACTGGAAGGTCACCGAACGTGGCGCGAGTCGGGCTCTGATACCGCGGAGCTGGTACTGCGGGCATTGGGGGTGTCGTCAGAGGAGGCTCGTGCGTTGGCGACCAAAGAGTTGCCGGCACTTCCATCTCTCGACTGATTTCGTAACTGAATTAATTGGCAAAACCCCTGGGTTTTCAGGGGTTCGGGACAGCTTTGCCCAAAAAAACCGGAAAACAACAATGAACAACAAAATTGAATTGCACCGGTTGGCGACGCAACAGCCCGCCCGGCATCCGCAGCCGACGGTAAAGGCCCAGGATCTGACGTACCTGATCTTCCAGCGGCCGGACTTGAATGAGGCGGCGCGTTTCCTGACTGACTTCGGCCTGACGGTAAGTCGGCAAGAGGCCGATACGCTCTATATGCGGGCCACCGACGCCACGGCCTATTGTTACCGTGTCCAACGCGCCGAAAATGCCCGTTTTGTAGGGTTCGGACTTGCAGTGCAGTCCCTGGACGAACTGGAAAAGCTCACTCGAATCCCGGGTGCGTCATCGGTCGAGAAATCGGAACATCCCGGTAAAGGGTATTACGTCAGGCTGACGGATCCTTCCGGTTTCATTGTGGAAGCTGTCTGCGACCAGACGCCATGCAAGACGCTGGCCCATAGAGCTCCTCTCAACTGGAATCTGGCGCAGGAACAACCGCGAATCAACGCCACGCAGCGCCCGCCGATTGCTCCCCCTGAAGTACTCAAACTGGGTCACATCGTCATTGAAGTGGCCGACTACCAAGCGACCTGTGCCTGGTACACGCAGCATTTCGGGTTTATTCCCAGCGATGTTCAGGTACTCCCCGACGGCACGCCTATTGTCACTTTCATGCGCCTTGATCTCGGTGATATTCCCGCGGATCACCATACGCTCGCGATTGCGCAAGGGTTCATGGCCACCTACAGCCATAGCGCCTATGAAGTCGTCGATGCAGACGCCGTGGGTATGGGGCAGCGCGTCCTGCGGGAGCGGGGCTGGGCGCACTCATGGGGCATCGGCCGGCACATTCTGGGCAGTCAGATCTTCGATTACTGGCAAGACCCTTGGGGCGACAAGCACGAGCATTACTGCGACGGGGATCTTTTCACGGCCACTCGGCCTACGGGCATTCATCCGGTCAGCCCCGAGGCAATGGCGCAGTGGGGGCAGCGCATGCCCAAGAGTTTTACCAAACCCAAGATGAACCTGACCAATGTGCTTCTGCTGATCCGCAACCTGCGACGCAGCCCGGATTTAACGATTCGCAAGTTGATCACGCTGATGCGGATGTTTGGCTAGAGCTGCCGCCATGTCGAACAACTCAACCCGGTTTGGCCGGCGGGACGTGCTTAAAGCCGGCGCTTTGATCGCTGGCGGTGCGTGGGTCTTCACCGTTGCCAGCCCCGTTTCAGAACAACACCACAGTTCCCTCGCCACCGAACGCGGGACAAACGCCGCTCCAGGAGTACCTTCAATGTCTGCTGTACACGTAGTCCGCTTTGAATTTGAGAACGGTATCCACTGGGGCGTGCTTCGCCAGGGCCGTATCACGGTTGTCCCCGGTGTTTTTGAAACTACCGGTGACTTCATTAGCCAGAACAGTCTCGATGACCTCGCTCAACTGAAAGGTTCGGAGTTGGAAGTGGGCGAGGTAAAACTGCTGTCGCCGGTAACCCGTAACCAGCAGTTCGTCTGCCAGGGTGCCAATTACCGTCAGCACATGATCGAGTCGGGCATGGACCCGGATGCGAAGAAATTCAACATGATCTTCACCAAGGCGACGAGTTGCCTGGTGGCGGCTGACAGCGACCTCATCAAGCCGCGCCACGTGCGCTTCCTTGACTACGAGATCGAACTGGGCCTTGTGATGAAGCGCTCGATCACCGGCGCTGTTGCTGTCACCGATGCCAATCTGCATGAGTTCATCGCCGGCGTCGTCATCGTCAACGACTACTCGGCTCGTGACATTCAAATTCCCCAGATGCAGTTCTACAAGGGCAAGAGCTATCGCACTTTCGGCCCGGTCGGCCCGTACCTCTGCCTTCTGGATGCCTCGAACATTCATTACCTGAAAGAACTGCAGCTGCGCCTGACGGTGAACGATCAGGTGCGACAAAACGACAGCACGGCCAATCTGGTTTACGGCCCCGCTGAAACCCTGACCGAACTCTCCGCCTTGCAAGATCTCGCTGTTGGAGACTTGATCGCCACTGGTACGCCTGCCGGCTGCGCACTAACGATCCCTTCGCCCGGCAAAATGCGCATTGCAGCCCTGCTGCCCGAAGCCACCAAGTGGAAGCTTTTCCTCAAGGCACAAGAGGGCCGGACGCAGTACCTCAAGGCCGGTGACGTGGTCGAGGCGCGTATTCGCAGCGCGGATGGTGTGATCGACCTGGGCGTGCAACGTAACCGAGTCGTAGAGGAAGCCTGACGATGATAGTGCGAACTCTGAACGACATTGAAAGTATCGAGCAGGTCCCTTTGGCGGAGCGTGGCTTGGCTTCAAGCACCTATGAAGCCCTGACACGCACAGCTGAGCTTAGCCCCAACGCGCCTGCACTGAGTTTCTTCGCCGACGCTACCAGCTTCAGGAACACCCACCACTGGAGCTATGCCGAACTCGTCGAAGATATCACTCGCACGGCGAATGCCTTCCACGACCTGGGCATTACCCCGGGTGAAGTGCTGGCCTTCATCCTGCCCAACCTGCCGGAAACCCACTTCACCATCTGGGGTGGGGAAGCGGCCGGTGTCGTCATGGCGATCAATCCGCTGCAAGAGGCCAAACAAATGGCGGCATTGCTACGGGCCGCCAAGGCCAGCGTGGTGGTAACGCTCGCACCGACGCCAGGCAGTGATCTGTGGCCTAAGTTGGCCTCGCAGTTGGATCAACTTTCCGAGATCAAGCACGTCGTTTGGGTCGGCATGGGCCCCTATGTTGATGTAGTTCAGCGTGAATCCCTCCAGTCCCTCGCAAAGCAAGAACGTGAGTTGCACAGAGGTGCCACAATCCACGAATTACGAGCGCTGATGGACGCTCAGCCAGGCACGCACCTGAAAAGCGACCGGCAATTCCGCCCTGAGGATCGTTCTTCTTACTTCTGCACCGGCGGTACCACCGGGCTGCCCAAGATTGCGATGCGTACCCATGGGGCGGAGGTCTTCAATGCATGGGCCATGGCTACGCACATGCAACCACAGGGGAGTCGCCAGGTCATTTTTTGTGGATTACCGCTGTTCCACGTAAATGCACAGCTGGTGACAGGCCTGATGCCTTGGACCCAAGGTGATCATGTCATCCTCGGCACGCCGCACGGTTATCGCGGTGAGGGTGTGATCCCTCGCTTCTGGGAGATGGTTGAGCACTTCGGCATCAACTTCTTCTCCGGCGTTCCAACCGTCTATTCCGCACTGTTGCAAAACGAGCTGGAAGGCCGCGACCTGTCCAGCCTTCGTTATGCCATGTGTGGTGCCGCGCCGATGCCGGTCGAGCTTTTCCGGGAGTTTGAAGGCCGGACCGGGGTAAAGATCCTCGAAGGCTATGGACTCACGGAAGGCGCGTGCGTCTCCTCGGTTAATCCACCCCATGGCGAGCGCTACATCGGCTCCATCGGTATACGGATTGCCTACCAGGACATGCGCGCAGTCATGCTCGATGACGCTGGAGAGTATTTGCGCGAAGCCGACATCGACGAAATTGGCCTGATCACCATCACGGGTCCTAACCTGTTCGAGGGCTACGTTGAGGAAAGCCATAACCGGGGCCTGTGGATCGAGATCGATGGTCAGCGCTGGCTGAATACGGGCGATCTGGGTCGCCGGGATGAAAATGGCTACTTCTGGCTGACCGGGCGCAAAAAGGAGCTGATCATCCGCGGCGGCCACAATATCGATCCCAAACAAATCGAGGAGGCTTTTCAGGCCCACCCAGCGGTGGCGTTGGCGGCTGCCATCGGCAGCCCGGACGCCTATTCGGGTGAAGTGCCGGTCGCCTACGTACAACTGCGACCAGGCCACGACTGTACTGTCGAAGAACTTGAGCAGTTTGCTCAGCGACACATCAGTGAGCGGGCGGCTATTCCCAAGCGGATCGAAATCCTCGAAGCACTGCCATTGACGGCGGTTGGCAAAATCTTCAAGCCCGCCTTGCAGCAGCGCGAGGTGACCCGAGCAGTTTGGCAGGAAGTGGAACGTATGTGTCTGAAGGGTATCGAGGTCGAGGTTATACAGCATGAACAACGTGGATTAGTCGCGTGCATCCGGGCCGGTAGAGATCAAGAGTCCCTGGCCCTCCTTCTTGGTCTCTATAGCTTTCAGGTGGAGTGGCTCAAATGATCCTGGTTTCGTAAGTTTGGCAGCTCAGCCCTGGTAGTCGTCAGCCAGGGCCTTTCACAACTTCGATCAACTTCAACCGGCACTGCCAAGTGCACCGGAAGGCGAAGCTTTGCCTGCGCACCAATCAATAAAAACAATACGAGGTGGGAAATGAAACTGAGCAACCGTGCAACCCCGTGTCTCTCAGCTGTGCGAGAAATGTCTTCCTGGATTAAATTCACAGGTGTCGCGGCAATACTTAGCGTTTCAACAAACGCGGGCGCCAATGGCATTGCCTTGAACGAGCAAAGTGCGAGTAGTGCGGGTACTGCTTATGCGGGGAGGTCGTCTTCTGCACTGGACGCCAGCACTATCTTTGGAAATCCCGCAGGCTTGACCAAACTGAAACGTACTGAGATTTCCGGCGGGGCCGCGGTCGTCTCGGTGAGCGACGACATCAGTGATGCGCAGAGCAGTGTCGCAGGCACTAATAAAGGGGACTCGGTACCTTTGGGAGTCGTGCCCTTCGCTTATATGTCGACGCCACTTGATGATCGTTTTTCGATTGGTCTTGGCCTCTATGCGCCGAGTGGTCTGATCAATGATTACGAGAGCTCTTTTCAGGGTCGCTACCATGGCTCCTATAGCACGACCAAGGAAATAACCCTTCAGCCCACCATTGCCTGGCGGATCAATGATTACGTGTCCATTGGTGGCGGACCGACCATAAACCGTTTTAATGCAAAGCTTCAAAATTACCTGGCCACTGGCGCCCTGAACAACGGCGAGGACACACTGGTCACCATCAAAGGCGATGACACTGCACTTGGCTACAACGTCGGCATCTTGGTTGACTTTACTGAGGCTACCAGTTGGGGGATTAACTATCACTCGAAGGTGGACTACGAACTCGAAGGGCATACTGAGGTTTCCGGCTCCCCGAGCGTTATTCCGCTGGACGGAAAGTATGACAACAAGATAGACCTTACGATGCCCGAATCCGTGGACACGTCTATCACCCATCATTTCAATAGTCGCTGGACGGGCTACCTGGGGACCACCTGGAAACGTTGGAGCCGGATCCAGAAGGTCGAGGCAGTCAACAGTGGTCTTTCCCCCGTGGGCCAGGCAGCTGGTATGGGACATGTGATCGAAGAAATGAACTGGCGCGACACTTGGAGTACTGCAGTGGGCGCTTCTTATCAATTGAATCAACAATGGCTGCTGCGCGCAGGCTACGCCTATGATCCTTCGCCAATCAGGAATGCCGATCGCAGCGTGCGCATTCCGGTCGGGAATCGCCAAGCCGTGACCCTGGGTGGTGCGTATTCGCCGAATTCCGATCTGACGATAGACTTTGCTTACGGTTACCTCTGGGATTCCAAAGTCTCAGTAAAGCAGTCGAACAACTCCGGTGTTCAACCGGAATACAGCGCCAATTACGACAATAGTGCGAATGGAGTTTCAGTGCAGGCAACCTATCGGTACTAATCGGCCTGACTCAGAGCATCTCCACTACGAATTGATTGGCTTGCCGGGCCTCCGACCGAACCACCATCCAGATTCCGACCCCGGACACCGACCTGCATGGCACCCATTTGGCGGGACACATTACCCTCGGTGTCCCCGACGAATACGCCGCCCATGTGATCCGCGACATCCTGCTGACGTTCGCCGCAGCCTGGCCCATCGGCTTTAGTCGGTGAGCAAGGGAAACTGTCTGGCCCAATCGCCTCTTGTTGAATGGCATTGCGGGCAAAGCTGCACTAACGTGTAGTTGTAAGCCTTCGTGCCGCAGTCCTGTTCTGGTTGAGAGGTAGGTTTTATGAACAACATCATCTACATCGTCGGTTTTGTGGTGGTCGTCGTGGTTATCCTGTCGTTCCTCGGCTTTGCATAGGTTTCAATGCCTGCACTCCGCCAACACCACCTGGCAGGTGTTCGGCGTGCCACCGGACCGGCCGGCATAGCGGATGCAATTATCCAGGGATTTTTTGCGCGCCATGCTCAAGGTGGTGCCCCAGGCCAGACCACCCTCGCCGGCGGTGGGGAGCGCTTTGGCATAGCAGGCCGAGCCTGCGCTTGAGGTTGCATAGCGAGCGGTGGAAGCTTTGCCAGAACATCCCGGGGTCAGCGCCAGGCTGATGGCGAGCAGGGAGGGTATGACCCATGACGAGTATTGGCGCGCTGTTTCAACGGTCATCCCATTTCCCCTGTATCAAGAGGCTGCAGGCGTGATTGCGGTCGTGCTCTATTCAGATTAGACGGTGTTGGGCCTGGGCTTGTATCGGTTTCAAAATGCAGCGAGTTTCATAACGTTAATTCCCCAGCTTTTGCTTGAGTTCGGCCTCACTCCACACGCCGCTGAGCGGGCCGCCCGGCAAACCTTCATTGGCTCGCGACAGCGGGAACAGCACCGGTACAAATCCGGCGTCGCGGACCAGCCGCGCACCGACATCCCGGGCCTGGGCATCGTCGGCGAAAACAGGAATCGCCTTGTCTTTGCCCGACAGGTCTTTCATTGAGGCGAAGCCAATGGCGTTGAACGCCCGCGCCAGGTGCACTCCGGGCAGATATTGCCGGTCCGCCGAGGCGACACCCAGATCCAGCGCCTTGCGCCCGACGTCTCCGTCGCGGCCACTGAAGGGGTTGCTGGTGCTGAACAGCACTTTGCCGTCCAGCTTGCCCTTCAACTGCTCGGACAGCACCGGCATTGCGCCGTAGGGAACACTCAACACGATCACATCGCCCCATGTCGCGGCATCGCCGACCGTGCCGGCCCGAGCGTTGGGGCCAGCCGTCTTGACCAGGTCCGCCAGCTCTTCGGGGTGGCGTGATGAAAACATCACCGAATGCCCGGCCTTTACCCATAGCGTGCCAAGCGTACCGCCGACCTTGCCGGCCCCGATCACGCCGATCTTGAGGGTGTCCGCCATTGCGTGGCTGGAGCAGAGGATCAGGACGGCGAACATCAGAGAGAAGATTCTGGACATGCACTGCGCTCCTCGGTTGGAAAGCGGTCGTGGAATAACCGTAGTAGAGCCAGCGTATAAACGACGCGGTCGAGCAGGGATATTTGATGAACGGAGTGAGGCAGGTTCAGCAGGGGCAGCTATTGTCTATGTGTTCGCCTCGCCAGTTGCCGCCCAACCAGCTCGTCCCTGAGGCGGCTGGCGAGGTGGACACTTTTGGCCATTCGCTGCCCCTTGATTTTCGCTTGTGCTGCATTGGACAGGTGCCATGCTGACTCTCGCCAACTGCGTTCTGGTAACCCTCGATTGTTGCAGCCGACAGCGCAATTTTGTACGACGTGGCGAGCGGTGAGTGGACGGCATGGACGCGATTGATTCGGCGCTGATGGCGGCGCGTGCCCAGTTTGCGATCACCATCAGTTTTCACATTGTGCTGGCTGCACTCACCATCGGCTTGTCCAACTTTTTGATGGTGCTCGAAGCACAGTGGCTGTGGCGTGGGCGACAGATCTACCTGGACGTCTATCGTTACTGGCTAAAGGTCTTTGCCCTCACGGTGGCAGTGGGTACCGCCTCTGGCCTGATTCTGGAGTATCAATTCGGACTCAATTGGTCGCGGCTTTCGACACAGGCGGGGGACATCCTCGGCCCCTTGATGTTTTACGAGGTGCTGGCCGCCTTTTTCCTGGAGGCGGGTTTTCTCGGCATCATGCTCTTCGGAATGAAGAAGGTCGGGCCACGAATTCATTTCTTCGCCACCTGCGCGGTAGCCGTCGGCTCGCTGATGAGCGCGTTCTGGATCCTGTCAGCCAATTCCTGGATGCAGACACCCAGCGGTTACTCGATTGGCGCCGAGGGTCGTTTTATTGCCGAGGATTGGTGGGCGATTATTTTCAATCCCTCGTTTCCTTATCGGCTTGCGCACATGACCTTGGCTGCGTTCCTCGGCAGCGCCACGCTGGTGGCCGGCGTTAGCGCCTGGCAGTTGTTGCGTGCACCTGAGAATCCGCGGGCACGGCTTGCCTATTCCATGGCGCTGTGGACGATTGCCTTGCTCATGCCGGTGCAGATCGTGGTCGGAGATCTTCATGGCCAACACAGCCTCGTCGTTCAGCCACAGAAGGTCGCCGCCATCGAAGGTTCCTGGACTCGACCGCCTGAGGGGGCGGGCGAACCCTTACGCTTGTTCGCCCTTCCAGACATGACTGAGCGACGCAACCATTGGGAGGTGGCGATTCCGCGCATAGGGTCGCTCTACCTGCGGCACGACCTGAGTGGCACCATCGCCGCACTGGACGAGTTCCCGCCTCAGGACATTCCGCCGGTGCCAGCAGTCTTCTTTGCTTTTCGATTCATGGTCGGCCTGGGCCTGTTGATGTTGGGGCAGGGCCTGGCCAGCCTGGTATTGCGCTGGCGACAACGGTTATACGCCGCGCGCTGGATGCTTCGAGGGTGTGTGCTGATGGCCCCGGCCGGATTTCTGGCGATGCTGAGTGGCTGGGTGGTGACCGAAGTCGGACGCCAACCCTTCACCGTCTATGGTTTGTTGCGCACGGCTGACAGTCTGTCATCGGTGTCTCGACAGCAGGTGGTCGGAGCGACGTGGACGATCCTGGTGTTTTATGTGGCGATCTTCGGCGTGGGTCTATGGGTGCTGCTGCGACTGCTGCGTGAGCCACCTCACGAGGACGAGCCCGGGCCGCAACCTACGTTGGCTGACGAAACGGGTAAACCCTGAGGGCCTGCATCCATGTTGGACAATGACTGGATAACCCTGCTGTCCGCTGCGGCCCTGGCCTTCTCGGTGTTGAACTACGTGCTGCTGGACGGCACTGATCTGGGGGTGGGCGTACTGCTCGGCCTTACCCGAAGCAGTCAGCACCGCCGTACCATGGCCGTGACCATCCTGCCGATCTGGGACGCTAATGAAACCTGGCTCGTGCTGGGAGGCGGTGGTCTGCTGGCCTTGTTTCCGCTGGCATACGCGATCCTGCTGCCTGCGTTATATCTGCCGTTTATCACCATGTTCCTGGCCTTGATTCTTCGCGCGGTAGCGCTGGAGTTTCGAGACTACTCGCCCGGCAATCGCATCAAGCGCGGGGTCGATGGTCTGCTGCTGGTCGGTTCGCTGCTGGCCGGGGCCACTCAGGGGATTGTGTTAGGCACGCTGGTACAAGGCGTGCCGAATCAGGACGGGCAGTACAGCGGGGACGGCTGGGAGTGGTCAGGTCTGTTTCCGCTGTTTTGCGGCGCGGTGCTTGTCGTGGGCTACACGTGGTTGGGCGCCTGTTGGCTGTATTGGCGCACTGTCGAAGACCTGCAACGGCGATCAGGTCGACAGGCGAGGGGGCTGGCCGTCGTGACCTTGGTGCTGTTGGCCGTGTTGGTGGTCTGGACAGCGACACTCGACGTCCAATATGCCCATCGACTTTCTGATCGTCTTGTCTGGCTGCCAGCCGCCATACTGCTCGGCGTTCTGCTGATCGGTTTCACCTTGGGTTTTCGCACCCGCCGGCATTACCAGCCGCTGTTCGCCGCTTTGGGAATCTTCATCCTGGCGTTCGCATTGATGATTGCAGCGCTCTATCCATTGATTGTCCCGCCGCACCTGACCTTGCAAGCGGCCGCCTCAAGTCCCAACAGTCAGATGTTCATGCTGGTCGGTTTCGCCGTGCTGATCCCGGTCACGCTCATCTACAACACCTACGGCTTCAAAGTCTTCAGCGGAAAGGTGCGTGCCGTTCGTGATTGATCGCAGCCGTTCAACGCTGGCCAATCCAAAACTGGTGTACGGCGCCCTTTAAACCTTGCACCGGGTCCTGGTCGGGAAACGGCAGCGTGTCGATGCTCGCCAGTTGAGCCTTGGTAGGAGCCTCGCGGCAGATATCGGCATGTTGACCCGGCGGATAAGCACCGACGACCAGAAAGTCTTCGCTGGAGTCCAGATTACAGTGGCCGGTCCCCGCCGGAAGTAGCAACACGTCGCCTGGACTGACTTCAAGTACATGACCCTCCGGGCCGCCCAGCATCAACCGGGCGCGACCGCTGGCGATGCCAAGCACTTCATGACCTTCGGTATGGTAGTGGTGGTAGCTATAAACTCCGTATCGCCATTGAGGTGGCCAGCCATTGGCACTGAAGGTTTGCTCGAACAGCGCAGCCGGGTCATCGCCTTGAAGTGCAATCGCGTTGGGGTAAATGAGTACCGGCAGGCGCGGGTTGTTGGGGACCCATTCGTTGCGTTCAAACATCAGGGTTTGCACGGCACCTGTCACAGCTTGCGTGTTGTTCATAAACGCTCTCCGAGGCCTGGCTATGCCAATGGATTTCAGACATCGATCTGCAATTCCAGATCCCCGTTATCTAATGTGCGCGCGTGTAACACCGTGCCTGTCATCTGCCGCTGTGGGGAGAGGGTAATGCTTACGGAATGTGCCTTGTGCAGGTCATCTGGCACGGGCGCTAACACCCGCACCTGAAAAGCTCCAGGGGTGATAGGCGTGATGACAATGTCGCAATCAACGCTTTTTGCGATAGGGCCCAGCAGGGTGTCATGCAAGTAATTCAAATGTGCGGGCGTAGCAGTCATGGCAATGTCCTTGAAACGAACCGGGTGTGAGGGGCGACGCATTGGCCCTCCCTAAGCGCTAGACGATGCGAATGATGTGTGAGTTCAACGCCGCGGGCCAATGGTGCTTTTAAGCTGCGATAAGGCGTGCCGCAACACGGAGGGGCTGCTCGGGACTACGCTGAAACTATGCCGAGCAGCGTCCGTCCCTGGAGCGCCCAATGCCGCCCATCACCACGCGTCTGGTGGCGCTGTTTGTTCTGTGCCTGACCCTTGACGTGCCAGCCCAGGACGGGATGCTCAAACTGCTGAAGAGAACAACGCGCTGTGGGCTCACGAACTCAAGCATGTGCAGCAGTATCAGGAATGGGGGGTAGAAGGGTTTGCCCTGCGGTATACACAAGATTTCAATGCGGTGGAGGCACCGGCTTATGCCATACAGTCTGAAGTCAGACGGTGGGTACGAGACGGGACTTATTGGAGGGGCGTGGATCCGTCATGGAGCATGTTCAGGAACGCCCTTGCAGCAACAAAGTTTCGTGGCTTTGATTGACGACTTCTGGCCAATTTCTAATGGTCACGCACGAGAACGCTCGGCTTTACGGCGACGCATAACTACAAGGTTTTTAACAAAGGTTTACATCAGTCCTCTATTTCAATCGGTATAGTTTTTTGCAACTCGCGTAACTTGGAAAAACGCAATGCAGTCGAGCAACACTCTAATAAATCCTGAACTGATAAAGATTCGACGGCTGTTCGCAACCCCCCTCGCCAGTATCCAGTACCCCGACGCAGAAAGACTAAATGCCGAGCTGAAAACTATCGTCACACGTCGTATGGCGCTAGATCGCAATGGCACGTGTCATAGCAATGACGGCGGCTGGCAGTCCGCGAACGATTTCCCTAAGTGGGGAGGGGAAGCCTGCGATGCTTTGGTGAGGTTTGCCACAGAATTTGCTGTTCAACTGACTGCGGTTCATAGCGAGCAATATGGATTAACTGAGCCCAATTTCGAATGGAAACTCAACGCGTGGGCGAATGTGAATGAGGCAGGCCACAGCAATTCACTTCATGGGCACCCTGGCGCGTTTTGGTCAGGGGTTTACTGGGTCGACGCCGGCGGCCGAGAGGACGATCCAGCCGTTGGAGGTGATCTGGAGTTTATAGACCCGCGCGGTATGGTTGCATCGACATACAATCCTGCTCTGCGCATGAGAGTCGAAGATTGCCTTACTGCCGGCTTTAGTAGTACTTGTGCCGCCAGAAGTGGAACATTCATCATGTTTCCGTCGTGGCTAATGCATTCAGTGCGACGTTTTGAAGGGAGGAGGCCGCGAATATCCATAGCCTTTAACTTCGGTATTTAAGGATATTACGATTTACTTGAATCGCTGCTAATTTCCAAGACACCAATGAGCGCTATTGTCCGATTGCAATTAGTCATGACTGACCGTTATGAGTCGATTTTAGCCCTGAGGGAATAAAAGACCTGCGCCCAAACAGACTGTCTCTGGAGCATGGAAACAACTTACCGACTATGGGCAACCGCCGCCAATTGTTCGGTATCCACGCGAACAAAAACGGAGTCTCCAACCGCCGTAAGCACGTCCCCGGCGTAGACCTCGCAGATGACGCGTGTTTTGCGCCCGACATCACCTTCCACTCGGGCACGCAGGGTCAGCGGTACACCCATGGGTGTCGGTTTGATGAACTTGATGCCAAGGTTGCCGGTGACGCAATTGATGCGGGGGAGGCTGGCGACTTCGCGGTTTTCCGTCCGGTAGTGCCAGGCCATCGCCGTCCAGTTTGAATGACAGTCCACCAGCATCGCGATCAATCCGCCGTACACCAGATCCGGCCAGCCGCAATACATGGGATCAGGCATGTGTTCGGCCATGACATGCACGCCGTCTTCATCCCAGAAACTCTTGATGTGAAGCCCGTGCGGATTGCTGCTGCCGCAGCCATAACAAACGCCTTCAGGCGCGGCGGTGTCTTGCAGGGAGGTGTCGAGACTGGACATAACGGGGGTTCCTCAAACAGGTGGACCAAACCCGTCGGATTTTAACGCTGCAATCGGGGCGCGGTCACTTGGGTAATCCGTCAGAGCTCCATGACAACCGCCGTGCTATTACGCAACGTCAATTCAAACGGCAACACCACATGCCGCTGTTCGAGCGGTTTCTTCTCGATCAGCGCAATCAACATCTCGACGGCTTTCTGGCCGAAGGTTTCGGCCGGTTGCGAGATGGTCGTCAGGGGCGGGTCGCAGTACGCCGCAAAGGGGATGTCGTCGAAACCCACCAATGAAATGTCCTCGGGGACGCGCAAGCCTTGTTGCTTGATGCGTTTCAACGCGCCGATGGCCATTTCATCGTTTTCGCAAAACAGCGCCGTGGGGCAGTCGGGTAATTCCAGCATTACGGCGGCGCCGTCATGACCGGCTTTCAGACTGAAATCGCCATGGCAGATCAGCGCGGGATCCGACGCGATACCGGCCTGATGCAAGGCGTCCTGATAACCGGCCACGCGATCGCGGGTCAGCGGGCTGCTTTTCGGGCCTTTGATCAGGCCGATCCGGCGGTGGCCCAGTTCGATCAAATGTTCGGTCATGGCCTTGGCGGCCGCGCGGTTGTCGAGGCTGATGGTGGGATGACGGCCGCCTTGAATCACCTCGCAGGCATTGACGATTGGCGGTAAATCGACGCTGGGGAAGGGCGCTTGAAAAGGGTCATAGGCGCGCAACTGGATCACGCCATCGGCCTGATGGGCGTACACCAGTTCGGCAAATTCCCGTTCGATCTCTTCACGACCCTGGGTGTCGCACAACAAAAGCCGATACCCGGCGAGTTGTGCGGCTTGTTGCGCGCCGCTGATCACCTTGGCGAAAAAGGTGTTGGCGATGGTTGGCACCAGAATCACCAGGTTGCCGGTTCTGCGCGAGCGAAATTGCACCGCCATCTGGTTCGGTCGATAACCGGCTTTTTCCACGGCGGCGTTGACCTTGTCGCGCGTGTCGGGGAGCACGCGTTCAGGCGACTTCAGCGTCCTGGACACCGTGGCGACGGAGACGCCGGCCAGTCTGGCTACTTCGCGGATATTGGACAAGACCACCTCGTTATCGAACTGTGCAGCGGCGAGCTTAACGCAGGTCAGGCCACCCCTGAAATTTTCGTGGCGATTCATCCCGGGTTTGACACCTCGTCAAACAGAGCCTAAATTTCCGTCAAGATGTAACCGGTTACATCGGCTTTCGGATTCATGCCTGAAGCCGCCTTAATCAGAGAAGAATTGCGATGACTGTTCTAGTGAAAAAAATAAGAATGGGCTTTGTCGGTGGCGGGGAGGGCGCCTTCATCGGTCAGGCCCACCGTCAGGCCGCCGGGCTCGATGGCCGTTTTGAGTTGGTGTGTGGCGCGTTCAGTCGCGATGCCCGCAACAATCAGGACACCGGCGCCGCACTGGGGTTGTCCGCATCGCGCTGCTACAGCGACTGGCGGCAGATGCTGGAGGCCGAGAGTGCGCTACCCGCCGATCAGCGCATGGAATTGCTGATCATTGTCACCCCCAATCACCTGCACGCCCCGATTGCCAGCCAGGCGCTGAGTGCGGGCTTTCATGTGTTCAGCGAAAAACCGGCCGCGTTGAATCTGGCCGAGTTGCTGCCGCTCAAGGCTGTGCTTGAGCGCGGCGATCGCCTCTATGGCCTGGCCC
This sequence comes from Pseudomonas sp. NPDC099000, assembly GCF_044759925.1. Classification (NCBI taxonomy): domain Bacteria; kingdom Pseudomonadati; phylum Pseudomonadota; class Gammaproteobacteria; order Pseudomonadales; family Pseudomonadaceae; genus Pseudomonas; species Pseudomonas sp. NPDC099000. The sequence continues at coordinate 58,656 of NZ_JBIWAF010000001.1, forward strand.
ACACGTACCTGGGCTATCCGATGGTCTGGCAGGCGCGGCAAATGGTTCGCGACGGCGTGATCGGCACCGTGCGCAAGGTGATTGTCGAGTACCCCCAGGGTTGGCTGAGCGAGGATGTGGCGGGGCAGGGCAACAAGCAGGCCGGCTGGCGCGATCTGCCTGAGCAGTCCGGGCTGGGAGGCTGCATCGGCGATATCGGCACCCATGCCTTTTCTTTGGCCGAATTCGTGGCGGATCAACCCATCCAGCACTTGTGCGCGATGTTGAATACCCACGTTGCCAGCCGGCAACTGGACGATGACGCTGCGATGCTGTTCAAGATGGCCGACGGCGCGAGCGGTGTGTTGATTGCCAGCCAGGTCTGCGCGGGCGAAGAGAACCCGTTGAAGATCCGCGTCTACGGTGACAAGGGCGGCCTGGAATGGCGTCAGGAAGAACCGTCGAGCCTGGTCCATCGCTCCCTGGATCAACCGATGCGAGTTTTGCGTTCCGGTGTCGGCCAACCCTGGTTGTGCGACGCCGCGACCCGGCGCATGCGTCTGCCAGCCGGGCATCCCGAAGGCTATCTGGAAGCCATGGCCAACCTCTACGGCGATTTCGCCACGGCGATCCGCAGCAACGTCGGCGGCAACGCGGCCCCTGGCGTACCCGGCATCGACGTCGGACTGCGCGGCATGGCCTTCATCGAAACCGTGATTGCCAGTCATCGTGGCGACACGAAATGGACCGAATTGGTCTGCCCTCAATGAACCCGGAGCACTCGCCCGTGAACCCTACTTCTCAAGCAGGCCTGCGCGGCCCGGGGATCTTCCTTGCGCAGTTCATGTCCGCCGAAGCGCCCTTCGACACGCTGGCCAATATTGCCCAGTGGGCGGCGTCCCAAGGCTACAAGGCCATTCAATTGCCCACCTTGGGCACGCAATACATCGACCTGGCCCGCGCCGCCGACAGCCAGGAATACTGCGACGAATTAACAGCCATCTGCGCCCAGGCGGGCGTCGAGATCAGCGAGTTGTCGACGCACCTGCAAGGCCAATTGGTGGCGGTGCATCCGGCGTTCGACGCCTTGTTCGACGACTTTGCCCCCGCGCATCTGCACGGCCAGCCGCAAGCGCGCACCGAGTGGGCGATCGAACAGTTGAAGCTCGCGGCACGGGCCAGTCAGCGCTTGGGGTTGAAGGCCCACGCAACCTTTTCCGGTGCGCTGCTGTGGCCCTATATCTACCCCTGGCCGCAACGCCCAAGCGGGTTGGTCGAACAAGGCTTTGCCGAACTGGCGAAACGCTGGTTGCCGATTCTTGATTGCTTCGAGGAGGCCGGTGTCGACCTGTGCTACGAAATCCACCCCGGTGAAGACCTGCACGACGGCGCCTCGTTCGAGCGTTTTCTGGAGGCGGTGGACCACCATCCACGCGCGGCGATTTTGTATGACCCCAGTCATCTGCTGCTCCAGCAAATGGACTACCTGGGTTTCATCGATCGCTACCACGCGCGCATCCGTATGTTCCACGTCAAAGACGCCGAGTTTCGGCCCGATGCCCGCTCGGGCGTCTATGGCGGTTACCAAGGCTGGGTCGAGCGGCCGGGGCGTTTCCGTTCGCTGGGCGATGGGCAGATCGACTTCAAATCGATCTTCAGCAAACTGACCCAATACGACTTCAGCGGCTGGGCCGTGCTTGAGTGGGAGTGCTGCCTGAAGGACTCCGCCCAGGGCGCCGCAGAAGGGGCGGCGTTCATCGAGCAGCACATGATCACCAGGACGCAGAAGGCCTTCGACGATTTCGCCAGCGTGCAATCGGACGACGCTTTCAATCGACGATTGCTGGGGTTGCCCGACGCCTGATCACAACGTTGTTCGCTTCTCTCTCCAACAAAAAAAACAATAAGACGGTGACTGTTATGTCCACGATGACCGCGCGATTGAGCGCCATGATGTTCCTGCAATTCTTTATCTGGGGCGGATGGTTCGTCACCCTCGGTACGTTCCTCGCCAGTAACCTGGGCGCCAGCGGCGGGCAGATTGGCATGGCGTTCTCGACCCAGTCCTGGGGCGCGATCATCGCGCCCTTTGTGATCGGCTTGATCGCCGACCGTTTCTTCAACGCCGAGCGCATCCTCGCGGTGCTGCACCTGGTGGGCGCCGTGTTGCTGTATCAGCTGTATCGAGCGCCGGATTTCGGCACGTTCTACCCGTATGTGCTGGCGTACATGATGATCTACATGCCGACCCTGGCACTGGTGAATTCAGTGGCGTTCCGGCAGATGAGCGACCCGGCCCTCGAGTTCTCCCGCATCCGCGTGTGGGGCACCATCGGCTGGATCGTGGCCGGTGTGGTGATCAGCTTTGTGTTTGCCTGGGACTCCCAGGCTCTGATTTCGTCAGGCGGGCTGCGCAACACCTTTCTGATGTCGGCAATGGCCTCTCTGGTGCTCGGCCTCTACAGCTTCACCCTGCCGCGCACCGCGCCACTGAAACCCGAAGAAGGGCGCAGCGGCCTCAAGCAAATGCTCGGGCTGGATGCATTGAGTTTGCTGAAGGACCGCAGTTACCTGGTGTTCTTCATCGCCTCCATTCTGATCTGCATTCCGCTCGCGTTTTATTACCAGAATGCCAATCCGTTTCTGGCGGAAATCGGCGTGACCAACCCGACGGCGAAAATGGCCATCGGGCAGGTTTCCGAAGTGCTGTTCATGCTGCTTCTGCCGCTGTTCATTCACCGTTTCGGGATCAAGATTGCGCTCTTGGTGGGCATGTTGGCGTGGGCCTTGCGCTACCTGTTGTTCGCCTACGGTAACAATGGCGACCTGGCGTTCATGCTGTTTACCGGCATCGCCCTGCATGGCATCTGCTACGACTTCTTCTTCGTGTCCGGCCAGATCTATACCGACGCCAAGGCACCGGAGCGTTTCAGAAGCTCGGCCCAAGGGCTCATCACTTTGGCGACCTACGGCCTGGGCATGCTGATCGGATTCTGGGTCGCAGGGCAGGTGACTGACCACTATGCGCTGACAGGCAGCCATGACTGGAAGAGCATCTGGTTGTTCCCGGCGGGGTTCGCCCTGGCGATATTTTTCTGCTTTGCGCTGGCGTTCAAGGGGCGGCAGGCCGCGGTTGCTCAATCGACCGTCTGAACAGCGCCTTGCGCGCATTCGGCCACCAACAGCAACGACTGCGGCACCGGACTTTGCGGGTGCTGCGGTTCCTGCAGGCCGGCCAGCCGAAAACCCGCCATGTCCAGCGCATTCAGCCAGCTGGACAAGGTGCGGAAATACCACGGCATGGGCTGCCATTGGCCCTTGAACCCGGCAAAAGTCTCTTCCCTCCAACCATCCTGATAGTCGCCTGCCGCCACGGCCCACGGATGCAGCGTCTGGATCACCAGCGCACCACCCGGGGCGAGCAGGGCGTTCATGGCCGCGAGCAGCGGAATGATGTCCTGGTGCAACAGGGCGAAGTTGGCGCAGATCAGGTCGTAGTCGCGGCCGATGTCCACCTTCGCCTGCACCAACTCGTCATAGCTCGCCACCTGCACCGATGAAGAGCGGGCAGTCCGCGCCGCTTCGACCAGCGTCGCATCGCCATCCACCCCGATTGCCGTGATGCCCCGTTGGTCCAGCGCGCGCAACAGCCAACCTTCGCCGCAACCCAGGTCGAGCACGCGCTCGGGCTGGCGACCCAGCACGGCCAGCAGGATCGCCTGGTCGGTGACCGTGAGGCGGCTTTCGATGGCGCCGCTGCGGATGGCTTCGATCCAGGCGTGGGCGTTATGGTGCCAGCTGTCGAGGAGGGTGGATTCGGGGGCTGGCATGTCGGTGTCTGGCGTTGTGGGTTGGTTAGAAGGATAGGACAAGTATCAAGATCGACTCAAAGCCCAAGCTCCAGCTCGAATAGAGCACTTCGGTAAAGCCATTCATTCAGGCAGCGCGGCTTTCGATCAGACGATCCGAACCACCTTCGGCAACGCGGTTTTCGATCAGACGGTCGGAACCACCTTCAGCAACGCGGTTTTCGATCAGACGATCCGAGCCACCTTCAGCAACGCGGCTTTCGATCAGACGGTCGGAACCACCTTCGGCAACGCGGCTTTCGATCAGACGGTCGGAACCACCTTCAGCGACGCGGTTTTCGATCAGACGATCCGAACCATCCTCAGCCACACGGCTTTCAATCAAACGATCAGAGCCGCCTTCAGCGACAATCGGGTGAGCAGACGAAGCGGCGAAAGCGTTAACTGCAAAAACCGAGAAAGCGATGCTGAGAAGGATTTGGCGTTTCATGAGGGTGTGCTCCGGTGTGTAGTTGTTTGGTATGGAGCCGATGTTACGCCGCGGATTTTTTATGAGAACTTCATTGAGTCGATGGTGACTATCGACGTAGGCAATGAATGCGAAAGGCCCGGTCCAGACGCTTCAAGCCTCGCTGATCTTGCTGACACTGGTGACCTGACCATTCCAGACCATTTCGTAATGCGCTGTTTGAATGATCGATAAAACCGGTTTTGGCGTCATCAGCGCCCAGCAATAACTGCCCTGCATCCGCACAGAGTGGTAACGAATCCCAGGACAGCGCGCCTCTTTAACAGACCTCCCCAAGCGCCGCGACTCGGTGTAATCGTCAGGATCATAAACAGGATCAGTCATCGCAATGGCGGCAGCATCTCTCATCGCCACATCCACGAAAGAGCAGGACAACCCCCGGAACACAAACCGCTCATAGTTGAGGCTCGGCACATTCGACCAGTACAGACTCTGGTGATGCCGCACCTCGGCCAGCGCCGTTTCCATGGAGTCCGCCAGGTACAGCACCCCAAAACCGCCATCGCTGAACCGTGAACCCGCCGGGTTGACGTGGGTAAACGGCGCCGTCGCGTAAGAGCAGCCAGGAATGCCGAACGGGATCTGATCCCGGGCAATCAACTCAAGATGACCCACTTCATTCTTCAGCCGGGGATTGGTCAGCGCCTGAATCTGATACAGCACCTCAAATTCGTCCGCATCCGCCACGTCATCAAACATCGCAATCGGTGGAAACTTTGAATTGACCAATCGGTAAGCCTGCAACTGCTCACCGGCCAGTGCTGCCAACTCGTTCACCGTCACCATTGCGCGCCACGCAGCACGTCGATGCGCTTAAAGGTTTCATACAAGGAAACCATGTCGCCTTGAGCCATGATTTCGAGCGGGCTACGCCCATTGAAAAACTCGTTGTGGTTGGCCATCGACGGGAAGCCGTAAACGTTTTCCGGGTTATCGAAGACCAGGCGCAATGCGGCGTGGATGTTGAGGACAAAACTGATGCGCTGCATCTGATCGGAGTCCAGCGCCACGGACCACGAGGGATCGCGTTGCCGGGCGCGGGTGTAGGTGCTGCGGGAGATGCGCAGGATGCGGCAGGCCTGATCGCTGGAGGCGCGCCATTTTTCGAGGATGCCGACGGCGGCGCGCAGGCCTGTCACGCATTGGCTCTTGGTAAAGGCTTGTTCCTGGAGGGGGACTGCCATGGTTCAATAACTCCCAGCTGAATCTATAGATTCAAAGATAGGCTTAATGAGTCTATAGAGCAAGACTGCTCCGGCCCATGGATATTGAAGTCATTGTTATCGGTTCAGTTCTTTTGGCGGTAAGAAGGGAACTAATATCTTCAATAGCGACTAAATTTCAAAGAGGGATATTCCCCATTCTGAAGGAACGACCCAATGTTCACATCTCGCTCGTTGATTGCCGCTGTAACCAGTCTTGCTCTGACCTGTGGCTCGGCCACTGCATTGGCCGATCCCGGTAATGGAAAGGGCCAGGGAAACGGCAAGGGAAATCCGCAAAACAGCCAGGCCCATGGCAACCAGGGAGGCCAGGCCGGCAAAGGCAAAAACTCCGGCGGCGGCAATTGGGATCATGGCCCGAGTATCAATCGCAACAGCATTCTGGGGATTGTGGGCGGCTATCGGGACTACTGGAGCCCCGGCCCTGCGTTGCCACCCGGCATCCAAAAGAACCTCGCTCGCGGTAAGACGCTTCCACCCGGCATTGCCAAAAAACTGGATGGCCGGTTGATCGGCAGGCTGCCTCATTACGATGGGTATGAATGGCAACAAGCGGGGACCGATTTGATCTTGGTGGCGCTGGCCACCGGGCTGATTTATGAAGTGTTGAACGGTGCGTTTGATTAGCGTTCGAGTGACGAATGCGATTGCAATCCACTTACAAAAGGCTCGTGTTTTCATTCCTGGCACAATGCTGATCAGAGTCTGCATACATTGCATTCCGTCTGTCGCAGGGCCTGGAACTGAAACGGGGTTATTGCGTCCTATGACACGCGATATCAACCTACGGAAGCCATCATGCTTTTAAAGAATAAGAGTCTTTTTGCTGTCATGTCCTGCGCCATGATGCTTGCAGCCGCTCCATTACTCCCCACTGACCTGTCCGTCATGAACTCTGCGTATGCGAAAGAGGGTGGTGGTGGTGGTGGTGGTGGTGGTGGTGGTGGCGGTGGTAACGGCGGTGGTAACGGCGGTGGTAACGGCGGTGGCAACGGAGGCGGTAACGGCGGTGGCAATGGAGGTGGCCATGGCGGTGGCACGGGGGGCGGTCACAGCGGTTCAGGTCACTCCGGCAACTCAGGCAGTAACGGTCATGGAAAAGGGCTGGCCAGCGATCATGCCGGCAAGGCCGTTCGAGACCGTGGTGAAAGCGGAAATCACTACGGCAGAGATCGCAACGGTGATCGCGGTCAAGGCTCAACGACTTCAGGCATCGCCCAATCCAGAGATACGCGCGGCGTCACCAAAGCAGGTGCCATTTCGACCTCGACTCCAGGCGATCACAACGCGAAAGGGTTGAGCAACGCGGCCTCCTCGGGATCAAAAAAATCGCACTGATCCGCGAGGCTGAATCAGTGTGCTGACTGGCCGGGCGTCGAAGCCGCATCGGCTGATGTAAGCGACGATGGTGGGGAAAAAACGGGCGCCTATACGGTGCCCGTTTTTATTTGTTCCGCTGCTTGAGCGCCGATCAGGTCGCAACCGGCATAACCCGGCAAGTTGGAACCCCGGATACTTTGCCAGCGCTATTCATCCACGCTGATACCCGATCCCCCTAATTCGCCGGGGACATCCTTCAGCTTGGGCAATCCATCTTTGATCCGCAGCACAGTCTCCTGATAGTGAACGTGAGCACCCGGCGAGTACGCGAGATCCGGAATGACCGCGGCATACACGTCGATCAGCCCCATCTCGGGGTGTTCCGTGAAGAGATGTCCGCCGCACGTCTTGCACCACTTGCGGTAGCTGCGCGGTGTCTTGTTGTAGGTGCCGATGTTGTCCGCCCCCCGAGTCACTTGCACCGCGTCGGGTTTCCACAGCGTGAAGGCATTGACCGGTCCTGCTGACCAATGCCGACACGACTCGCAATGGCAATAGCCCATTGCGGCCGGCTCACCGCTGACGGTGAACTCGACCGCGCCGCAAAAACAACTGCCCTTGTAAGACCGTTGAATGCTCATGGCATGACTCCTTCATCAATGGCCAGGCGATACCGCCGCACGTGGCATGGTTGCCTGTCTTCACTCGTCGATGTAGCGAACCGCTGTCGCCGGTGTGCGCCGCACCTGCAGCTCGAAAATGTCAGGGCGCGCGTAGTGCCCGGTGACGTCGAGCGCCCGCCGCGCCGGCGCCACGAGTGCGACGTCGATGTCCGCATACAGAATGCCGGCCTCCCGGTGTAAGGGACCGGCCACGATCCGGCCTTTAGGACTGACCACCACCGAGTCGCCGTCGTTGATCCATTCGTCCGGATCGGGAAACAGTTGCGCACGCGCCGGGAAGTCCTCGGGGATGTCACTGCCGCGTAGCGCGGTGCCGCTGCCGAGCACCCAGCAGCGGCCTTCGAGTGCAATGTGCCGCATCGTGCTGATCCAGCCCTCGCCCGTGTCGTACGTGGGCGCTACGTAGATTTCCACCCCTTGGGCATACAGCGAATAGCGTGCCAGCGGCATGTAATTTTCCCAGCAGATCAGCGCACCCACACGGCCGACCGGTGTATCGACCGGCCGCAACCCGGTTGCATCGCCGAAACCATGCACCATGCGCTCGGGATTGGTGGGCATCAGCTTGCGGTGGCGGTTGAGCACTGCGCCGTTCGCGCCGATAACGACTACGCTGTTATAGAGCGTGCCGCCGCCATTGCGCCGGTCGCATTCATTGATGCCGCACACGATCGTCACGGCGTGAACCCTGGCGGCCTCGCACAATTGGCTCAGGTCACCGTTGGTGATATCGACGGCGTTGGCCAGCAGCCGCGTGTGCAACTGGCCCATGACAGCCCCGTCTTTTCCCGCCGCCAGCCGCCAGATCCACGACGGATAACCTGGAATGAACGATTCGGGCAAAACGATCAGCGAGGCTCCTGCCGCCGCAGCCTCGTCGACCGATTGCACGGCCCGGGTGATCGTCGCGCTGCGATCGAGCAGCACAGGCGGGCGTTGAATGATGGCTACCTTGGTCATGGCGTTCTCCTTCAGCTTTTGGCTTTTGGCTTTCGAAGGCTTGAGCGTGCGCGTGGCGAAGTGGCCGGGCTAGTTCAAAAAGTGAAGCGTTGCAGTTGCGGAGTCCAGGCGATGGAAGAGAGTTACGGTCAGTTCTGCACAGTCGCACGCGGCGCTGAAGCCCTGTGCGAGCGCTGGACACCTTTGGTGGTGCGCGAGCTGCTGTGCGGCAGTAAACGCTTCAATGAACTGCACCGCGGCGTACCCCGGATGTCCACCAACCTGCTGGCACAACGGCTGCGCCATCTGGAAGAAATCGGCGTCGTACACCGCACGGCCGCCGGCAAAGTCTGGGAGTACAGCCTGACCGAGGCAGGCGAGGAATTGCGCCCCATCATCATGGCGCTAGGGCATTGGGGCGCGCGCTGGATCGGCAGTCGCCTGCGCGATGACGAACTCGACGCTGGCTTGCTGATGTGGGACGTGCGCCGGTTCGTGCACATTGAAACGTTCCCGTCCCGACCGGTGGTCATCCAGTTCACGTTCCGCGACGCGCGACCCGGCGAGCAAGCGTGGTGGCTGGTGGTTGAGCAGGGCGTGGCGGATCTATGCCGCGATGATCCAGGCCGCGAACTGACGCTGGTTGTGGACTCCAGCGTGCGCGCATTGACCGAGGTGTGGACGGGCGACCGCACACCGCGGGAGGTGCTTCAGTCGCGAGAGCTGCGTGTGGATGGCGCCGTGAAGGATGCGCAAAGTTTGTGGCGCTGGCTGGGCACGAGTGCGTTTGCCGGGACTCGGAGTGCGGCAGTGACTCGGTAGGTTGGCGAAATACCCATCAGGGAGCAGAACAGCGCATCCCAGCGACGCGCCACTCAACTCATAGCCAGTATTCCCAGAGTCGCGCCATCTGCTCCTTGGCTTTCACCGCGAGCGAGCGGCGCTGCCACTTTTCCAGCTTGATTTCCTCCGATTTCGCCAGATCAGCCTTGAATGCCGCCTGCATCTTTTTTCCGAACCCGGTGCCCAGCACAACCACATTGACTTCATCGTTGTGCAGAAAGCTGCGCCAGTCGAGGTTGGTGGAGCCGACACTCGACCACACGCCATCGATGACTGCAGTCTTGACGTGGAGTAGCGCGTCACGGCGTTCGTAAAGCTTGACGTTGGCCTCCAGCAGCTCGCTGTAGTAGGCGCGTCCGGCATGGAACACCAGCCACGAATCGGTGCTGCTGGGCAGCACCAGCTTGACATCGACGCCACGGGCCGCAGCCTCCTTGAGTGCCGCCAGCAACTGGGGATCGGGCACAAAGTAGGCGTTCGTCAGCCATATCTCGGTCTGCGCGCTATGCAGCGCCGAAATCAGCGTGGCGTAGATCAGGCTGAACGGCTCATCTGGCGAACTGCCGATGGCGCGAACCACCTCGGTGCCTTTGCGCTCTGGTGGCGGAAAGTAGTGGCGAGCGGCGAGCGGTTCACCTTTCTGGGCAGTCCATGTTCCGATGAACAGCTTCTGCAGTTCCGAAACCACGGGTCCCTCGACGCGCAAGTCGGTATCGCGCCAGGGCAAATCACCATTTGGGCGAGTCTTCGAGTGAGTGCTGAACGAGCTCCCTGAATAGACGCTGCTGATGTTGATCCCGCCGAGAAAAGCAATACGGCCGTCCACTATCAGCAGCTTTCGGTGGTCACGCTGGTTCACGTCCCAGCCCGCTTTGGCCGTCGCCGGATTGACCGGGTTGTACTCCAGCACCTTGATGCCCGCTTCGGTCAATCGAGAGAAAAACGCTGAGGGTGTTCCAAGGGTTCCGACGCTGTCATGGATCAGATTGACCTGTACACCTTTGTGTTGCTGAGCGATCAGTGCGGCGGCGAAGCGTTGGCCGACTTCATCATCGTCGAGGATGTAGGTCTCCATGTTGATGTGGTCGCGCGCCCCTTCCACGGCTTTGATCATCGACTGGTAGGTGGAGGGGCCGTCCTGTAGCAAGTCGACCTTGTTTCCTTCCGTTAGCGGGCTACCGACAACGGATTCTTCGATGGCGAGGTGCACATCGAAGATGTTGGTTTCTGCGCCAGTGGACTTGAGTCGGTCGAGAATGGCTTTGCTGCGCTCGGCTGACAGAGGTCCGTGTACCCCGTCGAGTTGCACTGGCACAGAGGAGGCGCGAGCCATGTCGGGCACTATCCTCGGCAATGTACTGCAGGAAATCACCAATGTCAGGAACACCGCCACGCACAGCACCAGAGGAATACAGGCACCCTTGCATCTGGTTAGAAGATTCATCAGGCCACCTCTTGGCGAGGACGGTGATAACGCTCTGTCGGGGCGTCTTGCGGACTACGCAAGACGCCTTGATGGACGGGTTTCAGCGCTTGATAAGGGAGATTTTCGTTCCCTCGATGCTGACCCCGGCCATTAACCCTTGCTGGTCAAATATGAACGCGTAGGCATCGTCCTTTAGTGTCGAACTCGACAGGTTCTTCGAGATCCCTTCATCCACTACAACGACGGTGGGCCCTACGCCGATTTCCCACCCCTTGGTTTCGCGAACATAGTTCACGGCTTTGTCGGTCATGAGGAAAACCACATAGCCATACGACTGGGCGCCTGCCTGCAGCCCCCATGACCCCGTTACGGAGTTGTAATAACTCTCAACTGTCTTGCCTTTGAACAAAACGCCTTCGCCATAGCTGCCACCAAACACAAGGCCGGCCTTGATGATTTTCGGGAAAACAAGTATCGCTTTGGCGTTGTGCGACATGGTCTCGGCAAATGGATGAGTCTTGTAGAGCGTTTGCAACGCTTGCCGAGAGTCGGTATTCAGATCCTCGGCGGTTGCCGCACCGGCAGTGTTCAGGAAACTCGCCGATGCCAGTGAGACAATCGCGAGGACCATGGATAGGAAAAACCGCATTGACTGAGTCATTTTCGTACTCCGATAAGGGAGCATTGGATGTGAGCAGCAGCCAGTGCCTGCCCCGGGCAGAATCTGAGCCTACTGAATTTTATCCGGCGCACCCTAAAGTGTGTGAACACTGGCTTCGCCCTTGAATGAAGCAGCCCAAAGGCCTTAAATCATCCGCGATGCCATCACCTGCTTTGACCTCTGTAGATGAGCCGGGTTCGTAGGTAACCACCACAACTCGGCACGCGGCACTAACTCGGTAGTCTCGTTGGCTCGCTCAGCGACAAATTGTCTGCCAGGCTCCTGGCCTCCTGAGTCGCGTCCTCACGCGCGCGCAGATCAACGTCTTCCCCCAGGATGGTTTTCTCCACAATCACCGAATGCACATCCGTCACGCCGATAAATTTCAGCCAGGGTCGTCGATGAAGACGGCTTCAGCCGTGCCGCCCAGAAGCTGCACCTGACTCAGTCGGCGGTCAGTGGCCATGTGCGGCGGTTGGAAGAACAGATTGGTAAACCCCTGTTGACGCGTACCACCCGTTCCCAGCAACTGACGGCCGATGGTGAGCGCCTGGTCTCTTATGCGCGCACGATCCTCGCGCTGAACCGTGATGCCTGGTCAGACCTGACACGCACGCCGTTTCACGGACGGCTGCGGATCGGGGTCTCCGAAGATTTTGTCGAGTCCCGATTGCTGCGCACTGTTCAGGATTTCGCGGCGCAGTACCCCGGGATGGAAATCGAGGTACAGGTGAACGTTCCCGGTTCGTTGCTGGCGCTGATGAAGCAAGGGCAACTGGAGGTGGTCATCGGTTCGTTGTGCGAAACCAGCGAAGCGGGGTTGCTGCTGTGGCAGGAGCCGCTGGTGTGGGTCTGGTCGGCGCAACCCGTCACCCGGTTACCCACGCCGTTGCCGCTGGCCCTGTTCCCCGAGCCGTGCCCTTATCGCGAGGCCGCGCTGACGAGGCTGGCGCAGGCGGGGATCGCCCAACGCACGGCAATGTTGTGCAGCAGCACGGCCGGGTTGCGGGCGGCGGCCTTGGCAGGCTTCGCGATAGCGCCCATGCCACTCAGTCGGTTGGGGCCAGGATTGGCGGTTCTCGGGACTGAACAAGGGTTGCCGGAATTGCCGGATGCACAATGTCGGCTGTTCACCTCGCCTGACGCGGATCAGGCGATTGCGGCAGCGTTCACTCAGCTCATTTTGGAGTATTGCGCCACGCGCAGGGCTTGAGTGGCATCAGCGTGGCGCATCCATTCGAGTCAGTGATTGCGAGCTGGCAATCCTGCTTGAATGGGCGCCTGTATCTCATAAATGCGGGGCATCTGTGTCTATCGAGAATCCTACTGGAGCGATACGGTCCACAGATCCTCTGTCATTGATGAGCCACCTATGGATCTAACGGATGTTCCCTTTGGTACGACCGATTGGTCGACTGTCGAACCTGTCCAATATGCCGGACAGACGGGCACTGCCTATTGGCGTACCTGCCAGTTTGGTTCGACGCGTGTGCGGATGGTTGAATACAGTCCTGGCTATCTGGCTGATCACTGGTGCTGGAGAGGGCATATCCTGTTGTGCCTGGAAGGCGAGTTGCACACGGAACTGGAGGATGGTCGCCAGTTCACGCTTACGGCGGGGATGAGCTATCAGGTGGGCAACAACGCTGAGGGGCATCGATCTTTCAGCACCACGGGTGCGAAGTTGTTTATCGTGGATTGACTCTGATACTGGCCCCTGTCGATCCATTGCAAAATCAGGTGCTCATCGAAGGACGTTTGTGGCAGCGCTGTGCGGCCATTCTGCCTGTCCAGAGTTTGACTGAGTAAAATCAGAGCGTAAAAAAGCCCGGCTTGTCAGGCCGGGCTTCTTGTTGGATGCCGCAGTAAAGCCATTCATTCAGGCAGCGCGGCTTTCGATCAGACGGTCGGAACCACCTTCAGCGACGCGGTTTTCGATCAGGCGATCGGAACCACCTTCGGCAACGCGGTTTTCGATCAGACGGTCAGAACCACCTTCGGCGACGCGGTTTTCGATCAGACGATCGGAACCACCTTCAGCGACGCGATTTTCGATCAGACGGTCGGAACCACCTTCAGCGACGCGGTTTTCGATCAGACGATCCGAACCACCCTCAGCCACACGACTTTCAATCAGACGATCCGAGCCGCCTTCAGCGACAACCGGGTGAGCAGAAGAAGCGGCGAAAGCGTTAACTGCAAAAACCGAGAAAGCGATGCTGAGAAGGATTTGGCGTTTCATGATTTTGTGCTCCGGGGTGTAGTTGTTTGGTATGGAGGCGATGTTACGCCCCGGAATTTTTAAGAGAACTTCATTGAATTGATGGTGACTATCGATGGCGGCAATGGATGCAGCTCACGCCCAGGTTTGCCCGAGCCTCGCCAAATCGGCATTTTGCAGATCCTCTGCATAACGAAGGGTGTGCCGGCCCTCGGGCAAGGTTACCGTCGGTCATCGCTTCAAGAGGTGAGAAAGTCCAGAGAGTTGGGCTTGCTGCACGGCTCGGCAAACGAACCTCCCATCGCTCAATTCGACTGTTTAGGCGGGTAGTTGCCGCGCACCCCCCCGGACTTATTGCCCGTTTTGCTGGGCAGGTTGGGCACCACCGGGCGGGATCTGGGCTGAGGGTTGGAGCGGCTGCGGGGTTGAGGTTGTTTGCTCATGGTTCGCCTCCTGACTTGGCGGCATTTCGCTAAGTGCTCTCCTGATAAAGCTTAGCTGCTGGGCGGAATGGCTTGTATCGTCCGGGGAGACGTCGTGTCGTCTGATGCTTCGTTCCAGTAGAACTCTCGGACCACAAACAAAACGGGCGCCTGACAAGACGCCCGTTTTCATTTACTCCGCCGCCTGCGCCCTCAAGCGCCGGCCGATCACATCCATCAAGTCACAGCCATCGCGCAATGGGATGGCCAGCAGTTTGGAGAAGTCCGTCAACACCACCGTGTCGCAACCGAGCTCAGCGCGGAAGGCGATGTTTTCCAGCACCTGCGTGACGGTGCGGATGCGGTAGTCGGCCATGGCTTGCAGGACGTCAAGTGGAGCTTGGGTGTCGATGAGCAGGGAGGCCGGGATCAGGTCGATTCCGGTGAGGGGCATGTATCTTTCCATAGGTAAAACTCCGATCAAAGCAAAGGTTGACTGTCCCCCAATCGTCGCCAAACGAATGGGTGACAGCTGTACGCAGGTTGGCGAACCGGGATCGGAATACCGGCAGACCCGAAGGTCTCCCGCGCACAGCTGCCATAAAGACAACTTTGCGGGCATGCAGAAGCGCTTGCATTAAAGCACAGCGCTTTTGCATCCGATCGATCAGGTCGCCAAACCCGAGTCGCCATTGTGGGCGACGCAGCGGACTCTAAGCTTCATCGGAACGGTGGGCAAGGTGAGGGATTCCGAGAGTTATGTAGGAATTTCATGGTCGTCCTAGGACCTTTTCTAATCACGGCAAATCGAGCAAAGGTGGAAGCTTTATTTAAATAAGGGCATGAGCTAAATAAGTCAGCCACCCCTTAATTCACGGCTTCTTCTCCGGAACCTCAAAACTCACCACCGTACTAGTCAAAATCTTATGACTCGGATCAGCCACCTCAAGAAGCACCTTGTGAGTACCTGGCGTCAGTCCAACCAAAATAATCGGGTCTTCACTGGTGTGCGCCCATGTACCTTTCCAGTCGTCGACGGTCACGTGAAGGTGACCGAGACGAGGTGATACTTCAACAGCCGTTTTGCCAAATACCGGCATGATCCTGGCGTGCTCTGTTCGATACTGGATGATGACAACTCCGCGGGCGAGCGGCGCGGCGAGCGGCGGATAGGCAATGAGTTTTGGCCCTGTCTCAGACTCCAACGGGAGTATGGCCGGTGGCTGATGGGTGTCTGCTGCCCCTTGACCCCACGCTGCCATGCAAAAGAAGGCACCCAACGCAAGGGTGGATAGATTTCTGAGAGCGAGGGGCATGGTGTTTTTCTCCCGCGTGACCTCATTCAAGGCTAGATCAAACCGGGCAGTTGTCTATGCCAAAGCTGCCTCGCTCTGCAAAACAGCCGAGTGGGGAGGGGCAGAAGATTGGTATTGAATACGAGCCTTTTAATGACTGTGATCGGCTAAAAATAGCCAGTGAATGGAGCGACGCAAAATGAGAGCTAAGCTTCCTTCTACTGTCGGACTTATTGAGCAGATTGGGCTTTGCGGCCATAGCGTATAACCGCTTTCAGCGGTCACCACGCCGTTACTACATCCTGCCCGATCTTGAACGTTAGCCCTTCACAACAGCTTCGGAGGGGAGCCAATGAAACGTTTCGTCATGCTCATCGCGATCTCTTTGCTTACCACTGCTTGTCAGAGCACAAATGATAATGGCGTCACCCGACTAGACAATTGTGTCTGCTATAAATCGACCGAGGCACAACATTTACAAGCATCGCAAATGGCATGGAAAGACCCCGAAACGTTGCAGAAGCAATTCTCACATTGCATTTGCCGAGCCTTGGTTGACCTGAAGAAGGTCGATGATCCCAGTAAATATTTCGTACCCGGAACCGAAATAAGAACGGAACTGAAATAAAACAAGATCGGAAAAGGTGGAAGGTGGCCGAGACGTGGTGATATTTCAACAGCCACTTTGCCAAATACCGACATGATCCTGGCGTGCTCTGCTCGATACCGGATGATGACAACTCCACGGGCACCCGTTCCGTAATTCAAGGTGCGCTTTGGTGTTTCCGATCACTCACTAGAGGTGGAGTGCGAAACAGGCCAGAACCGTCCGGGCTCAACGCCCATATTCAACGTAGGGGCCCAGGTAGAAACCTTGCGTATCCCAGTTGATTCGATAAATCACTTCTTTCCCTGGCTTGATGTTGGCCGCGACCGTTTTGATAGCGGCACCCGCACATAATCCAGACTCGGCGAGCCCGGCACCGAGATTCACTTCACCGGCAGGCAAAACGAAAGATGCCTTTTGACCGGGACCTATCTTGGCTGCGCGCTGACCATCAATGTAGAACACGGCATCACATCCCGAACCGACAAACCCGTCATCACGGAAAATGGTCAGGCGCCCCGGATCTTTCGTACCCTGGCTTTTGATCGCGTACATCTCATTGGCCGGCACTGGCCGCGCTTCAGAAACCCGTATAGGTGATGTTGCGCATCCGCCCAAGGCCAGCAAGAGCGCCCCCGTTGCGAGAATCCTTCGCATAATTTTTCCCTCCTGAAAAAGGGCGAATGTATCAGAGCGTCATACTGGTTTGCTTCATAGTGCTGCTTGTCACGACCGTGCGATCGCTCAGCCAACGAACGTCACTGCTCCACGACGATGAGGTCCATGAGCGTTTCTACACCCTCTGAGCCAAGAGCTGCCGCGAGCGCATTTCTACTAAAGCGGGGGGGGCGCCGGAAAGGTGGTCTGTCGCTGCCTGCGACATCTTGGTGGCGCGGAGTTGGGGGACTTCGCATAAAGCTATACGGGTCATCGATCAATTGTGGCCCACTGTTCGCGTTGCATCCGTCCCTGGAGCGCTTACTCACCCTAGTCTTATGCGAGGTTAGCGGGAGCAATATACGCTCGCTGACAGGTTTAAGGGACAGCAGGTATTGCCGCATCACTCGTCCTGACGACGGGTGTAATGCAACAGCCGATCGGTTTCGGTCTTGACCACCAGGTAGCACTCGCAGCTGAGCCGTTCAAGGCGCGCTCTGTCCAGAACCGTGATTTGGCCCCGGCTGTACTCGATGACGCCTTGACGCTGCAGTTTTCCCGCCGCTTCCGTGACGCCTTCGCGGCGCACGCCCAGCATGTTGGCGATTAGCTCCTGGGTCATGTTTAGGCGATTGCCGTGCAGGCGATCCAGCGACAACAGCAGCCATCGACACAATTGCTGATCGATCGAATGGTGGCGATTGCACAAGGCGGTCTGTGACATCTGCGTGATCAGCGCCTGGGTGTAACGCAGCATCAGCAGGAGCAGATCGCCATGACGGTTGAACTCTTTCTTGAGTTTTTGCCCCGGCAGGCGAAATGCACCACCGGCACTTTGCACCACCGCCCGACTGGAGGTGCTTTCGCCGCCCATGAACAGCGCAATGCCGATCAAACCCTCGTTACCGACCACGGCGATTTCTGCTGACGAGCCGTTTTCCGTGACATGCAGCAGGGAAACGATGGCGTCGGTCGGGAAGTAAACGTGCCGCAAGATGTCCCCCGGTTCATACAGCACATCTCCCAGCGCCAGATTGACCTGCTCCAGGTGCGGAACAAGGCGCTGAAGGTCGACGGCCGGTAGCGCCGCCAGTAAATGATTGGGGCTTGGATCGGGGGAGGCATGCATGACAGAGCATCCGTGGCGGAACAGGGGCGTGCCCGCTCAGGGTACTCCCATGCATGCCATGGCTGGTGATCAATGTCTATTCATCGGCGGCATGCTCGAATTCCAGCGCTTGGGGCCTAGGTGACCGCGCGCGACAATCTACCCGGACCCAATGCTCCAGTCCGCCGTCATCCAGTGGCAGCGCAGCGTCATTCAATGGCTGGCCGTCGAGGGTCATCGAGGTGAAGGTCGAACTGCCCTGACGCACATCAAAGTGGTAGAGGGTTTTGCCGAAGCGGTAGTGCAAGATAAAGCCCGGCCAGTCGACGGGTATCAGTGGTTCGATCCTGAGCGTGCGGCCACTGCGTTGTACGCCCAACAACGACTCGACAATCAGCCGGTACATCCAGCCCGCAGAACCGGTGTACCAGGTCCAGCCACCTCGGCCGGCATGGGGCGCGGCGCCGTAGACATCCGCGGCCATGACATAGGGCTCAACTTTATAGGTGTCGATTTGAGCGTTGTTGGAAGGCGCGGCGGGATTGATCAGATTCAGCAGTTCCCATGCTTTGCCGGCTTCACCCAACTGCGCAAACGCCATACCCGCCCAAACGGCAGCATGCGTGTACTGACCTCCGTTCTCGCGCACGCCAGGCACGTAGCCCTTGATATAGCCGGGGTCCAGGGTGCCCTTGTCAAACGGTGGATCCAGCAGCAGCACGGCGCGGATGTCACGTTTGATCAGATGCTCATCCAATGCCTGCATGGCCTTGATCTGGCGGACGGCAGAGCCGGCCCCCGACAACACTGACCAGCTTTGAGCAATGGAATCGATACGACATTCTTCATTGCTCGCCGAGCCGAGCATTTGTCCGTCGTCGAACCAGGCGCGGCGATACCAGGCGCCGTCCCAGGCCGTTTGATCGAGGTTGCGTTGCAGTGTCACCGCGCTGTCGCTGCAGCGTTTGGCAAATGCGTGATCACCGTGCTGGCGAGCGGTCACCGCAAATTGCTCCAGCACCTGATAGCTGAAGAAGCCCAGCCAGACACTTTCACCTGCACCCAGGTGGCCGACGCGATTCATGCCGTCGTTCCAGTCCCCGGAGCCCATCAGCGGCAACCCGTGATGACCGCGGCGCAGGCTGTGTTCGATGGCACGCACGCAGTGTTGATAGAGGGACTCTCGCAGGGGCGATTCACCGGGGAGGTCATAGTAGGACTCTTCTCCAGCCGCCAGTAAGCGTCCTTCCAGGTACCCGACGGGCTCTTCCAGTACACCCACATCGGCGGTCATTTCGACATAGCGGTTGGTGGCGGCCACCAGCCACAAAAAATCGTCGGAGCAGGCGGTGCGGACCCCTCGATTCATCGGCGGGTGCCACCAGTGTTGCACGTCGCCTTCCGCATACTGATGGCCGGCGCACAGCAACAGGTGCGCGCGCACGGCTGCCGGATCTGCATGGATCATCGCCATGCTGTCCTGCAACTGATCGCGAAAACCGATGGCGCCACCTGACTGGTAGTAGCCGCTTCGGGCCTGGAAACGGCACGCGATGACCTGATACATCAACCAGCCGTTGACCATGACGTCGACCGCAGGCGCGCCCGTTTCAATACGAATCGCCCCGAGCAATGAGCGCCAGTGTTCCCGTACTTTATGCAATTCCTCGGCGGCCACCAGGCTGCCTCGATAACGCTGCACCAGCTGAGTGGCGGCGTTACTGGAAGACGCCGCCCCCAGACGCAGGATGACTTCCCGGGTATCGCCCTCGCCGAGTTCGATCGACACTTGCAGGGCGGCACAAGGGTCCAGACCGCCGCCCATGCGCCCGGACAGACCGGCGTGCTGCATCGCTGCCGGTGAGGCGAGGGTGCCACTGCGGCCAATGAATTCAGTACGGTCACCGCTGACATCGTGATCGATCGTGTCGGTGTCGAAGAACGCCACCCGCTCGGAAAACTCCACCGAGTAGGCGTTGCGGGCGAAGAAGGCCCCGCTGGCGGGATCCGATTGGGTGACCACATGCATCGCCGATTTGCTGCGCAGATCGCCCAGCACCCATTCCACATACCCTGTGACCGACAATGACCGGCGGCGTCCCGAGCGGTTGCTCAACACAAGCCGCGAGAATTTGATCGGCGCATCCAGCGCCACGTAGATCCACAGCTCGCTGTATATGCCGTCTTGTTCATGTTCGAACACGCTGTAACCGAAACCGTGACGGGTCTGGTACGGGCCTTGTCCGGGGCAGGGTTGAGGCGCTGCAGACCAGAAGTGCCCGGTCTCTTCATCACGCAGGTAAATGGCTTCGCCGCTGCGATCGGTGACCGGATCGTTGTGCCAGGGCGTCAGGCGAAATTCATGGGCATTTTCCGCCCACGTATAGGCACTGCCGGCTTCCGAGACCACCGTGCCGAGATGTGCATTGGCGATTACGTTGACCCAGGGCGCGGGTGTCGGATCGGGCGCGAGCCCGGTGATGATGTACTCACCGCCATCGGCGCTGAAGCCGCCATATTCGTTGCTCAACAGCAGGAAGGGACGGTTCGGTCGTACTGATGCCGGCCGAGCCTGAAAATGCCGGGTCGCCACAAACGGCGCGTGCACCGGTGATACTTTGCGCCGATGAATCTGTTCTGCCAGGCTGCCCAGATCTTCGTTCAGCACCAGCCTGGCAACCGAGAGGAACAGCACGCGATCCTCATTCGACATCTGCTGCGCGGGGCGCACAAAAATTCCGCCCGGGCGATCCAGCAGAGTGGCTTCACTGCCTGAGGTGATAAGGCCCAGGATTGCGTCCTGCAGTTGCTGGCGATAGCCCGCCTGATCCTCGTTCCAGATCAGCAAATCGACCACCAACCCTTTTTGTCGCCAGTAGGCGTGGGCCTGAATCAATTGCTGCACCAGGGCGATGTTGTCCAGGCTCTGGATTTGCAGCAACACGATGGGCAGGTCGCCGGAGATGGCCTGACCCCAAAGCCCCGGCTGATTGCGGCGATTGGCAATCAGCAGCGCATGGTTGGCGCGCATCGAGGCGTTCGCATAAAGCAACGACGAGGCCATCTGCTCGAACAGACGGGCGTCGGACAACGAGGCGTTGAGCTGGCGCAAAAGCACCTGGCTATGGGTCCAGGACAGGTCGAACACGCGGTCGGCGAGGTGGCGGTCGCGGTATTTGTTGATGAGGTAAAGGCAGTCATCACGGCTGTCGGCGACACCGGTGACCAGGTCGATGGTGGCCTGTTGACCGGGTTGCAGGGTAATCCTGCAGCGAATCGCGATCACCGGATCGAGCACCGGGCCTGCACTGCCTGACAAGCGCTGGCAATCGGCATCAAGGGCGGCAGGTGACACAAGGCTGCGTCCTCGGCCGATGAACCGGGCGCGATCGGTTTCGTACGAGATCGCATCGATGTCCACCCCGTGTGCCGCCAGCAAATGGCACATCCACGGCGTCGGTTCATCGCGGGCCCGGGGGCGGCGGCTACAGATAATGGCCTGAAGCGAAGGCAGTAATTCGGTCTGCACGAACAGCTTGCTGAACGCCGGGTGCATCGCGTCGTTGACCGGGGTTGTCAGCACGACTTCGGCGTAGGTGGTGATCTCCAGTGTCTTGGCCGATAACGCTCGGTTGGTGACATGCAGGCGGCGCAGTTCGATGTCGTCTTCAGGGGAGACAACAATCTCCAGGTGCGTGTCGAAATCCAGGTTGCGTGCACGGAACTCTGCACGGGAATCACAGAAGATCGCCTCGTGGCTCTCGGGTTGATGCATCGTCGGCTGATGCGCAGCCGACCAGACCGTGTTGCTCTGGACATCGCGCAGGTAGCAGAACATCCCCCAATTGTCCTGTGAGGTGTCCTCCTGCCAACGGGTGATCGCCATTTCATTACGGCGGCTGTAACCACCGCCGCCGCTGGTCAGCATGACGTGGTAGCGACCGTTGGAGAGCAACTGCACGGCCGGACGCTTGCGTCCTGGATCGGAGAACACCCGAAGCCCCGTATCCTGGCCTTGGCCAACATCGCCGAGTACCGGCGACTGTGCGGTTTGCAGGTACGGCGCGGCGGATTTCGGCACCCGCTCCTGTAGCAGCAGCAGGGCTGATCGCAGCGCCGGGTCTGCCTCGAAACGCTGTTGCATGGGTTGATCGAGCAGTCGGCTGGTCAAGGCCAGCAAGCTCATGCCCTGGTGGTGAGCCATGAACGACCGGACCACGACGAAGTGTTGGCCGCGGGGTAAGCGGGCCTCGGTGTAATCCACGGCTTCATACAGACCGAAACGTCCAGCGGAGCCTTGCAGGGCGAGGCGTTGCAGGTTTTTGCAGGCCGCATCGGCATCGACCATCAACGCCAGGGCGCTCGCGTAGGGCGCTATCACGACGTCGTTGCTCAGCCCGCGCTGGAGCCCCAGGGCCTGAACGCCGAAGGCGCGGTATTGATAATTGAAGTGCGCGTCGACGGTGGAGTAACCCGACTCCGAAACGCCCCAGGGAATGCCCAGCCTGTTGCCCTGTTCGATCTGCACCGACACGGCGGCGCGGCAAGTCTGGTCCAGCAGGCTGCCCTCGAAGTTGGGCATCACCAGCATCGGCATCAGGTATTCGAACATCGAACCCGACCAGGACAGCAACGTTGGTACGCCCGCGTTTTCACTCAGCAGCCTTCCCAGGGTGAACCAGGCGCGTTGAGGGATTTGTCCCTGAGCGATGGCCACGTAATTGGTCAGCCGCACCTCGGACGCCAGCAGGTCGTAGTAACCGGTGTCGAGCCTGCGCTCCTCGGCGTTGTAACCGATGACAAACAGGTCACGCTGGTTGTCGTAAAGCAACGAGAAATCCATCTGCGCCAGCGACGTCGCCAATAACGCCAGACGCTTCAGGGTTTCAAGGCGCTGCGCGGCGTCACTGCGGACCCGCTCGATTTCAGGGTGATGCTCGGCGGCCCAGTCGACGGGGTTCAGGTCGGCCAGTTGACGCAAGGTACGAGGCGATTCAATCGTGACCGAGGGAGCGGGGAGGCGATAACGCTGCAGTTCTTCTGTCCAGTCGATGCATTGACGGGTAAACGCTTCCCGCCAATAGAGGCTTTCCTCATCGGTGTCCGCTGGCTGGCTGGTGACCATGATGCGAGCCGAATGCAGCAGGTCCGCCAGCGCCTCAAGCGTCGCAATTGGCGAGACTGGTTCAAGGCCTTTTCTCAGTGGCAGGGCGTATTCATGCACCCCCGAGGCGCGTTGGGAATCTGCAAGGATATCCAGGGTATCGCGCAGGCCCTTGATCACGGCAGGGCCGAACATCGGGGCGTCTGCCAACTGCGCAATGCCGGTGCTCAGGGTCAACAGCAGGCCCGCCAGGTTGCCACTGTCGACGGTGGAGACGTAATGCGGACGCAGCGGCTCAAGGGTCTGCGTGTCGTACCAGTTATAGAAATGCTGCCGATAACGCTCCAGACCGTCCATGCTGTCCAGCGACGCGGCAAGCCGGGACAGCAGTCGTTCGGTGCTCAAGTAAGCGAAATCGTGAGCGGCCAGGTGGGCGAGCAGCGACATGCCCATATTGGTCGGCGAGGTGCGATGGGCAATGGCAGGCCTGGGGTCTTCCTGCACGTTGTCCGGTGGCAGCCAGTGATCCTTGGGCCCGACGTATTGATCGAAGAACGCCCAGGTCTTGCGCGCCAGCAACCGCAGGAAGCGCAAATCATCCGTCGACGGTGCGAACACCGACTGCTTGGGTGCCGAACTGAGCCACCAAGCGATCCAGGGGCCCACTAACCACGACAGCAGCAGCGGACTGGCGATGGCCAGCGTCTGCGGATCCTTCGCCAGCAAGGCCAGTGAGATCAGGGCCGACACCGGCTCGATCCACATCTGGCGATAAAGGCCGTTTAGCCGGTTTTCGGTGGTGCGCTCCACCTCGCGCGAAGGCTGCCATTGCAACAGCCGGCGTCTGCTGAAGCCGATTCGCCAGAGCGAGCGCAGGATGGCGTCGGCGCTGTAGAACATCTCGAAGGGCAGCCAGGCGAGCGTCAGACCAGCCCGGGCGAGGTCTTGTGCCAGATCATCCAGCAGCGCCCTGAGGTATTGTCCATAGGGCACATTTGCGGGGGGCTGCATCAGATCGGTCACCGCTCGCAGCAATGGTTGAATCACCATCAACCCGATGACTGTCAGGGTCCAGTTCATTGGCTGACTGCTGGCAAACCAGCCCCATGCGAACATCAGCAATAGCGCCAGCGGTTCCAGGCTGCGTCGCAGATTGTCCAGAATCTTCCAGCGTGCCATGACGCTCAGCCTGTTGCGTACCCACTTGCCGTCGGCGTTACGCGCCCAGGGCAATGTCCACGGCAGCAGTTGCCAGTCGCCGCGAACCCAGCGATGCCGTCGTTTGACATCGGCACCGTAGCGCGAGGGGTATTGCTCGTAGACTTGCACGTCGCTGAGCAGGCCGGATCGTGCATAACACCCTTCGATCAGGTCGTGGCTGAGGATCTGGTTATCCGGCAAGCAACCTTCCAGGGCGCAGGTGAACGCGTCCACGTCGTAGATGCCCTTGCCGATGAAGGAACCTTGCTGGAACAGATCCTGGTAAACGTCCGATACCGTCCGGGTGTAGGGATCGACGCCGGCATCACTGCCAAACAGCCGGGCGTAGATCGAGCGCGTGGCGCTGGTCAGGCTGATGCCCACTCGCGGTTGCAACACCGCGTAGCCGGAAATGATCTGCTCGCCGTCACTGTCGAACAACGGACGATTCAACGGGTGCATCATGGCCGCCACGCATTGGCGAGCGACATCGCGCGGCAGCAAGGTGTCGGTGTCCAGCGTGATCACGTAACGCACCCCGCGCAATGGCGTAATGTCGCCGATGATGGCGTTGAAACGTTCCTCTCCATGGCCACGCAACAGGGCGTTGAGTTCAATCAGCTTGCCGCGTTTGCGCTCGTGGCCCATCCACACGCGTTCGCTCGCGTTCCAGCGACGCGGCCGATGCAGCAGAAAGAATCGGTCGCTGAGTCCGTCCGCGTATTTTCGGTTGAGCAGGGTGATTGCATGGGCGGCCTGTGTGAGCAGCTCGGCGTCTTGCGGTTGAGACTCTTCAGGCGCATCCAGAAAATCGCTGAGCAACGCGAAATACAGGTTGCTGTCGCGGTTGGCGAGAAACCGCACTTCAAGACCTTCCACCAGTTCGTCCACATCGGCCAGGCTGGCGATCAGCGTCGGAATCACCACCAGGCTTCGCGCGCCATCGGGAATACCGTTGGCAAAATCCATTTTCGGCAGCGTCGTCGGCAACAGACTGAACGTCACCAACCAGTTGATCAGGCTGATCGCTAGTCGGCTGGTCATGATCAGGCAAGGAATCGCCATCAGCAGAAGCGCCACATCGGGCATCCCGTCGCGCTGCGCGGAGGCCAGTAAAGGCCAGGCGAAGATGAGCGTCAGAACAGCCACCGGCGCCAGATAAAACATCAGCGGCGACTGCTGCAACAACCGTTTCCAGCGCTCATGAAGCGGCACCCTGGCATTGAGTCGTCGCTCCAGCGTCGGCAGCCCTGCGCTGATCAGGTAATACCCGACATGGCGGGCCAGCAGTTCGCAGGGGACTGAAGCGGCTCCTGCTGCGGCGAGATTGATCGCGGCGCGGGCGACCTGGATTTCCGAGTGCTGGGGGCTTCTGCGGGCAAGGCGTTCTATGACATGCCGATAGCTGTCGCGGGTGCTGAAATCCATCGCCCGGTAAATTTCTGCCGGATCCTCATTGAGAATCTGCTCGACATGACTCATCGACTCGACGAACTCGCGCCAATCCGTAGCGGACAGGAGGCGCAAGCTGCCTATGCTGTTGCCAATCGACACTTGATCCGCTGCCTGTTGTTGCGCGTCGAGTTGCACCTGGCGTTCGATGCTGGAGCCTGTCTCACTCAGCGTCTGCTCCATCCAGTTCAGCGCCAGGGCCAGTGCTGCGCTCTGGCCCTGCAGGCGGCGGGTGAATTCGGCGACAAAGGCGGCGGTCATCGGCGGAGCGGAGCGGGCCATGTCGGCAACCGTCAGTACCACGCTTTTAATGTCTCGTTCTGAGGTTTCGATCAGGTGTTCGGCCCAGTCATCGGCCAGATTGCGCTCGTCGGCGTTGGCCATAACCCTGGAGGCCACACGCCGCAGGTTTTCGATCAACGCCAGACGCAGCATGATCGGTATCGCCCACAGTTCGCCCAGCGCAAGCGGCATCACGGTCTGATAGGAAAAAATGAAGCGGCTCAGGCTTTCCTCATCGACTCGACCGTCGCCGTGGGAGATGGTCTCCAGCGCGATGTCATAGACGCGAGGCAGCCCCGCCGACGGGCCGTTGATCAGGCGTGGCAACTCACGGCTATAGCCTTTGGGCAGGTGCGTTCTGGCGGTGCGAATGTTTTCATCGATCAGATAGTAATTGTCCAGCAGCCATTCCGCTGCCGGCGTCACTCGCCGGCTGGAAATTTGCGCGTTGGCCAGCGCCGTGCTGCTGCGTTTGAGCAACTCCTCGTTGTCATCGAGCCTGAGCAGCATCGAGTCTCGTGCGGACAGCGTGGTCAGGCGATGCTGCCCGGCCAAGGCGATGCCGTGACTGGCCATCTGATCGGCGCTGAAAAGCTCCGAGCGCAATATGGGCTCGTATTTGAATCGAGGTGGAGGAAACAGACGGGTTCGCCAAAAACCGGACGAACGAGAAAATACCTTCTGTAGGCGTGTCCATATGCTGTTCATAAGGTCCTGAGCCTGAAACGCATCATACAATTGCGTGCATTTTTATAGGTGCGCCAACGCATTGCGCCAGTACCGAGCAGCGCTTGGTGGACGTAGCTTCTCAACTTGAGTGTGGAGACTTGGAGGGCTGTTCGTCTGTTCGCTGGCGAACATAGCCGGCGCTCCTTGGATGCGGTCCACATTCCAGGCGGCATCGCTCGGACGCGGGGCGTGATTGATCCACTCTCTCCGCGTTTTGTCGACCCCGCATTGGCGGCTAGTCAACCGCAGGGCGCATTTTTGGCTTTGCCGGCCTGATACGGCTATCAGCGCAGACGGAGTAATTCATCCGTAACGGTGTTCGATAGAGATGAACTACCTCCTGCATCCGCACTCAACCGCCCGCCGGACAACTGTTCTTCGATGGCGGTGACGCCCGCCTATTGCAAAAACATGGCATCTATCGACAGCTTTAGAATTGGATCACCCAAGCATTTATTGGAACTGGACGCTACGACAGTGGGTATGTTGACGCTAGTGTCATTTAAATGTGTGTCAGGATCCGATGGGAGATTGCGACCAAAAGACGGCATGTTTCCCCCGACAGCTGCCCGCCATGATAGGCAGCAGATAGACTGACGCTGACGCTCGCCTGTATCTGCTGGCCCTCTACCACCTCAGGGGGCGACAGGCAGAAATCGACCCTTTTCGGACGTTCGGTGCAGCGTCGGATAGATTCGTGAGCTAGCTGCTGTTTGGCGTTCCGGTTCAATAGTCGCTCAGCTCGCCGCCATCGTCGACACTTTGCGTGCCACCGCGCGCGCTTCTGTCGACCATTGCGATGATCGTTTCGAAGAGTTCGTCCTGCGCCTGCTCGGGTGTTATTTCTCCGGTTGCGGCAGCATGGGACAGGGCCTCGGCTGCACCGAGCATCGCCCGAAGACTCGCGGGCGAGATAGCACCCTCTCTGGTGAATGGGGAGAGGGCCATCCGGCACTTGTTCATGAAGATCGCTTCGTACTCGCGCTTGATCTTTTCGAGCTCCGGTGAACTGGCCAACGCCGCGATCACGCCGGGTATCTCGTTGCCCTGGAGAAGCACGCAGTCGACGTAAGACGATGCGATGACCGTCGCCGTGTCCAGCAAGGTGGGTTCGCTCGTCTGAAGCGAGGCGTCCATGAGAGCGGTCTGGCGAGAATCGAACTCCTGATAGAGCGCCGCCAGCAACCCGGGCCGCGTGCTGAAATGGTCGTAAACCACGGGTTTTGTCACGCCCGCTTGCTCGGCGAGCCGTCCAAGCGTCAAGGCTTCCGTGCCTTCCTCCCGGACTAGCCGCCAGGCGACGTCCAGCAACTGGCGTTGCCTCTCTTCCCTTGACATTCGCCGACGCGGCTGCGGACTGGAATCCTGCTCTCTTGTCTCGATGCTTGACATGGCTATATACCAAAAGTAACTTACTGGGTGTAACTTACCAAGAGTATATAAGGCTTGCCCTTTCGCCCTCAATCACTAGCAGGAGTTTTCGACATGCACGCACTCATCGTTGTTGCTCATCACGATCCCCAGTCCCTCACCCATAGCCTCGCTGCGCAAGTCGCCGAAGGCTTATCCCTGGCCGATCCCGGCAACTCCTTCGAAATCGCGGATCTCTCGGCGCAAGCATTCGATCCGAGGTTCACCGCGGCTGATCTCGCTGTCCATCACAGGGAGGCACCGCCCCCCGCCGATGTTGCCGCCGAGCAGGCGCGGATCGATCGCGCCGACGCCCTTGTGCTGGTCTATCCCGTCTACTGGTGGTCGATGCCAGCGCTTCTCAAGGGATGGATCGATCGCGTGTTCGCCAATGGCTGGGCGTTCGATTTCAGTTCGGATGCCAAGCTGGTGAAGAAGCTTCGCCACCTGCGGGTTCATCTTGTCGGTGTCGGCGGCGCCGACGGGGGAACCTATGAGCGGCACGGCTATGCCGACGCCATGAAGACGCAGATTGACCATGGGATCTTCGATTATTGCGGCGTATGCGTCGTGACGTCCGAACTCCTGCTCGAATCGGAAACGCAGGATCCGACTGGTCATATGGACATTGCACGAGCGCTCGGTCGCGAACTTTTCACTGTATCTAAGCGATGCAGTAATAACGGGACAAATTTATTTTCCATGGCCTGAATGTCCGTATATGGCCGAATGTGGTCTCCTACGAGGCAGCTATCGGGCCAAGATCAAAACGCTGTCAGCACAACGACTTCTGGTAATAGAACCGGGTATGTCCCGGTGGATAGTCTGCCAGGCGTCCGAATTCGGAGTAGCCAAGTTTTTGATAAAATCCGGGGGCCTGAAAGCTGAAGGTCTCCAGCCAGATACCCGTGCAGTTCTTTTTCTGAGCGATATCTTCGGCCATGCGCATTAGCCGTTCTCCGATACCTTGGTCACGCATCGACTCGGGAACGCTGACAAGATCAATGAGCAGCCATCGATATGAGACCTTGCCGTACAGCCCGCCTATAACTTCGTTACTGTCAGGGTTTCGTAGCAACAGGGCAAATGTTTCATGGGCGTCGTTCCCAGCGTTGGCCAGATTATGGGCCAGTAACGGAGTTAAAATTCCTAACCGCTCTGCTTCAGTCGCATTTTCCGAAAGCTGGATTTCTACAGACATGTCGCTCTCCCTGAGCTGTGAGTAACTGGGTCAACAAGGCAGCCCATTTCTGTCACCCCATGGTGAATCAGTAAATGCATCATTCGTCCGTTGTTTGGTGGGCTGAATGGCTGCTCTTGTCGATTTCTGCCTGTCGCGACCGGCTGAAAACGATCCATTGCAGCCAGTCGCTACAGGCAAGAATCGGCCAACAGCGGCCAGTGGCCTAGGCTTAGGCGTTAAACTCCTCTGGATTAGTCCACGGCACGCACACCAAAAGCCACGGCCACGGCCACGTCCACTGCCAGCCATTCAAGCGCTTGCCCATGATCGGGATTCCTTTCGGTTCGATACCGGTGATATCGCCACCATTGACCCGGATGGTTACATGAAGATCACCGACCGCGCCAAAAATGTGATCAAGTCCGGTGGCGAGTGAATTTCCTCGATTGACCTGGAGAACGCCGCAGTCGGTCACCCGGCGGTGGCAGAGGCAGCGGTCATCAGGATTCTCCATGCCAAGTGACAGGAATGGCCGCTGCTGCTGGTGCTGAAGGCCGGCAGAACGGCCAGCAAGGAAGAGCTGCTGGGCTATCTCGAAACCCGAGTGGCGAAGTGGTGGTTGTCGGACTACGTGGCCTATGTCGAGGCGTTGCCGCATATGGCGACGGGCAAACTGCAAAAAAATAAGTTGCGTGAGCAGTTCCGGGGCTATCGTTTATCCGAGAAGAGATGAGCCGTCGCGTGTTGGGCAACCGTGCTTGCGGTCTCACACGCTGAGTAGCGCCGCAAAATGCTTGCCTCGTCTGTTGCAGACCTCACTTTCTAGGCAGAAGGATGAGCGGCGAGTACACAATTCAACACTGCTGGGGTATACGGAATGTTGAACATCAAAACACTTAAATCCATTACATCCGCTTTGGCATTACTCGCTCTTTTCCCATTGTCAACGGTGCATGCCCAATCAGCGACTACTGCTGAACAAGCACACGCCATCGGCATCGATGCTTACACCTATTTCTACCCGCTGTTGTCCATGGACATCACACGCAAGCAGTTCACCAACATCGAACCTGGCAAGGAGTTTGGTAAAGGCCCGATGAATATGTTCGTGAGCGTGCCGGAATATCCGCCCGCCGATTTCAAGGGCGTAGTGCGCTCGAACTTCGACACGCTCTATTCCATCGCCTGGCTGGACCTGACCAAGGAAGCGCTGGTGATCTCCGCACCGGACACCGACGGGCGCTATTACCTCCTGCCGATGCTCGACATGTGGACAGATGTCTTTGCCTCGCCCGGCTGGCGCACAACCGGCACCGAGGCGGGCAACTTCCTGGTGACCCCACCCGGCTGGAGCGGAACCGTCCCGCAGGGCTTCAGCCATCTGCCAGCACCAACGCCTTATGTCTGGGTCATCGGCCGCACCAAGACCGATGGGGCTGCGGACTACCCGGCAGTGCATAAGATTCAGGCAGGCTACAAGGTAACACCCCTCTCGCGCTGGGGTAAAAATGCAGAGCCGGTGACGGTACAGATCGACCCAAGCG
The DNA here is from genome assembly GCF_044759925.1 of Pseudomonas sp. NPDC099000. Lineage (NCBI taxonomy): Bacteria > Pseudomonadati > Pseudomonadota > Gammaproteobacteria > Pseudomonadales > Pseudomonadaceae > Pseudomonas > Pseudomonas sp. NPDC099000. The sequence goes on from NZ_JBIWAF010000001.1 coordinate 89,282, forward strand.
TCGACATGAAGACACCGCCAAAGACCCAGATCGACTCTATGCCTGCGGCCAAGTACTTTGCCTATGCCGCCGAACTGCTCAAGCTGCAGCCGCCTCACAGCACCGACCAGCCAATCATCGCGCAGATGAAGCGGATTGGTATCGAGCCCGGCAAGAGCTTTGATATCGACAAGCTCGACCCGGCTGTGAAGCAAGCGCTTGAGGCCGTGCCCGCCGAAGCTCAGGCACTCATGAATTGGAAGCTGGCGACACTCGCCCGAGTCGCCAACGGCTGGTCAATGAACACCGATACGATGGGTGTTTACGGCAACTACTACCTCAAGCGTGCCATCGTCTCGCAGCAAGGGCTCGGCGCCAACGTCCCCGAGGATGCGATCTATCCGCTGAATATCGCCGACGACACCGGCAAGCCCCTCGACGGTGCAAACAAGTACACGCTCCACTTCGAAAAGGGCGCCACTCCACCGGTAAACGCTTTCTGGTCGATCACGCTTTACGATAGCGATGGCTTCCAGGTCGGGAATGCGCTCAATCGCTTTGCCGTCAGTAGTTGGATGCCGTTCAAGACCAATGCAGATGGCTCTCTCGACCTGTACTTCCAAAACGAGAGCCCCGGCAAAGACAAGGACGCCAATTGGCTGCCTGCTCCCAAGGGAGCGTTCAACCTGACCATGCGGCTGTATGGACCAAAGTCCGAGGCGCTCAATGGTAAATGGAACCCTCCTGCGGTTAAGCGGATGTAGAGGAAAGTGGCTCGATCCGATCAATTGCGCACGAGCACACATAGCGGGCGTACAACAGGGGTTCAGCCACTTCATTACTCGCCCCCTCATGTGATCGCGGCGGGAGCCCGACTCCCGTTCGCTACTCAAAAGGCAGGAATGCCTCTCGCTAAAAGATAACTACTGTCTTCTGAATCGCCCCTTATTTCGCCGACACTTTTGAGCGTCAGCTTCTGGCCGAGGTTGTGTAAAAACGTTTTTCAGCGCGATTGGAGCCCAGTGTTGGACTGAAAATCGCGTTTCTACGCAAAATCCAGATCGGCTGAGCAGCCGATAATTTTCAGATTTCACATAGACGCGCAAACTTCAATTTTGACGAAGCGTTTTTACACACTCTGGGCCGAAAGTTGCCGGTCATGAACGTCTGTTTCCGACAACGGCCAATTGCTTTAAAGCCACAATCCTCTTGAGGCTCTAGCATTACTCATGCTAACGGTGCTGTTCGAATCATCATGTTCTCCAGTATTAAAAGCTGCCGCCTTCAATATGGTAGACCCTCGGTTCTTCCGAAAAATATTCCTCCAGGCCCAGCATGAACACCCGATGGTCTTCACTCTCTTCGAAGTCCGGCGTGTGATCCTCAAGTGAAGCCCAGCGCACGATCAGGTTGAATTGCTCGGGGGTTTCAATCCCTTGCGAGAGCAAGTGGCCGCCGTAACCCTTTGCGCGGGTGAGCAAAGGAGCGACCTCGGCAAATGCACGTCTGAATGCTTCAACGCGTTCTTTGTGAACGGGGAGCAGAGCGATCTCATAAATCATGGTGTTTCCTCGAAAATGACTTAAACAGTTAAAAGTACGCACTTATGGGATGAGCGATGGCTCGACTGCAATCACGATTTTTCCTTGAAGGCCGTTGTTGGGACTCTCCAACCGGGCATGGGCGAGCGCAAGGTCGGCCAGCGAATAGACCGCGCCAACGTGCGGGCGCAGCTGACCGCGCGCTACCAATGCGCTCAGCTCATCAAGCTTGCCGCGGTTTTGTCGGGTGAAAACGAAGTGATAACTCGCGTTCTTGCCCCAGGCCTGAACGAGGTTTTGCGGCTGGGCAATGTCCACAATCGAGACCACGCGGCCCAGTTGGGCGAGCACGTCGGGGCTGCGCGTCAGTGTGTTGCCGCCGATGGTGTCGAACACCACATCCACGCCGTGGCCGCCGGTTTCCCGCAGGATGGCTTCGACGTAATCTTCCTTTTCGTAGTCGATGAGCACATCGGCACCCATGCTGCGTGCGAACTCAAAGTTTGCTTCGCGCACAGTCGTGAAGACCCGCGCTCCAATGGCTTTGGCCACCTGGATCGCTACATGACCTACGCCTCCTGCGCCGCCGTGGATCAGAATGCTTTCCCCCACTCTGAGCGCTGCACGCACGGTCAGTGCTTCCCACACCGTCCCGCCAACCAGGGTCAGACTTGCCGCCTCAAGATGGCTCAGCGATGGCGGCTTCTTCCCGATGATGCTTTCGTCCGCAACGTGGTACTCGGCATAACTGCCTGGTCCGTCGAAAATTTGCGGGGTGTACCAGACTTCGTCCCCTGGAGCGAAGGTCGTCACACCCGGCCCAACTTCTTCGACAACGCCCGACACGTCGTGTCCGGTAATGGCCGGCAGTGGCACCAGGTCGGCATAGTCGCCACGTCGAACCTGGTAATCCAACGGGTTGATGGAAGTTGCGTGTACCCGCACCAGGACTTGTCCCGCACCCGGCACGGGCTTGGGCACGTCGCAGAGTTCGAATGATTCCGGGCCGCCAAATGATTTAAGTATCATCGCTTTCATTGTATATCCTCGTATCGACAAAAAGGGATATCGAGATATATCGATATCCTACGGTAAAAAATTACAGATCTTTCCCTATGATCTCGGCAAGCGCACTGATGGTTGCTTCATTGCGCTTGTAGTAGGTCCACTGACCGATGCGCCTGACTTCGACCAAGCCCACTCGTTGCAGAGTGGCAAGATAGCCAGACACAGTTGACTGCGACAGCCCGATACCCTCTTGAATACTACTGACGCAGACCCCCACCGTGAGAACGTCACCTTCATCCTGCGGAGGGAAGTTCTTTACGGGGTCCTTCAAGCCTTTCAAGATTTCAAGGCGTGTAGGGTTTGAGAGGGCTTTGAATATTTCGAGTAATTCCATGGGGCGGATGATATCGAGATTTATCGATATGTCAATACGAGAATCAACAGAGGACGAAATACGCAGGGTGGTGATTTTCCCCAGGGGCTTTATGGCGATAGGTTGAAGGCGCCGGCCGACGACCCGACTGACCGCTTCTGGGCCGATTTCTGCCTTTCACGACCGGCTGAAACCGACCCGTAGCTGCCTTTGGCGAGCGCTATTGGCTTCATCTGGGGTAGCAAGCGTGACTACCATGATCGCCACTACTACGGCTGCTGGTTCCCGGTGAAGCCCGGGGAGTTCTTCGAATTCGGCGGCGAGATGGTTCGGCCCTATTTCGGCACACAGGAGCAGGGCCGGGTCGCGCATGTGTACGGGCTGCTCGGCTGCTCGGCTGCTGGCGGTTCTTCCGCGAAACGCGCTACAGCGGCTCATGACTTGACACCCTGCGTAAACCAATGAGCCCTGTTACCGCATGAGGCCACCAATGTCGACTCCGGCCACGATCAATTCAGCTCGATAGCCAAGCGGGCACGCGAAGCGATGGCGTCAGAAACGCTGACGGTGTTGGCTGGCCGAGGCACCCGTTTCGGCATGGTTGTGATTGATGGTATCGGAATCCTGACATTCCGTTTAGGCGCCAGCTACATTTACGAAGCCTGACCTATCAGCATGCGTGTGGACAGGTCGCCAAATTAAGGCGCGCCTGGATGTCAGCTTTCCGCCCACGGCGGGCGGGTATAAAAAACGCGCTCCTACCACCCAATTAGTACCTCCAAAAGACTGGTGTGAGCAGCACCAGCACGGTCAGAATTTCCAGCCTTCCCAAGAGCATGCCGACCGTCAGCAGCCATTTTGCCGGATCCGGCAAAGTCGAGAAGTTGCCTGCTGGACCAATGATCGTCCCCAGTCCGGGACCCACGTTGCATACTGCGGTGGCAGCACCGCTTAAGGCTGTCGTCCAATCAAGACCGATCAGCGCCAACCCCAGGGCAATGCCACCGATGGTGATGGTGAAAAAGAATGAAAAGGTCAGCAGTGAACGTGCGATGTCTTCGTCGATGAAATGGCCGTTGTATTTTTTCCGGATCACCGCACGAGGATGAATCAGTTGATTCAGGCTGCCCATCAGCAATGAGGAGGCGACCTGAAAGCGGAATATTTTAAGCCCTCCCGCCGTAGGCCCAGAGCAGCCGCCGACGAAGGTCAAATAGAAAAACAGTAAAACAGAAAAGCTGCCCCATAAGGTGTAATCCCCGAGGGCTAAACCCGTGGTCGTGACCACCGAGGTTACATTGACGGCCACGATACGAAACGCTTCCCACCAGCTGTAATTACTGTTGAAGCACAACCACGTACCAAATAGCAGTCAGGTAATCACCAGAAACCCAATGAACCCTCGCACCTGATGGTCTTTTAATAATGCACGTCTGTTGCCCCGTAGTGTGGCGACATACAAGGTGAAAGGCAGGCTGCCGAGTATCATGACGACCACAGATACCCAATGAATAGCCGGTTGAGGCCAGTGCGCCAGGGATGCATCCGAGGTTGAAAAGCCGCCCGTTGAAATAAATGCCATCGCATGATTGATCGCTTCGAAAGGCGTCATGCCCGCTACCCATAGCGCCAGAGCGGACACCCCGGTCAGCCCGAGGTAGAGCACCAGAATATATTTCGCCGCGACGTGAGAGCGTGGTGTCACTTTCTCTGACCAGTCTGAAGATTCTGTCTGAAACAAACGCATGCCGCCGACTCGCAACAAAGGCAAAATCGCCACAGCCATGCCGATAAAACCAATTCCCCCGAGCCAGTGCAGCATCGAACGCCAAATCAGTAATCCTGGTGACGCGGTATCCAGCCCCGTCAAAATCGTCGAGCCGGTGGTGGTGATGCCGGACATCGTTTCAAAAAATGCATCGGTATAGCTGATGTGATGGATGAGCACCATTGGCAAAGCCGCAAAGGCGCAGACGACAACCCAACTGGCCGTGGTCAACAGGTACATATCTCGTGGACGAAGTTGGGCAACCTCTGGACGCCCGCGAATAATCAGCGCCAGCCCACAGACCAACGTGATCAGGCTCGACCAGAGAAACGCCGACAGATCATCACTGCGGTCATAAACCACCAGTGTAAACATGGGAATCACCATGCTCACGGCCAACGTGATCAAAAAAATACCCAGGATAAATCCGATAAGCCGCAGTACTGCAATAGACATGAAAACGCCTGGCTGATGAGCACCGCACAGTATCAATTGACTCAACATGGCTAGCCGTAAAGTGTGCGTAAAATTACCCGGTGAAACTGAGTCCATCTGATCGGCATTAGCCATTTGCGCGAACGTTTAGCCAAAGCAGGTGATGTCCCACGACCACACCTGATTGGGTGCTTGCGCCGCGTACGTCGTCGGCGCTGCATGGCGCCGGGGCCGCTGGCTACGGCCTCGATGTTGTTGCTGCCCCGACGCGCGCAGAACACGATAAAACGTCGCCTCCGACGCCAGATAACGCGCCTCGTCAGCCAGACGCGGAACGATTTGGCTAGGCGGTAGATGGGCGTACGCCGGGCTGTTGCACAACGTCACGATGGCTTGCCGCTCGATCTCGCTCAAGGCATTGCGCGGCGTTGGCCGCACGCTGGTGGACCTTTTCGCCGGCAATACTCACCCAGCTCAAGCTGCGACAGGCCGGCGGTTTCAAGGACAACAGCGAACCGGGCTTCAGCAGACCATTTCTCCGGGAGTGGTTTGTCTTCGGGCACTGCATTTTCTTCAGTACTGATCTTTTTACGCCAGTTGGATAACGACATTTCGCTGACCCCTTCGCGCCGGGAAACCTCGGCCATCGACAGGTTCAGTGGGGGAAGCAGCATTTTTAGTAATGCGGCTCTGCGTTCAGGTGAATAGTACGGCACGACCAGTCTCTTTCCGCCCCCGATATGTGCTTTCAAGAAAAATCGGAGAGGCGACAACTATCCTGACACCGGGGGCTAATGCTTAAGCCCAAATCCTGACAGGTCGTTTCAATCCTAAAATCTATAGCTGATGGGCATGTTTCCAGGAGTGGGAAATGACTTCTTTTGGCCGACAGAACCTTTTCTCACCGCAATGCGCGCCTTAGGGTTTGGCACCCCCAATGACCAGCTTTAACATGTTGTTGTTTTGCTCGGCGCGCATCTCTCTTCGTTTCGGATATGGACAGTTAGCTCTTGTCGACTTTATCTTTTGATAGTGTCGTAATCGTAGGGTTTAGTTCCATAGAAAGAATGGATTTCTGTTGACCAAGACTCCTCGGCCATATTAGGCCAACTGTCCTTGTCAAAACCTGGTGCATTTTCCAAGCGCTCTTTCTCTACGTTTAGTACAAAGCGCTTATTTACTGTATCGAGTGTCAATGCATTCCAGGGCACCGCAAACAGTTTTTCTCCCATGCCAAGAAAGCCACCAAAGGATAGAACGGCATAACTCACTCTACCGCTGCGAACATCTAGCATGATTTCCTTAATATCCCCCAAGTCCTCTTCGTTATGGTTATAAACATCATTTCCAATGAGTGTGTCTGCCCCCATTAGGTCGGGGCCAGGCCCCTGTTCCTCGGCGCCGGTATCTCGTAGGAGGTTGGTTTTGTACATGCCATAGGTATCGCGATCTTCGTAGTTCATTGCTATCTCCTATCAGTAATCGCCAATCAATCAGAAAATGTACACACCGACTTGATGGCTGTATTGGTGGGAGTCACCCGCTCTAGAAAAAGTTGAATTTTTTTTCTGCATGGCGACGAGTGGTTGCTGGAAAGAAAATAGTTAATCAGCTTTTAATTAGGTAGCTATCAGTGTGTAATACTTTGTGTTGTTTTTTTAGAGGGTCATTGAACTACATCGATATCATAGATACTTTAATGAAGCGATTTCCTATTGTGGCAACTTGTCTCCGGCTTGCATATGACTTCATAAATATGAAGATTAAGTTTGGACCACTACTGTAATCGACCTCGGTTAGCGAAGCGAACTAACTGAATGATATTCCATTTACGGAAATCCAGTAAAATCTAAAGCAGGAGAATATTGGCAGGCAGAATGTCTGCTTCTGGCCGAGGTTGTGTAAAAACGTTTTTCAGCGCGATTGGAGCCCAGTATTGGACTGAAAATCGCGTTTCTACGCAAAGTCCAGATCGGCTGAGCAGCCGATAATTTTTAGATTTCACATAGACGCGCAAACTTCAATTTTGACGAAGCGTTTTTACACACTCTGAACCCATAGCTGCCGGTGGTGACCGGCAGAAACCGACCCAAAGCTGCCCTTCGTGGAGGGCAGCCATCGGTCAAAAGAGGACACTCGCTATTAGATGCATAAGATCCATAACCGCTAGTCACAGCGAATACCGAATCAGGAGATCGCATCATGGAAGCCGGCACGGCTGAAGCATGTCGGGTGAGTGTATAGACACCTTCAGGCCGACGAAGCTAGAACGTCAATCACCCAAGTCTGAGAAATGAAAAGGCAAAAAACGGTGCTTACACCGTCGAGTCATGGATGGCCCGATAATTATCATCAACAACAAGAGCCCCCCAGGGCCCTTTTGCTGTGCGGGAAGGGAGATTGTGCCTAAATGCTTTTTAACTTATTTGAAGCAAAGACTGAATTGTTACGAGCTTACGCCGAGAGGTAATCGTCCACAGATTTAACGGTTCCGTAGCCGAACTCAAAAGCTGCCATCATCGCTGCATGCGCTTGAGCGGCAGGCACGTTCACACCGCGAAATGTGAGATCCAGGGTGGCGCAGGCGTCATGCAGCACAGTAACCGGATAACCCATGTCCGCCGCAGCACGTACTACAGCGTCGATGCACATGTGGCTCATCGCACCTATGACCACAATTTCCTGGACATCAGCGGCTTCCAACTGCTGCTTCAGATCAGTTTCCCTGAAGGCGTTAATGTGTTTTTTTACGATTACAGGTTCATTACCTTGTGGAGCTACATCTGGTTGAATTTCCGCACCAGTGGATCCCTTTGCAAAGATTGGAGCGCCTTCAGCGGACTCATGCCGTATGTGGAAAACAGGAAATCCCGTATCACGGGCGTGGCTGATCACCCGGATAGCATTCTCGACAGCGGTGTAGATGCCGGTCAAAGGCAACTTGCCAGTGGGTAGGTATTCGTTTTGCAGATCCACTACAACGAGACCTCGCTTCATGAATAATCTCCAGTCAAATTATCAACGTGATGTTGTAGAGGGGCCGAGCTTTCGCGTGCAGATAAGCCAGCGTCATCTACGGCCCAATTAATCAGTATTCCAGCGAAGTGCCGTCTTCCGGAATATCGACTTGGCTTTCGATACCGTGCTTCTTGACGTAGGTGCGCAGCTCTTCACGGGTCAGGGACATGTGGTTGATTGCGTCCATGTGCACCGCAACAATTTTCGCGTCTTTCGCAGCCTTTGAAGCGCGTAGTACGTCTTCCTCGCCCATGATAATGGACCCCTTATACCCGGTCATCATTGCTTTCCCGGCATTGAGTACAATGACTTCGGGATGATACTTCTCGATGGTCTGATCGACCTCTTTACGCCAGACAGTATCGCCAGCAAGGTAAAGGGTCTTGTAGCCTGGCGCTTGGAAGACTACGCCCATGGCTTCACCTAGCGGTTTAGCGAGTGCTGGCACGGCATACATCTCGTCTGTGCCATGTTGACCGCCAGTCTTGGTGATTTTGACACCGCCGAATTCAGCTTCATCAGTCAGTACGCGCACATTCTTGAAACCTTGGGAGCGAATCAGCTGCGCATCTTCTTCATGCTGAGCGAACAGAGGGATGTCTTTAGGCAGTGCTTTCTGTGCAGCATCGTCCCAGTGGTCAAGATGCGTATGAGTGACGATGACAGCGTCGACACCTGAGATCACTTTTTCGGGCGACTCGGTCAGGTCAACCAATGGATTGCGCAGGTTGCTACGGTAGGTATTTTCAAATCCTGGATATGCACCCTTTTTTGCCAGCATCGGGTCGATCAGAAAGGTCGTACCGCCATAGGTGATTTTTGCCGTTGCGTTACGCACTTGCTGCAAATCCACTTTATGAGATGCGTCAGGCGCTACGGCGGCGCTTGTAGCCGCGAACGCCGGTGTAGTGGCTGCAACGCTAATGGCAAGAGTCAGAGTTCTGAGTTTCATCGGATTAATCCTGTTGATTCATCAAGGACATCATTCTTGCCGAACGCTTACGTGCCTGACAGTGGCCTGAATGACATATTTCGATATAATTGGGCCAATCGATGAGCGTTCTCTGTGGATGCTGATGGTGGTCGACATGTCCCACTCTCCGTGAAAATGCGTCCGCGTGAGCGGTCGTCCATAATTCCTGTGTGCGATAGGCTTGAGCCATACAGGGTGAATCTGAGGCTGACAGATGCAATCCATACGTGTTGCTGTTCTAGCGTTCAACGGCGTAAGCCTCTTCCATCTCTCTGTGCCGGGAGTCGTGCTAGGTGCAGCTCAATCCGCGCCTGATGAACCTCGTTACGAGATCAATTACTGTGCTGAGGTGCCGGGAGTGGTGAGCAGTGACCAAGGCATCGGACTGGCGGTCACCCATGGCCTAGAACTGATGGAGGCATCTGACGTAATTGTCATTCCAGCGTGGGGCGATCAATCGGTCGCTGCATCTGCACAGCTTGTGAAAGCCCTACAGCTCGCCAATTCCAAAGGCAAGCTGATAGTAGGGTTATGCCTAGGCGCATTTGTGCTGGGCGATGCCGGGCTACTTGATGGGAAAGAGGCTACGACTCACTGGGTGGCCCGTGACGAATTTGCGCGACGTTTCCCTGAGGTTCGTTTTCGGCCTGAGGTGCTCTATGTCAGTGCCGGCAATATAATGACCTCTGCGGGAACCGTAGCGGCAATCGATTGTTGCCTGCATCTGGTACGCCAGCGGCTCGGTGCTGATGTGGCGAATCGTACCGCGAAGATGCTGGTGACCCCGCCGCATAGGCAGGGAGGCCAAGCTCAATACGTAGAGCATCCTGTGCCGCAGTTATCTAGCGAGACTCATTTGTCTGATGTACTAGCGTGGGCCCGCATAAACCTGGCCGGTAATCTGTCGCTCGACGTCCTGGCAGACATGGCTAAAATGAGTAGGCGCACCTTTACTCGTCGGTTTAAGGAGGCCACCGGCACTACCGTATCCAAATGGTTAAACGCTGAACGAGTTGTCAGAGCGCAGGAGCTACTGGAAACGACTGAATTACCGATTGAATGCATCGCGGGTGAAGTAGGTTTTGGAACGCCCCTATCTTTAAGACAACAATTTGGCGCTCATCTAGGTACATCGCCATCTGACTATCGGAAGATGTTTTGTCTCGGAATGAATCAAAAAAACTGAGCGAAAGAGTGACAGCGTTTTGTCAAATCGCATACTAGATCATAGTCCATGGCGCCGAGATGAAAGTGCCAAGCCGGACGTTTTGACCTCCGGGCCAAGATCATATTTCCAGCAGCTGTTCCTGCAATTCGGCTCGAGGCTACCCAAGCCGAACGTCCGCTTCTGGCCCGATTGCTGCCCATCGCGAATGGTGCAATCGACCGACCCCTTTAAGGTTAGTTAACTCAATCCAGCACCGGGCGCAGGAAAGAGCGTTCATAATTCAGGATCACTCTTCTCTGGGAAGCCTTCGCCACCAATCTGATGCATTCCTCGTCCCGCTTGCCTTTTTTGCGATAGTGAACGTGATGGCACCCTGTAAGGATGCGTGCCGCCACCTTCGACACCCACCTTCGACACCCGCCTGCGATAGCAGCATATCCCACTGTATGCGCAGGCAATGGTTTTGAAAGGCTTCGAGGGCATCTGCGGCCTGCGCGGTTGAGTTCATGACAGCTAGTCACTTGGTAGCCGATCGACGAGGAAATCCATTAAAGTCTTCACCCTTCGGATCGGCGTGCCAACGGTAGTGACCTAATGAAGCGACTAAATTTTGTGATGGATCTCCAGCATCCTGAACGTCACTTTTCCGCCCTCGGTGGGATAGCCGGTGTTGTCCTGCACATATGCACCCGCTTTGAAATACAGTGGTTTGGTCTTCCAGCTCGGGTCGATGGTGGTTCTCCAGTTGTATCCTGCTGCGCTGATGCCCAGCGCGCCCTTCGGGCTGAGGTGGATCTGGTAGGAAAAGTCGCGGTTGAGCGGCACACCCGTCGCAATGGTAATGACCTGGCCTGCTTCATCGTCGGGATGCATGCGCACCTTGGCGACAATGTTTCCCGTCGAAGTCGACGTTTTGTATTGGTACTCCAGCTTCACCATGGGGCTGTTGCTGTCCTTGTTGTGAATCTGACCAATCACGATCTTGCCGGTGCTGGGCACCTGATTGACGGTCAGACTCGCCCGCAGAATGTTATCCGCCGCTGAATACTGCCAGTTGCGCAGCGTTCCATCGCTATAGGTTTCCCGCAACTCGCTACGCGGGTAAATAGCGTTGGCCGTCCTGGAACCGGTCACAGGTGCCCAGAAGGAAAGGGTAGCGGCTTCAGGACTGAAATACTGGTCCTTGAACCCTTGCGCCAGTCGAGGCGTTTCTATGGTGGCCGGTGGGCTGCCTTCAGGGATGCTTAAATTCCAGGTGGCGAGGTCGATCATGTCAAGAATCCTGTATGCGGAGAATGTTGCGGCCACAGTTGCGCTCGAACCTGCGCTATTGAGCTGTGTCAGTTGGGCCTGCTGATTAGGAAATCCGTATGGCGGTAGATTGACGTCAAATGTTCGTCAATGGAGTTATTGCAGGCTTTGTGCCCACGGGGGTAACCGTTAGTCGGCTATTTTGGAAGTTGACGGAACTATTGCGGGTTGGCTTAACAGCGGCAGCGAAGGGACCTAAGCCACCAGCGGTGGACCGGTCGGCCAGGACGAGCGCATGCACTGGACGAAGAACACGCGCAGAATCTGGTTCTGAATAACCGGCGTGCCGCGCCATAAAGACAGGAGACCGCTCATGAGCGACCGAAACAATTTTGCGCTGTTGAGCTTTGATCGGGCGTTTGCGTCGTTGCGCGATGGCCTTTCGGTCGCTCAGCAGATTGACGACACACTCTGGGTGGCGAACGACGAAACCACGAGCCTGGAACGCCTGAAAATCCAGGATGCTACGCCCGGCGGCGTTGTAAGGTGCGACGAGCACCAATCATTTCCACTCCTGGAATATCTGGATCTGCCCCTGCCGAAACAAGACGCCGAGATCGATATCGAGGGCTTGGCCTATGCCCATGACAGTGGTTACCTCTGGGTGGTGGGCTCCCATAGCTTGAAGCGCAAGAAGGCCGAGGCCGGCACTTCTGCACAGAAGAATATCAAGCGCCTGTCGACGGTAGAGGCGGACGGCAATCGCTTTCTGCTGGCCCGCATCCCTGTGGTGCAGCAGAACGACAGTTATGTACTCGCCAGGAAAGTGGATGCCGATGGACGTACGGCGGCGCAGTTGCAGGGCAACGAAGCCGGTAACGACCTGACCGCGGCGATTGCTGAAGATCCTCAGCTACGCGACTTCCTGCGTATCCCGGGTAAGGACAACGGCTTCGATATCGAAGGGTTGGTGGTGATCGGCTCGCGCCTTCTGCTAGGGCTGCGTGGACCGGTTTTACGCGGCTGGGCCGTGTTGTTGGAGATCGAACCCGAGCTGAACGACGCCTCGTCTGACACGCTGGTGCTGAAGAAGATCGGTCCGGATGGGCGCCGCTACCGCAAGCACTTCTTCGCGCTCAATGGCCTGGGCTTGCGTGACCTGTGCACCCGCGGTGACGATCTGCTGATCCTGGCGGGCCCTACCATGGAGCAGGACGGTCCGGTAACGGTCTTGCGCTGGAGCGGCGGTTTCGCGTCCGACGAGGAAAGCGTGGTCTTCACCGATCAATTGGAGAAGGTGCTGGAGGTGCCTTTCGGGCAAGGCAACGATCACGCTGAGGGCATGTGTCTGTTCCAATCGGGCGAGCAGCCTGGGGAGGCTCTGCTGATCGTCTACGACTCTGCGGCGGAGAGTCGCAAACACGGCGATACAGATGTGGAAGGGGACCTGTTCATCCTGGATTAGCCACGCACATCGACGTCAACGCGGCCTGTAGATCTGTGCCTGGGCTGCTGGTCGCCACCCTCGGACTTGCCGCACTGGATGGCAACCAGATTTTCTCCGAATAATCCCAGCTGCTGACAGAGCACCACGAACTGGCGGCAGACGCCTCGGATGGCCTTGCTGTTGTCTTTTCGGAAGTTGGCGATGGTCTTGAAATCGGGCATCAAACGCCCGGTCAGCCACATCAGCTTGACGTTGCGTTGGGCTTCTCGTTCCAGGCGCCGGCTCGACTGAATGCGGTTCAGATAGCCGTAGATGTAGATCTTCAGCAGGACAGCGGGGTGGGAAGCCGGCCGGCCAGTATCTGCCGGTATGGCGCCTTCAAAATCCAGTTTGACCAGGTCAAGTTCGTCGACAAAGACGTCGACTACGCGCACCGGATTGGTCCGTGACGTAATCGTCGAGGCTCTAGGGAAGTAAGGTGCCTGCGCCTCGATGTTCACCTTGAATAAAGCGCTTCATGGGCGATCCCTGCGATGAAAATCCTCAGAAATCATAGCAAGGGTTCGCGGAGGCGTTTTTACACACTCTGGGCCGATTGCGGTCTTTCGCGACGGGCTGAAATCAACCCAAAGTGGTCATCCAGGGCAAGTGACTATCCGTGTGCTTTCTTCAGCCCTTTCAAGCGCACATTCGCCCTTTGCACAGCGGCCATTTTTTCAGGCCGCTTCATGCGTTTCCACTTTCTGATGTCTTCCTTGCTTCGCCCGCAACTCACACACAGATCACCACTCAGCTGGCAAACTGAGATGCAGGGATTTTCGATTTCTTTAGCCATTGTCAGTCACCTTTGGCCACACGTGATTGAGTCAGGCGATTTTTCCAGTCGCCACCCTGAGTGCGTTGGCACTCTTCCTCAGAGTCGAAGCGGACACTGTGGTCTGAAGGGTTCAGGTCGATGTTGGCCTCATTCAGCGCGATGGCCGTCAGCTCAAAGATGCGCGCCTTCGCGTCAACCAGGGCGAGCTTTCTGTCAGCCAGGGTTTCGAACACCCAGATTACCTTCAGGGTTTCAGCCAGCGCGTTCAGATCAGCGGTGTGGGTGAGCCAGGTAAAGCCTTTGATTTCACCTTTTGCTGTTTCGCACGCTTCGGTGAGCGTGGTCATCAACCGGCGTTCGATCCGCGCCAGTTCACGTTTCCCTAGAGGCATTGCGGGTTCCTTTGGAGACAATGGTGGGGAGGTGCTGAATCAGACCGGTCGAAACTCGACCGTCAGATGGCTGACTTCGTGAACCGGCTTGAGACGCTCACGAATGCTGTCGGCGTTTGCAGTGGCCTCACCAAGGACGCTGACGATGGCCGCATGCGCTTGCGGTCCAACACGCCAGACGTGCAAGTCCGTGATGATGGCATCCCCCGGTTTCTCAACCAGTTCGCGGATCTCCTCGGCAACGTGCGCATCTGTCTGATCCAGCAGTACACCTGCGGTAACCCTCATCAAGGTCCATGCCCAACGCGCGATAACGATGGCACCGACGATGCCCATGACCGGGTCCAGCCACACCCAACCGAGATACCGGCCGGCGAGCAGTGCAGCAATGGCCAGAACCGAAGTCAGCGCGTCCGCGATGACGTGGACGTAGGCCGATTTCAAGTTGTTGTCGTTCCCGTGATGGGCATGGCCATGATCATCATGATCGTGCCCATGGCTGTGCCCGTGACCCAGCAGGAGGGCACTGACAATGTTGACGATCAAACCGGCAATCGCGATGAGCGTAGCGGTGCCGAACTGAACTTCCGTTGGCTGCAAGAGGCGCATGACAGACTCAACGCCAATTCCCAGGGAGACCATACCGAGAATCAGCGCCGAGGCGAACCCGCCCAAGTCTCCAACCTTTCCGGTACCGAAACTGTAGCGCTGGCTGGAAGCGTGGCGTTTTGCGTATCCGTAAGCGACGGCCGCGATGCCCAATGCGCCGGCATGGGTTGCCATGTGAAAGCCATCGGCCAGTAATGCCATCGAGCCCGTGATATAGCCGGCGGTGATCTCGCCAACCATCATCACAACGGTCAGTGCCACAACCCAAAGCGTACGCTTGGCATTTTCGTCGTGCGCTGAGCCAAGGAAGACGTGGTCATGTGTGTGGTTGATGTTGGTGCTACTCATGAGTGTGTACCTGGATGCGTTCACTTGGAGTAACGGCGAATGGCTTCAAGAAGCTCTTCGACGCCCTTGTTACGCTCTTCTTCGCTGAGAGCAGGGTTCGCGACATGCTCACGCGCGTGGTCCTCGATGATTTCCTCCATCAAGCCGTTGATGGCTCCGCGAGTGGCGGCAACAAGGTGCAGTGTTTTGGCGCAATCGAGATCCGATTCCAATGCCCGTTCAACGGCTTGGATTTGTCCGGCGATACGTTTTACGCGTTTGAGAAGATCGTCTTTGTTTGCTGCGATATGACCCACGGGATACCCCCCCCTACCTATACTTTACGCATGATAGGTATACCCCCTATACCTATGCAAGGTCGTCGGGCGGAGAGATCATCTACAGCCCCTGGCAGGAAAGAGAGGCTTCAATTGCGAGGGGTGGAGCGAGAGGATCTGGTATGTCCGCTTCTGGCCGAAAGCTCACATCGTCCCTACGCTCTAAATCTTCGAAATCGGAGCGCATTGGTGTCAGCTCCCTAGCGTAGAATTTGCAAACCGCGAGCCCCCACCCGAGACGGACCCTCAATGCAAACCCCCACAACCAGCCACCCCCTCTGGAAAACCTACCTCCTTTTCCTCGCCCCCATGGTCCTCTCCAATTTCCTCCAATCCATGTCGGGCACCATCAACAGCATCTACATCGGCCAAATGCTCGGCACCCAAGCCCTGGCGGCGGTCTCGGGTATGTTCCCCATCGTCTTCTTCTTCATCGCCCTGGTCATCGGCCTCGGCGCGGGTGCGGGCGTACTCATCGGCCAAGCCTGGGGCGCACGCGAGCCGCACTTGGTGAAAACCATCGCCGGCACCACGCTGCTCTTGGGCGCGATGATCGGTTTGGTCGCGGCGATTTTGGGCAGTGTCTTCGCACGACCAGCCCTCCAAGGCCTCGGCACACCGGCCGACGTTATAGACGACGCGGTGTCTTACGCCCACGTGATGATGTGGATCATGCCGTCGCTGCTGGTCTACGTGCTCTTCACCCAATTGCTGCGCGGGGTCAGCGATACGGTGTCGCCGCTGATTGCGTTGGTGGTTTCGACGTGTATCGGGTTGGCGCTGACACCGGCGTTGATTCGAGGGTGGTTCGGGTTGCCGATGATGGGGATTCAGAGTGCGGCGTATGCCGGGTTGGCAGGGAATTTGTCGGCGATGGGGTGGTTGGCGTGGCGGTTGATTCGCAAGGGGCATCCGTTGGCGCCGGATCGGGAGATGTTTGCGGCGATGCGCCTGGATCTGGTGATTCTTGGCAAGGTGTTGCGCATCGGCTTGCCGACCGGGTTGCAGATGGTGGTGTTGTCGGTGTCGGAGTTGGTGATTCTGGCGCTGGTGAATCAGCACGGTTCGCAGGCGACAGCGGCGTATGGGGCGGTGACGCAGATCGTCAATTACGTGCAGTTTCCGGCGCTGTCGATTGCGATCACGGCGTCGATTCTTGGCGCTCAGGCGATCGGGGCAGGGCGGCTTGAGCGCATGGGGCCGATTCTACGCACGGGGCTGTTGATCAATGTGTGCCTGACCGGTGGCTTGGTGGTGTTGGGTTATCTGCTGTCACACTGGTTACTGGGGTTGTTCCTCACCGAGGATTCCACCCGGGCGATGGCGGAGCATCTGTTGCACATCATGCTCTGGAGTCTGTTGGTGTTTGGCTTCCAGGCGATTGTCGGCGGCATCATGCGCGCCAGTGGTTCAGTGCTGGTGCCGATGGCGATTTCGATTTTTTGCGTGGTCGGGGTGCAGTTGCCGGTGGCGTATGTGCTGGACGGGCAGTTTGGGTTGCAGGGTGTGTGGATGGCCTTTCCGGTGGCGTATCTGGGCATGCTGGTGTTGCAGACGGCGTACTACAAAAAGGTCTGGAAGCATCAGGCGATTGAGCGGTTGGTGTAGGCGGGCGGGCTTGCTGTCGGCCACCTTCAGACTGACAATCGTGGGAGACCCTGTGACGCGAACCGACAGGCGTGATCGCCTGAGGAGGTTTTCCAATGGATTCCTCATCGCCCACCCTTCTGCAAGACCGGGCCGCTGCCGGTCGGCGTCTGGTGGAACCGTTGCTCAAGTACGCGCATCGCCCTGACGTTATCGTTCTCGCCTTGCCCCGTGGCGGTGTGCCGGTGGCCTATGAAGTGGCCGCTGCCCTGGAAGTCCGTCTCGACCTGATGCTGGTGCGTAAGCTCGGGGTGCCGTCCCATGAGGAGTTCGCCATGGGCGCGATCGCCAGTGGAGGCATCCAGATTCTCAATGAGCACGCACTGCGGGTTCACCCGATTGATAAGGCCACGTTCGACGCCGTGGTCGCCCGGGAAACCCGAGAGCTGTTGCGTCGCGAGCAGGTTTACCGGGGCGAGCGCGCGCCGGCGCAACTCAAGGATCAGGTGGTGATTCTGATCGACGACGGCCTGGCGACGGGCGCCTCGATGATGGCGGCGATCCACGCGGTGCGGGTGCACGCGCCGGCTCGGATTGTCGTCGCGGTGCCGGTTGCGCCGATTGAGACCGCGGAGGCGCTGCGCAATGAAGTGGATGAGCTGATTTGCCCGCTGATTCCGGATTGGCTGATGTCGATCGGCCGTTGGTACCTGGATTTTTCCCAGACCTCGGATGCGCAGGTCATCAAGTTGTTGAGGCGGGCCTGGGAGAAAGAGTTGAGTCCGGGCGATGGGAGTGCGTGATACGCATCGCCTAGAAGGCGAGGGCAAAGCCGTTTTGCGCATTGAGGTCAGAACCGCTGCGTTCCAGTTCGAGCATACGGTTGCGCGGCACATAGCCTTCGGCGGCCAGTTGCCGGATTCCGACCAGTTCCTGATCAAGGACATCGTCGAGCGCAACACTGGCGCCGAGCACCTCAATGGCAGCGTTTTTGCCTATGCCGACAAGTACTACGACTTGGCGCAGGGATTTGTCGGCCCCGTCGGCGGCGGCCACGGTGGACTTGCAGGCCGGTACGTCAACCAGTACCCAGACCGGCAGCGACAGTCTGACCGGCATCGAGAACGTCACCGGCGGTTCGGGCGACGATCACATCCAGGGCGATGGCGTCAGCAACCTGTTGCAGGGCCAGGGCGGGTGCCTTTTGTATTTGAGGGCGTGAGGGGCGTACTAACAAGCTAGTGTGTTTCAATAGTGAGAAAGTATGACTGTTTAGTGGAAATTGAGAGCCGATCGCTATCGAACTTTTCGTAAGTTGCGTAACAACTAATGGATCCAATAAAGATACTGGAAACCCCTGAGCTACAGCACCAGCCCAGTTGTTACGGGGCTGACAGGGAAGTTGTCTATCTACTACCGATGCGAGTTGCATCCGCCACAGTAACCGTTTGTCGGTAGTCTGTTCAAAAAATGAACATTCCAGCCTCAACAGCCTCTGATGCTTCAGCATGTCATCATGACCTGCTCCTGCAGTCTCGCAGAAAAGAAGTGGAAAATTAACCTCATGTGCATTGAATGCAATGGGGGTTTTTTACCTGAAATTCAGGAGGCAATAAATAAGCCCGTCTTTGATTTGCCAGGCGAATCAACGAGCTAAGCAGTGCCAGGTCTATGATTTGGCATATCTTATAAAAAGTAGGATCGCACAGGGTTTAAAATAGCGGAATGCCCTGTTAATTAATTGATCTGTACTATCGAATAAGGTGGAGAACGAACCGTGGCGATAAATACAATTATGAGCCTGCTCGAAAATAAAGAGTGCATGGAGTTTTTGCGGTTGGGCGTTATTTACGTTCATTTAGTGTCATGTTGTGTGGCCATTGGTTTGGTGTTGACCAGTGATATAGCGATGGTTAAAGATTTGTTAAAACGAAAAACCTTCACTGAGCATGATAATGCTCACATGGAAAGTCTTCAGAAGTCGGTTTTCGTTGCATTGATAGCGTTGTGGGTTTCCGGTATCGCTATCATCGGTATTGATTACCTGGAAAAAGGTGTGAATTACTTTATGAATCCGAAGCTTCACGCCAAAGTGATTATTGTCATGTTGCTGACTTACAACGGCATCTTGTTGCATAACCTGGTATTGCCCGCACTGCAAAAGGCAGGCTCCTTGCTCAAGCTCGGATTCAGCGCACGGATGCTGGCGCTGTTCTGCGGCTCGTTGTCGGCAGTGTCGTGGATGTATGCGGCCATGCTGGGGGTGGGCCGCCCGTTGGCCTGGAAATACTCGCTTTCCGAATTGTTGATGGCGTATCCGGTGCTGATTGCATTGGGTTTCCTGACCATGCTGGTGTTGACTCAGCGAGTCAGACAACAGGACTACGCCGTTATCTCTCCGCGGACCGTTGCGAGTCAATGCTAGGTCCGTTCAGCGCGTAAGTCTTTAAGACTGACAGGGGCGATCTTCTGAGTGCCGGGGCCATACAGGCCTGTACTCGGGAGGTCGCCTTTTTTGTCGTCACCTTAGTGCGTAACTTTAAGCGGGCACGGTGTATTGATGTTCGCTAATGAGCTGCAGTGCTTCGCTGCTTGCCTGCCCACCCAATATCAGCAAAGCTCTGCCGCGCCCAGTCTCGGTCATGTTGGCTACACGATCCAATGGATAAGGAAAGCATTGAATGGCACTCAGGGTGATGGTGATCGGTGGCTACGGAAACTTCGGCAGCATCGTTTGCAGGCATTAAGTTGCGATGCCAGGCATCGAGTTGGTGATTTCGGGCCGCAACTCACACAAGTTGCAGTGCAAGGTCGATGAACTTAAAGCTCAACCTGGCCGGGCTGGCAGGATCTGACCCTCGGCAGGCTTCACTCCCCGATGCAGTTGACTGAGGCGGTGGTCTAGCGCAATGACCACGCCTCACATTTGACCTGGCTTTGTCGCCTAGTTGCTCTCGAGCCAGTCCTGAAACCGCGTCGCGCCGACGATAGGATTGGCGCCCGGGGTCAGCGACTGGTCATTGATCGGCGCACCAAAGTAAGGAACCGTGACGTCCGCGACGGCTTGGCGCGGGTCTTGGGTGTGCTTCAAGTAGTCGCTCGCGAACTCGATGAGGGGACGGTTTTCAGGGCCGGCCACCTCGACGGTCTGATTGATTGGCGCTTTCAGCGCGATGTCCGTCAGGGCCGCCGCTACATCCGCCGAGGCCACCGGTTGCAGCGCGGCGGACGTCAAGTGGAGGGTGTCGCCTTCCTCGCGCCCGGAGTGAGCAATGGCATGGATAAACTCGAAGAACTGCGTGGCCCGCACAATGGTGTAGGGAATACCGGATTTCTTGATGAGTTTTTCCTGGGCCATTTTCGCCCGGAAGTAACCACTGTCGAGCATCCGTTCGGTGCCGACCACCGACAGCGCAACATGGTGTTTGACGCCGTCGATCTTCTCCGCCGCGATCAGGTTGTGCCCGGCGGTTTCGAAGAAGTGCAACGCCGCGTGGTCTTCGAACGAAGGCGAGTTCGACACGTCGACCACCACGTCCGCACCTTTCAACGCCTCCGTCAGCCCTTCACCGCTGATGACATTGACGCCGGTGCTCGGCGACGCCGCCAGGGCTTCATGCCCCAGGTCTTGCAGGTTCTGGCAGAGCTTGCTGCCGATCAGCCCGGTGCCACCGATGACGACGATCTTCATGTCCTGTCTCCCGAAGCGGTGAATGCTTCAGCCATTAAACACCTGCTCGGGTGACGGCATCGGGCGCTGGTTCGCGTTGCCGACAGGTGGTCGGAAGTCTCAATGCCAAGTGGAATAAACGGTGGTTCTTTGCTTTAGTCCACCTGTCTGGCCAGCGTGTGCCACGACCGGAGCGTCCCATGAATTCTCGATTCCCGTCGCTTTGCATACTGGCTGCAGCGCTTGCCTTCGGCTTTTTCCCTGATGCCGAAGCGGCCAGATACACGCAAGTAAATGAAACCGCCAGCACGATCTCCTTTACCTACAACCAGTTCAGCTCGCGGGTGTACGGCACGTTTGGCAAGTTCAAGGCCACGCTCGATTTCGACACGACGAACCCCGAAGCGGGCCATGCGGCGCTCACCATCCAGCTCCACAGCATCGATGTCGGCAGCGAGGACGCCGACACCGAACTGCAAAAGCCCGCCTGGTTCGACACGCAGAAGTATCCCGAGGCGACGTTTGAATCGACCGGCGTGAAAGCGCTGGGTGACAACCGCTATTCGATCACCGGAAAACTCACGCTCAGGGGCATTACCCGCGAGGTGGCCGTTCCGGTCCTCCTGAAAGAGGAGAGCGCCATCGGGATCTTCGATGGCCAGTTAACGCTCAAGCGTAGCGATTTTAAGGTCGGTGAAGGTGAATGGGGCGACACGGTTGTTTCCGACGACATCAATATCCGGTTTCGGATGGTTGCGCCGCAGCGGTGACTAAGCGAGCCCCAGGGGGTAAAGCCGCTCATCAAACTGACTCAATCGCGGGTACTCAATCGGCTGATCCTCACCGATTGTTTCCAGTCGTTGGCGATAACTCGTCAGGAACTCCCGTCGAGCCTCATCACTGATATACGGCACATGCCAACCCACAAAAGGCGGCAACACCTCCAGCCCGACATAGGCCAACGTCCCGCGCAGAAGCGGACGCAGCATGTCCTCCAAAGGACCATGAATGGCGCCTTCGCCGAACATGTGTTCACGCCCGCCCAAGGTCACGGTCACCAGGGCTTTCTTGCCGCGCAGGCCGCCTTGATCGTAGAAGCGTTTGCCGCCGTAGCAGATGCCGGATACCAGCACGCGATCGATCCAGCCCTTGAGAATGGCCGGTGTCGAGAACCAGTAGATCGGAAAGTTGAGGATCAGCAGGTCGGCCGACAACAGTTTGTCCAGTTCGTGCTGGATATCGGCGGCCAGTGTCTGTTCTTTGCTGCTGCGCCGCTGCTCAAGCGCGTAGACCAGGTACTCGGGGTTTTCTCTGGCGCAGAAATCCTCGGCGCTGGCTACCGGGTTCCAGTTAATCTCGTACAGGTCGGACACCTGCACCTGGTGCCCTTGGGACTGCAGGGTTTCAACGGCTTGGTCGCGTAGGGCGGCGGTGAAGGATTTGGGCTCGGGGTGAGCGTGTACGATCAAGACATTCATGGCAGTTCCTGGAAATTCAAGTGACGGGTTCAGCGTGACGCGAACCCGCGTCGGTCAAAAATACGTTGGCCAGGTGCGCATTTCGTGACGCCCGATACCGTGATTGATGGCGCGCCGCTGGGCCGCCAATGCTTCGACGAGAAAGCGCCGGGTTTCGTTCGGTGCGATCACTTCGTGGGTGCCCATCGCACCCGCCAGTGCGAAGGCCGAGGTGTCTTTCGAGTACTCGGCATGCAACTGGTCATAGCGTTCGGGACCACCATGTCCGCCAGCCCGGTGATTTCGGCGTGAATGCGCCAGCCACCCAGCTCTTCGGTATCTGACGTTTCACCGATCGCCACGGCGGTGACCTTGGGGCTGGAGACGGCGAGCAATGCGCCTTTGCGCATCACGGTGAAATCCGCCAGGCACGAATACCAGCTCGCCGAGCCGAAGCAGGGCCCGAGGACGGCGCTGACCCACGGGGTCTCGCGGCGCCGGCAATATTGCTGCGCATCCTGACCACCGCCGGCCATGCTCGCCGCGCCCATCGCGTCCTGCATACGCTGACCAGACGATTCGCCTAGAAAGATCAGCGGCATGCCGTTGCGGGTGGCACATTCCTTCATGTAGGCGATCTTGCGGGCATTGATCCACGAGGACGATGCGCCTTTGACCGTCATGTCGTTGGACACCACGGCCACCCGGCGCGCGTCGATGCGGCCGAAGCCGGTGATCTTGCCGTCGGCGGGTGTGCTGTCCCGGTCCTCGGGGCGGGAAGAATGGGCCAGCATGCCGATTTCGCTGAAGGATTGCGGGTCGAGCAGACCTTCCAGGCGCTCGCGAGCATTGAGCACGCCAGCGTCGCGGCGCGCCTGAAGCTTGGCTTCGCCGCCCATTTGCAACGTGCTTGCACGGCGAGTGTGGAGTTCCTGTTCCGGTGATGGGTGTTCGCTGGTCATCTTGGAGTCTCATTGGGAACTATGACGGCACGTCCGACGATTTCGCCGCGACGCATTTTGTGCAGGACTTGCGGCACCTCATCCAGTGGATGGCGTTGCAAGTGAATCGGAAGGCGACCGGTAGCGGCCAGCGCGACGAGTTCGATCAGCTCTGCCTTGCTGCCGCCGAACGTGGTGCTGATCATCGCGCCATAAGGCAGTGAACCGTTGCGCAACTCGAAGGCACCGTGTCCGCGCCCGACCACTACGATGTGTCCGAGCGGGCGAATCACGCCGGCGGCCAGGCGCAGGGTGTCGCCGCTGCCGACGAAATCCAGCACCGCGTCGACCTGGCCGATGCGCTTGAGGAATACCCCAGGGGTCAGATCGGTGGAGTCCAGCACCCGGTCCACCCCTTGGCTGACCGCCAGCCCGAGGGCTTCGACGCGGGTGTCGATGGCGACGACTTCGGCCGCCGTGATCGCGCCCAGCGCGGCGATTGCGATATGCCCCAGTCCTCCGACACCGATGACCAATACGCGGCTGCCGGGTTGTAGCAGGGGGACGACGCGCTTGACCGCGTGATAGGCGCTGAGCCCCGCGTCGGTCAAGGGTGCGGCCCTCCAGGGTTCGAGCGTGCCGATGTCCACCAGGCAGTCCTGGTGGACGACGACGTATTCGGCGAGCCCGCCGTCATAGCCGCCGCCGTAGATGCGCCGCGAAGTGGCGCAATAGTTATTCCAGCCGTCGATGCACGCTCGGCAATGACCGCAACCGGGAATGCTCACGGCGCAGGCTTGCCTGACCATCCAGCCATCGACACCCGGTCCCAGTGCGTCGATCCAGCCGGCGATCTCATGGCCGAGGGTCATCGGCAGTTGCACATCGAGGTGCGGCGGCGAGCAGCACAGATCGTCCAGCGCATGCAGGTCCGACTGACACAGGCCATTGCCGCCGACCCGCAGGCGTACTTCACCGTGGCCGGGAACCGGCACAGGCACTTCGCATAGACGCCCGCCGTCGTGCCAGTCGAACATGCGAAAGGCCCGCATAGTGCGGATGGGAGTTGGCCGCGTAGTCATCGTCAATCACCGTTTGCCAGCACCAGGGTCATAAACGCCGACATCAGCAGTCCACTGGCCTGGACCAGACAACTGTTGGCATTGGCGACCTGACGCTCGGCGCACTCGCCACGTAGCTGACGCACCGACTCGATCATCAGTTGCATGCCGAACTGGCCGGAGTGATTAAAGGCCAATCCACCGCCCGAAGTGTTCACCGGCAATGCGCCGCCGGGAGCTGCGCTGCCGCTGCGCAGGAACGCTCCGGCCTGACCGGGTGCGCAGAAACCCATGGCTTCGAGCGCCACCAGCACGTTGATGGTGAAGGCGTCGTAGATCTGCACCATGCTCAAGTCGTCGCGCTCGATGCCGGACATCTGTAGCGCACGCTCGGCGCAGCCGCCGATCACGCCAGGGTCGAGCCAGTCGGTCGAGCCGAGCGGTGTGACGTGATGCAGATAGGTGTCGGCGAATCCGCGAATGAACACCGGCGGTTTCGCCAGCGTGCGCGCGCGGTCGGCTTTGGTGAGGATTATCGCACCGGCACCGTCGCTGACCAGACAGATGTCGGCCTTGCGCAACGGGTCCGAGATCAGCGGCGAGGCCAGGTATTCCTCCATCGTCAGCGGCTTGCGTAGCGTGGCCTGTGGATTCAACTGCGCCCAGCGCCGTGCGTTGATCGCGACTTCGCCGAGGTCTTCTTCGCTGGCCTGATAGCGATGCAAATATTGCTGCGCGAGCATCGCATACCAACTGATGGGGCTGAGTACGCCGTAGGGCGCCACAAATTGCCCCGACGGCGAGCGCGGGTCGCTGATCACACCGCCCCGGCTGCGACTGTGATCCAGGCGCTGGGTGCTGCCGTAGGTGACCAGCGCCACCGAGCACAAACCTGCCTCGATCGCGGCCATGGCGTGAATCAGATGAGTGAGCGGCGAACCACCGCCCACCACCGTGCTGTCGACATAACGCGGCGTGATGCCCAGGTACTCGCTCACCAACAGCGCATTGGCGCGGTCGTCCCAATGGGCGAACACGCCGTCGACATCGGCCAACGTCAGCCCGGCATCGAGCAAGGCGTCGCGGGCAGACCGGCATTGCAGTGACAGCGCGGTGTCTCCCGGCTGCGCCTTGCCAAGACCGGCCTCGCCGACGCCGACGATGGCGTAGCGGTCGGGCAGACGGGACGTGTCGAACGTCATGGTTGCGGCTCCTGCGCGACGAGTTGTGCACGCACGTCCTTCTTCAACACCTTGCCCACCGGGCTGCGCGGCAGGCTCTCCCAGAACAACACCTGCTTGGGTGTTTTCAGGCTGCCGAGTTTTTCCCGGCAGACCGCGATGAACTCCTCGGCCGTCGCGCTGGCACCCGCCTTGAGTTCGATGACCGCGATGACTTTTTCACCCCAGTCCGCATCGGGCAGGCCGACCACGGCGCAATCCATCACCGCCGGATGCGCCCAGATCACCTGTTCGATCTCGCTCGGGTAAATGTTGAACCCGCCGGAGATGATCATGTCCTTGGTGCGATCAACGATGTACAGGTAACCGCCTTCGTCGAACACGCCGATGTCGCCGGTGTGGTGCCAGCCGAACCGGCGAGCCTCGGCATTGGCTTGCGGATTGTCGTAGTAACCCGGGGCGACCAGCTCGCCACGGGCGACGATCTCGCCGCGTTCGCCGGACTCGACAAACCGTCCTTCCTCATCCATCAGCGCCACTTCGCAGGCGCCGGTAGGACGGCCGGCGGAACCCAGGTGCTTGCCGTCGCGCATGTGATCTTCACGGGTCAGTATCGTGATGACGCCCGGCACTTCGGATTGGCCGTAGGCTTGAACGAACACCGGCCCCCACAACGCGATACCTTCGCGCAGTTTGTCGACGGACATCGGCGCCGCGCCGTAGATCACGTATTCCAGTGAGGAGCAGTCGCGGGTCTTGGCATCCGGGTGCGACAGCAGACGGTAGATCAGCGTCGGCGGCAGGAACAGGTGCGTGATGCGTTCCCGCTCGATGGTTTCGAGCACGGCACCCGGGTCGGCGGACGGCGCGATGACATTGCGGGTGCCGAAGCTAGACAACGCCATGGCCGTGGCACCGGCAGCATGGGTCAACGGTGCCACGACCAAGTGCGCGGGGCTTTTCGCCGGCGGCATGAACTGGTTGCTGATGCGGTAGCAGGCCAGCAGGGCGCGATGGCTTTGCATGATCGCTTTCGGCCGACCGGTCGTGCCACCCGAAGACTTGATCAGGGCGGTGTCGTCGAGGGACTGGCGCACGGTGCAGCGTTGGCCGGCGTGTTCACGACACCACTCGGCGATGCTCAGCCCGTCGATGGGTTTGTCCAGACCGATCACGGTTATCAGCGTCGGCACACCCGCGCGGATGCGATCGGCGTGTTCGGCGTATTGGGAATGCAGCACCAGCACGGACAGCTGGGTAAAGCTCATGAACCAGATCAGGCTGTCGATCGAATCGCGGGCATTCAGCGGCACGAAGGTCGCACCTGCGCGCAAGGCGCCGAGCATGGCAACGAAGCTCAAGGGATGATTGGGCGCGAGCACGCCGACATGGGGTGAGCGGAGTCTCAACAGCGTAAGGGCGTGGCCGATGGCATGGGAATCGGCCTGGACCTCGGCGTAGGTGAGGCTGAAACCGGTGCCTTGCAGGCAGACGTTATCCGGGTGGCGATCGGCGCCGGCATCGAAGTGGTCGGTAATCATTTCCATGGTGGCGGCTAATCCAAAAGAGTGAACTGGGGCAGCGTGCAGGACTCGCTGACGGACTCGAAACAAACGCCGACGCGGGCGCCGATGGCGATGCGATCCAGGTCGGCATCGAGAATGTTGGCCAGCGTGCGCACGCCTTCATCGAGGTCGATCAGCGCAACGACATAGGGCAACCGCGACTCGAAGGCCGGCGAGGGCGCGATCCGGCAGACCGTGTAGCTGTAGACGCGGCCGTGACCGCTGGCATTGACCCACTCGAGTCCGTCGGACAGGCACTCAAGGCAGAACGCTCGTGGGTAGAACTGGCAGTGGCCGCAGCCGGTGCAACGCTGGATCACCAGCCGTTGCTCCTGGGCGGCCGCCCAATAGGCGGCCGTTTCGCTGGTGGGTTGCGGCAAGGGCCGTGCAGAAAGAGGAGTCGACATGGCAGCCTCAGTGAGTACGCAGTTCGAAGCCGGCCATGGCAATGTGCACATGACGTTGTTCCGGGAGCTTGGCCAGACCGGCAATCAGTTCGTGCAGTGGACGACGCACGCTGAAGGTGTCATCGATCACGGTCGGTACGAGCCCGGTGATTTTTTCGTCGCCGTACATGGCGCGCAGCAGCAGTTCGTCATCCGACAGATCGGGGTAGCGACGACGCAACTCCGGAACCCTTGGCGACAGCACTGGAGGCGTTTCAGCCACTTCGCGGGAACCGTTGGCCAGGACTCGATCCTTGATGTCTGGATCGACCGGCAGTGGCAGCGCGCCGAAATAGCCGCACACGTATTTCTTCACTTCGTCCGGCACCACTTTGTAACGCTCGCCGCTCAGCACGTTCATCACAGCCTGCGCGGCGATCATGGCGGGGAAGGGCGTTGCCATAACCGGCGAGCCCAGTTCCACGCGGACGCGGCCGATCTCCTCGAGCACCACCGGCAGCTTGTCGGCGATGCCCGCGAGTTGCAGCTGCGATTGCAGATTGGACATTGCACCGCCGGCGTATTGAGTGACGAAGTGCGCCGGGTCGTATTCCGCCGGGGCACCCACGGGGAAGCCGTTCTCCTCGGCGATCCCGGCGAGATAGTCGCCGACGTCGTCTGCCGCACGGTCATCGAAACTGACCTCGAAGCCGATCTCGCGCAGATTGCGCGCCAGCATCTGCGCCGAGGGCCCGGCGTTGCCGTTGGCCAGCGGATCGATAGAACACAGCAAACGGTCGGCGCCGTGCACGGCGGCTTCGATGGCCACCAGCGAACCGGTTGCATTCAGGCAATGAGTCAGCACTTCCAGCGGACGGTCGCCAATCACTGCTTTGATCGCCGGCACAATGCGGCGTACCTGCTCCACGGTCAGGCTGCCGCCCGCGTCGCCGAAGGTAAAGGCGTCGATGTCGAAGCGCTCGATGGCCTCGCGCGCCTTGGCGGCGTAGAACGGCGCGTCGTAGCCGGGGGCCAGGTTGTAAATCATCGCGAGGTTGGTGGTGGCGCCGAGGCGCTTGGCCGTGGTGATCGACGGCACCAGGTTGTCCCAGCAGTGCAGGGAGTCGAGGAAGCCGATATCGCGTGCGCCGTTGGCGACCAGGCGCTCGACGTACAGCTCGCTCAAATCGTCCGGCTCGGGGTAGAAGCTGCGCAGCATATTGCTGCGCACAATCCCGCGCAGCGGCGTGTGGCGGATGCGCTCGGACAGCAGGCGAAGGCGCTCCAGCGGACTCTGGTTGAGAAACAGCACGCTGGCGTCGAACTGCACCAGCGCAATGGCTTCAATCGCGTCGAAACCCAAGTTATCCAGGCGCTCGGCCATCGGCAGCATGTGCTCGGTGCGCATGCGCGTGGCCCACAGGCATTGATGCGCATCGCGCAGGGTGGCATCGACCAGATGGATACGCCGGCGTTTGCCGGTACGGGCGAATTCCGCGTTCACTTGTTCACGTAGTTGATTCAGCACAAATCACCCCTTGCTGTGTTCGAGATGGATGGACAGGCCGGGGCCTGTGACACTCAATACGCTGTAGTCGGGCCAGCGTTGCAGCAGCCCGTGTGTCAGGGCTTGCTCGGGTGTGCGTACCTCGTAGTGAAGTTTCTGCAGGGGCGGCAGTGCCGGGCAGCCGCAGACTATTGCCGCCAGTGCGTCTTCAGTGGCGGGCAAGTTGGCTGGACGGTCAGGGTTCGCGACGGCGCCGATGCGTTGTTGCAGGCTGAGCAAAGACGTGTCGATCGGGCCGTAACAGCCTTGCAGCCAACGGCGCAGAGCAGGCTGCAACGTGGCGAAACGTGGGGCGGCATCGAGGTGTTCGAGGGCCTGCCTTGCGATGGCTTGTGCGAAAGGTTGCAGCATCGGCGGATGGCCCAGTTCCTGGCGAATGCGCGTGCATTCGCGGGCAAACTCGAACAGCTCCGCCAGCCGTCCGCGTAAACGCAACGCTTGCATGGCTTGGGCGGCGATTTCCCCTGGCAACTGGTGTTCGTAAGGGGCCAGGTCGAAGGCCCAAGGCAGGCTTTCGGCAAATCCTTCCTGGTCCGCCACGGCCGCGAGCTGAGACTGGGCGTCTTTCATACGGTCCTGATCCGGTGCTTGCAGCGGCAGTTCAAGAAGCGCCGCCGAGCGGATCAGCAAGGCCAGCGAAGGTGTCGATGCGCCGTTGGCGACAGCGGGCAATGCCGCGTCGAGGCGGTCGATGCCCAGTCGAATCGCTTCCAGCGCCACCTGCGGGCCGAGGCCGGTGTGGCAGCGCGTGTGCAGGTCCAGCGGTTTACCATCCACGCCGCTGCGCAGGGCCGACAGTAAACCGGGCAGGCGCTCGACATGCAGCAAACCGGCTTCGTCGCGCAGCATGATGCGCTGCGCACCGGTCAGGACCAGGCGTGCGGCGCAGGCCGAATAGTAGGCGTCGCAACGCTCGGGGTCGTCCCCGTAGGGCAGGGCGGCGATGGCGATCAGGCCGTGGGCCTGGGCCTTTTGCACGGCATTACCCAGACGCGAAAGGTCCAGCAGCGGATCAATCAGCACGACCTCACTGATGCCGGATTTGGCGAGCAGTCGCAGCCAGGTGTCCAGCGCTTCACCGGCGAGCACATCGAGATGGCCGTGGTCGGGCAACAGGTTCACGGTGGCGCGCAAAGGCATGGCATTGGCGCGCTCACGCAATGCGGCGACCCGTTGCAGCGGGTTCTCGCCGCGGCTGATGCATTGCGCGATCACTGCCGGGCTCAATACCTCGATGGCAGCAAGCCGTGCGTGCCCGAGCGAGTTCATCGTGCCCAGCAGCATCGGGCTGCTGGCGGCGCCGCCCCAGGTTGCGGTCTGCCCGTCGCTCAGGCTGACATCGACCAACGTTGTCATGCTCATGCGCGCTCCTTGGCTTGTTTCAACGCCTGTTTGCGAGCGGGTACGAAGACGTCTTCAACCCAGCGGGTGGTGACGAGGCCGGCGACGAAATCCGGATGGTCGAGCACGGCGTGATGGAAGCTTGCGGTGGTCGAGAGGCCCACGACTTTCATGTCTTCCAGTGCCTTGCGCATCAGCACGATGGCCTCGCTGCGGGTCGGCGCATGCACGATCAGTTTGGCCAGCAGGGAGTCGTAAAACGGTGGCACGGTGGCGCCGCTGTAGCAGTGGGTATCGACTCGCACGCCTTTGCCTTTGGGCGGTTGCCATTCGCTGACCTGGCCCGGGCTTGGCAGGAAGTTGCGGTCCGG
Organism: Pseudomonas sp. NPDC099000; assembly: GCF_044759925.1. Classification (NCBI taxonomy): domain Bacteria; kingdom Pseudomonadati; phylum Pseudomonadota; class Gammaproteobacteria; order Pseudomonadales; family Pseudomonadaceae; genus Pseudomonas; species Pseudomonas sp. NPDC099000. Next base: position 119,853 of record NZ_JBIWAF010000001.1, read on the forward strand.
GTCTTCGGCGTTGATCCGGCACTCGATGGCATGGCCTGTCAGCTTGACGTCGGCCTGGCTGAACGACAGCGGCAGGCCGGCGGCGATGCGGATCTGCTCGGCGACCAGGTCAAAACCGGTGATCATTTCCGTCACCGGGTGCTCGACCTGGATGCGGGTGTTCATTTCCAGAAAATAGAATTTGCCGTCGCGGTCATCGACCACGAATTCGATCGTGCCCGCGCCGAAGTAGCCGACATTTTTGGCCAGACGTACCGCGCATTCACCCATTTGTTCGCGGGTTTGCGGCGCGAGGCTGGGAGAGGGCGCTTCTTCGATCAGTTTCTGGTGGCGGCGCTGCGTCGAGCACTCTCGCTCGCCCAGGTGCACCACGTTGCCATGGCGGTCACCCATGATCTGGATTTCGATATGGCGCGCCAGCTCGATGAATTTCTCGACGTACAGGGTCGGATCGCCAAAGGCTGCTTGCGCTTCTGACGAGGCCGAACGGAAAGCCGCTTCTGCTTCTTCATCGCTGCGCACGATGCGCATGCCGCGTCCGCCACCGCCGGCGGTGGCCTTGAAGAGCACGGGATAACCAATGTCGCTGGCGATGCGGCGGGACGTCTCGGCATCGGCCACGGCATCGGAGCCCGGTACGCGCGGTACTTCGGCTTTTTCGGCCAGACCGACGGCGGTGATCTTGTCGCCCATTGAGTCGATGATTTCAGCCGATGGGCCGATGAACACCAGCCCGGCGTCTTCGCAGGCCTGGGCGAAATGCGAACGCTCGGACAGGAAACCATAACCCGGGTGGATGGCGTCACAGCGGTGTTCCAGTGCAGTGCGCACCAGCAGCTCGGCGCACAGATAACTTTGCGCGGCGGGCGGTGGACCAATGATCACGTACTGGTCGGCGAGGCGGGCGGCCAGGCTGTCCACGTCGGCTTCGGAGACGGCCGCGACCGATTCAATGCCCAGGGTTTTGCAGGCACGCACGATGCGTACAGCGATTTCGCCACGGTTGGCGATCAATACCCGGCGAATGTCGCGGGTTGCCACGGGAATGCTGCTCATCAGCGAGTCTCCGGTTCAATAATCATCAATAACTGATCCCGCTGAACCATCTGCAGGTCCTGGGCGACGATGCGCACCACACGGCCTTTCACCGGGCAGGCGAGGGTGTTGAAGAGCTTCATGGCTTCGACCAGGCACAGGGGCGCGCCGGCTTCCACCGTGGCGTTCTCTTCAACAAACGACGGTTGGTCGGGGCTGGGCTTGCGATAGAAGGTGCCCATCATGGTGGCGCGCACGCCGACCTGACCGGCGGTCACTTCGGGTTCGCTCGCGACCACCACGGCAGGCGCCGGCTGCGCCGTTTTTGCAGACGCGGTGCTTTGCACAGGCTCCAGCGAACGCTGCAGCGTGCCGGACTTGCTGGCCGTCAACGTGGTGTCACCGACGCGGACTTCAAGGAAGTCCAGATGCCGGGTGTGATCCAGTATCTCCAGGATTCTTCGTGCTTCTTTATGTGTGAGCGACATGCCTCAGGGCCTCTTGTTGTTCGAATTGCCTTGACCGATAAAAACATTCATACGTAGGATTGTCAACAATCAGACAATCACGTAATGTGCTGACCATCACCCGGAACGTTTGCGCAGTACTTGATAGAAAAAGCGTAGCGTGCGGCAGCCAAGGGCCCGGCGATTTCAGAAAACAGTTATGTTTTGGAGGGGGCGAGAATGAGTACAATCGCGGTTAAATCGGATGTCGCTGGGACGGTGTGGCAGATCCATGTCCGCGAAGGGGATGTCGTTGAAGAAGATCAGACGCTGGTCATCATGGAGTCCATGAAAATGGAAATCCCCTTGATGGCCGCGGAATCGGGTCGAGTGGTCAGCGTTCTCGTGGCCGAGGGCGAAGTGGTAAAAGATGGCCAGGACGTTTTGCTTATGGAGTGCGATTGAAGTCTATGTCAATGAATGCAGGTTCGGCGTCGGCCGCCAAGGGCGGTAGTGCAATAGGTATCATGCGGGCTGGTCGCCAGCGCGTGTTGACGATGCCGGAGCAGATTGCCGAAAGCATCACGCTTGCGATTCTGCGCGGTGAATACGGGCCGGGCGATTCGGTGCGCGAGCAGGAACTGGCCGACCACTTTCAGGTCAGCCGTGGTCCGATTCGCGAAGCCCTGCGCATTCTCGAGAAGGTCGGTGTGGTGACCATCGTGCCGCAGCGTGGCGCGCATGTGACTTCATTGAGCCGGCAGGAGATCGACAACCTGTTCGAGATCCGCGCCGTACTGGCCGGGCTGTTGGCCAAGTACCTGGTGGACCTTGATGCGTCTGTCGTGAATCAGATGGACGCCATCGTCATCCGGCTTGAACTGATTGCCGCGCAATCGGATTCATTGGATGAATACGCGCAGGGCAGTTATCGCCTGAGCACGCTTCTGTTCCAGTCCTGCGGCAACAAACAGCTGGCAGAACTCATGGGGGCATTGGGTATCCAGACCGCGCGCTACACCCGCCTGGGGTTGCGTTCACCAGAGCGCCGACAGGCTTCGGTCACGTATTGGCGTCAGTTGGTCGAGGCACTCCGAGAAAACAGCAGCGTCGTTGCCGCGAAAATGATGGTTGAGCTGATCAACGCTTCCCATCAAGCCGCATCGAATCAGTTGGAATAAACCACACGGGGGCACAACACTCCCAAGTGCTGTGTCAAGTTGTCGACAATAAGACAAAAAAGACCATGACAAAAAAACGTACCGCAGGATTAATGCTCAGTTGGGCCGCCCGCCAGCACCGTGGCCGCACCGCCCTGATATTCGGGGACGACTGCCTGACCTATGACGACATGGAGGCGGGCAGTAACCGTCTGGCCCATGCGCTGATTTCCCTGGGGCTGCATGTCGGGGAGCGGGTGGCCGTTTTACTCAATAACTCGCCCGAGGCAATTGAGAGTGTGTTTGCGGTCGAGAAAGCAGGTCTGGTTTATGTTGCGCTGAATGCCCGGCATACGCTGGCCGAACAGGTCGCGATCCTCAATGACGCTGACGCAAGCGTGCTGGTGGCGGGGCCGGAGTTCCGCGAGATCGGCGAAGGTGTTCGCGACGAAGTGGCCAGTCTGCGCCACGTGATCGGGCTTGATTGGCAGGCGCCACACGTGCTGGATTACCGCCAGGTGCTCGCTTCCATGCCGACCCATGCGCCCAATGTTCAGGTGTCGGCGGACACGCAGCTGCGTATCGCCTATACCTCAGGGACCACCGGCAAGCCCAAGGGTGTGACCTATACCGTCAAGCGTTGGTACGAGCGCCTGACCAATCACTTCTACGCCATGGAATACGGCCTCGGCGTAGACGATGCGATGTTGCACGTCGGCCCCTTGACCCATGCCGCCGGCGTTCACCTGTTGCCCTGCTACTTGCGAGGTACGCGCAACGTGATTCTGGAGAAGTTCGAACCGCTGGAAACGCTGCAGCAGATCGAGCGCCATCGCATCACGCAAATGATGTGTGTGCCGACCATGCTCACGCGCCTGCTCGACACACTCGACAGCGGCGTCGAAGCCGATTTGTCGTCGCTCAAGTGCATTCATTACGGCACGGCGCCGACCTCCGTCGACCTGATTCGCCGGGCGATTGCGCGCTTCGGTCCGGTGATGCGTCAGCAGTACGGAATGACCGAGGCGGTCCAGCCGTTGGCGGTGCTTTATCCGCACGAACACGCGGAAGACGGTGTGCTGCGCTCCTGCGGCAAACCGACCGCCAATGTGCAGATCACCGTGCGCGATGTTCACGGTCAAGAACTGGCGGCGGGTGAAATCGGCGAGATCGCCATTGCCACTGACGGCATTGGCGAAGTGGCGTTCTGGCGTCGTCCCGATCTGGAAGCCGAGGCTATCCGCGATGGCTGGTACTACACGGGCGACCTCGGTTACCTCGATGCGCAGGGCTTCCTTTTTATCGTCGGGCGCAACAAGGACATGATCATTTCCGGTGGCTTCAACGTTTATGCCCGGGAAGTCGAGGACGCACTGGAAAGCCATCCGCAAGTCGTCGAAGTGGCGGTGCTGGGGTTGCCGGATGCGGAGTGGGGCGAGCGGATTGCCGCGTTTGTCGTGCGGCGCGAAGGCGCCACGGTCGACAGCGAGGCACTGGGCAGTCATTGCGTTGCACTGATCGCCGGCTACAAGAAGCCGCGCCTGATCGAGTTCGTCGACGCTCTGCCGCGCAACAACGCCGGCAAGGTCGTGAAAAACATTCTGCGCGACGACTATCTCGCGCGCCTGGAGAGGACATCATCATGAGCACGCCTGTTGCCCCTGAATGGTCGCTGGAACTGGCTGACATCCGCGCGCGTCGGGAAGTCGCCTATGCGTTGGGTGGCCCGGAAGCGGTGCAGAAGCATCACGCCCAGGGCAAGCTCACGGCGCGTGAGCGCATCGGCCACCTGCTGGAAGGCGAAAGCTTCGAGGAATTCGGCATATTGGCCGGTGCCGTGAAGTACACGCCGGAAGGCAGGATTGCCTCCGCCACACCGAGCACGGCGGTGGTTGGCGTGGGCACGATCGAGCAGCGGCGCACCGTGGTCGCAGCGGATGATTTCACCATTCGCGGTGGTTCGTCGGAGGCGGCGGTCGCTGAAAAGTGGATTTACGCCGACCGTTATGCCTGGGAATACAAGCTGCCGATCATTCGCATGATCGACAGCGCGGGCGGCAGTGTGAAGCTGCTCGACAAGCTTGGTCATACCAAGATTCCGGGTTATGCACTGTTGCCGATCACCAATCTGTTGGGTGCGGTGCCGGTCGTCGGCATTGCCCATGGTGCCTGCGCCGGACTGGGTGCGCTGCGGGTCGCCGCTTCGCACCTGTCGATCATGGTGCGGGGGCAGAGCCAGGTGTTCGCGGCGGGTCCGCCCGTGGTGAAGCAGGCGTTCGGGGTCGACATCGACAAGAACGACCTCGGCGGCTACGACCAGGTGCATCGTCACAGCGGCATGATCAACCTGGCCGCCAATAGCGATGCCGAGGCGTTGGATCTGGCCAAGCGCTTCCTGTCCTATCTGCCGGGCAATGTCTGGGAACAGCCACCGCGCGTGGCCTCGACGGACGCTCCCAGTCGCCGTGACGCCTGGCTCAACGACGCCATTCCCCATGACCGGCGCAAGATTTTCAATCCGCACAAGATTCTCAAGTCGCTGGTCGACAAAGACAGCCTGTTCGAGATGTCCCCGGATTTCGGCGCCTCGACCATCACCGCGTTTGCCCGTCTCAACGGCTATTCGGTGGGGATTATCTGCAACAACCCGCGCGTCGGCGGCGGTGCGTTGACACGAGCGGCGGCGCTCAAGCAGACCCGCTTCATCGACCTGTGCGACACCTTTCATTTGCCGCTGATCTACCTCGTGGATCAGCCCGGTGTGATGACCGGGCAAGAGGCTGAAATGCAGGGCACCTTGAGCGCGGCTATGCAGGCCGTGCATGCAATCGAACAGGCCAGTGTGCCGGTGATCACCATCGTGCTACGCCGCTGTGTCGGGCTCGCCGGTGCCATGGTCAGTCCGTGGCATGGCCCGACGGGTACGGCATTGCCGCACCGGTTTGCCTGGCCTTCGGCGCAGTGGGGTTCGATCCCGATCGAGGGTGGAGTCGCGGCCGCCTACAAGCAGGACATCGCAGCGGCTGATGATCCGCTGGCACGTCGCAAGGAACTGGAGGCCCATTACCAGGCCCTGGCTTCACCGCTGCGTACCGCCGAACGCTTCGGCGTGATTGACATCATTGAACCGGACAGTACGCGTCCACTGCTGTGCAACTGGGTGGGTGACGCGTATCGCATTACCGCACTTTCCCTTGGGCCGAAGCGGCGGACCATGCGTTAGTCCTGGCAGGACGAGCGGCATCCGGCCTTACCTTCATAACAACAACTCAAAGGTACAGACGATGTTCTGGAAAAAGAGTCCCTGCGCCGTTTTGGCAACGTTGATGGTGATTCACCTGTTGGCCCAGGTGGACCGAAATATTCTGCTGGGCTTCGCCCCGCAAATCACTGGCGAGTTGGCGATCAACAACGCTCAGTACGGCTTTCTGGTCGGCGCGGTCTGGGTGTTGAGCTATGGCGTGATGGCAGTGTTTCTCGGCGCTCTGGCCGACCGTCACAGCCGTCCACGGGTGATTGGCGCCGGCATGCTGGTCTGGAGCGCCTGCACCGTGGCCTCCGGGTTCGTGCAGAACTTCGAGCAAATGGTTGCCGCGCGTTTTCTGGTGGCCACTGGTGAAGCGGCATTGGTGCCTGCGGCCACGGCGCTGTTGATGGAGCTGTTCTCGGAGAAGCGCCGGGGTACGGCGATGGGACTGTTTTACCTGGGCATTCCGTTGGGCATCGGCTGCAGCTTTTTGTTGGCGGGCACGTTGGGTGCCACCCATGGATGGCGCACCACGTTTTATTTCCTCGGTGTCGCCGGGCTGGTCATCGGCTTGCCGTTGCTGCTGATGCGCGACAAACGCAGCAACGCCACGGTGCAAGAGCGCGGTGCGCCCCTCAAGACTCAGCTGGCCGCGGTGCTCGGTGAACTGAACCGCAACCGTGTCGTGCGCTACACCGTGGCCGGTTTTGTGTTGGCTCACCTGGTCTATCCGGGCATTTCGTTCGCGCAACTCTGGATTGCCCGCGAGCGGGGAATGGACCCGGCCACGATTGCCACGACCATGGGTGTCATGCAGATCGTTTTCGGTTCGTTGGGCGCCTTGGCCGGAGGCATTTTGAGCGACCGCCTGGCCCCGCGCTTCAAGGGCGGCCACGCCAGCGTGCTGGTGCTGCTCATGTTGGTCAGTGCGCCGTTCATGATCGCCTATCGGCTGGTGCCGACGGACTCGCCACTGTTCTACGTGGGAATGGCGGTCGGCATTTTCATGTTGATGTCGCTTTACGGTGCGGCGACCACGGCGATTCAAGGGGCCGTGCCGGTGCGCATGCGTTCGACGGTCATGGGCTGCTCGATGCTGCTGTTGAACCTGTTTTCGGTGGCACTGGGCACGTTTGTCGTCGGCTGGATCAGCGATTCGTTGACCACGGCCGGCGTGGATTCACCGCTGACCCATGTGTTGCTGGTCAGCGACATTCTGGCGCTGGTGCTGGGCGGGTTGTTCTTTTATGTGGCGGCGCGGATCAAGCGTGAAAGCACGCGTTCGCTGCCGGCCATGGGAATCAAGGTCTAGTCATGTCCCGATCCGCCGTCATTCAGTTTCAGTCGGTTGTCAGCCAGCACCTGCCGGGCGTCCTGGCCAGTATCGTCGTCGCGATTGCGGCGCGGTTTCTGGCAGACCAGTACCACGCACCGGTGATGCTGTTGGCACTCCTGCTCGGCATGGCCATGAATTTTCTGGCGGCGGGGCCGAGTAAACCGGGTATCGATTTCAGCGCCCGAGAAGTGCTGCGGGTCGGCGTGGCTTTGCTCGGGATGCGCATCTCTCTGGAGCAGATTGCGGCGCTCGGCTGGCATCCGGTGTTGATCGTCGTGGTGTCGGTGGTGGTCACAATCCTGGTGTCGATGCTGGCGGCCCGCGCCTTGGGCTTCAACGTGTTGTTCGGTCTGTTGTCCGGTGGTGCCACGGCGATTTGCGGGGCGTCTGCGGCGCTGGCGTTGGCGGCGGCTTTGCCTGCTCATCATGCCAAGGAGCGCGCGACGCTGTTCACAGTCATTGGCGTGTCCGCGCTGTCGACCCTGGCAATGATTGTGTACCCGGTGATCGCCCGGGCGCTCGGCCTGGACCCGCTGCAGGCCGGGGTGTTTCTCGGCGCCACCATCCACGACGTCGCTCAAGTGGTCGGTGCCGGGTACAGCATGTCCCATGACATCGGCGATACCGCCACGGTGGTGAAACTGATGCGCATCGCCATGCTGCTGCCGGTCATCGTTTGCGCAGTATTGATCACCCGAGCTCAGGGCGGGCAGGGCACCGGTGAACGACCACCGTTGCTGCCCTGGTTTGCCGTGGCGTTTATCGCCCTGGCCACGGTGACCAGTTTCGGTTGGCTGCCTTCAGCGGTGCAGACCCTGGGCAATCAATTGTCGAGCTGGTGCCTGGTGGTCGCGATCAGTGCGCTGGGGATGAAAATCCAGTTGAAGGAGCTGGCCACGGTGGGGTTCAAACCCATTTTGTTGATGGTCGGTGAAACCGTGTTTTTGCTGGGACTGGTGTTGCTGTTGATACGGCTCGGTAGTTGAGTCGGGTCATCCAATACCACGGGGTGTGCTGACTCCGGCGGTATTGATTGGGTCACTTTGAATGAATCGAACGCTCCCCTGATGGGGATAAGAGTGGTGAGCACTGTTGCGCCCGGATTGGGTGGCCAGCTGTTTTTTCATAAACACAAAAACAACAACAAAAAAAATCGGAGCCAATGTATGCGAATAAACAAAATGACTGGTGTGAGTGTGTGGGAGCCGACCCTGCTGGCCTCGGCGCTGTTCGTCGCTGCGTTGCCAGCGGCTCATGCCTTTGAACTCAATACCGGAAGTGAAGACTGGGCGGTGCGTTTCGACAACACCTTCAAGTTCAACTATGCGCAACGGGTTGAAAGCCCGAACAGCAAGTTGGCCAATTCCTGGAACAACAACGACGGTAACCGCAACTTCTCGTCCGGGAGTCCGGTGTCCCAGCGTCTGGACGTGCTCTCCGAGCTGGACGTGTCCTACCAGAAGAAGATGGGTTTTCGCGTTAGTGCCAACAGTTGGTACGACCATGCCTATGACAATGTCGGCAGTGACAACGCGTCGACCAACCAGATCAACAGCGGTAGACCTGACTCGCGCCACGTGAGTGGTTACGTCGATCGCTACTACAACGGCCCGTCGGCCGAGATCCTCGATGCCTTTGTGTTCGGCAGCATGGAAATCGGCGAGGACTCGATCCTCAGTGGCAAGGCCGGCAAGCACACGCAGTACTGGGGCGAAAGTGTCCTGGCCTTTGCCCACGGCAACAGTTATGGCCAGTCCGGTCTGGACATCACCAAGGCGCTGGCAGTGCCGGGCACCGAAGCCAAAGAGCTGTTCATCCCGCGTAATCAACTGTCCGCCAGCTTCACGGTCAACCCGGAACTGACCCTCGGCGCGCAGTATTTCCTCGACTGGGACGCCTCGCGCCTGCCGGAGTCCGGAACCTATCTGGGCTTCAACGACGGCATCCAGAATGGCGGGCATAACCTGTCGCTGATCGGTGGTTTGAATCCGCGTTTCGGTACACCAGGACCGCTCGGCGCCAACCAATTCCTGCGCCTGAGCAATGGCCACACCTTCACCCCGGACAAGCGCGGCGACTTCGGGTTGATGGCCAAGTGGAGCCCGGAATGGCTGGACGGCACCCTCGGTTTCTACTACCGCAAAACCTCCGACATCCTGCCTAACCTGGTGTTGCAACCGACTGCCGTCGGCCCGGCACAGCTGATCTCCGGCAACATCGGCAGCTACAACCAGTTCTACGTCGATGACATCGACATCTATGGCATCAGCCTGTCGAAAAGCGTCGGCGACGTCAGCGTCGGTTTCGACCTCAACTACCGCGAAAACATGCCGCTGGCCAGCGTGCCGGGCAGTGTCAGCCCGGCTGCGGCCGCCGCGGGCGTGCCCGGTTTCATCGGTAGTTTCAACGGCGACGACGGCGTGGCCCGCGGCAACACCGTGCACGCGGTGCTCAACGGCCTGACCACCTTTGGCGATACGCCGCTGTGGGACAGCTCTTCGTTGCTGGTCGAACTCGGCTACAGCCGCTGGCTGAAAGTGACCGACAACAAGCAAATGTTCAAGGGCGAGGACTGGTACCACGGTACCGACGAGGTCACCAAGGACAACTACATCATCGGCGTCAACTTCAACCCGACCTGGTACCAGGTGTTCCCGGGCGTCGATATGTACCTGCCGATGACCTACAACGTCGGCCTCAACGGCAACTCCGCCGTGCAACTGGGCGGCAACGAAGACTCCGGCAGCTACTCGGTCGGCGTCGGCTTTGATGTGCGCAACCAGTACCGCTTCGACCTGAAATACGTGGACAACTTCGGTCCATTTGACACCTGCAGTTCGCCAGGCAGCGCTGGCAGTCAAGGAGACGGCGCTGCACCCGGTGCTAACGGCCAGTACAACTGCGTGCCCGGTCAAACCACCGCCTTCGGCGGGACCCCGGCGCAGCTCAAGGATCGCGGCATGGTCACGGCCACCTTCAAGACAACTTTCTGATTCGCGATTGCTTAAAAACAATCAGGAGAACGACACCATGAAATGTATGAACACGCTGTTGAGCGCTTCCTTGGCGCTGTCCTTTGCCGGTCTTGTCCAGGCTGCCGTACCCGCCGCCGACGCCGCCAGACTGGGAAACAACCTGACTGCTGTCGGCGCCGAAAAAGCCGGCAATGCCGATGGCTCCATTCCGGCTTACACCGGCGGGCTGACCAGTCTGCCGGCGGGTTTCAAGGCCGGTGACAGCTTTCGTCCCGATCCTTATGCCAACGAGAAGCCGCTGCTGGTGATTGATGGCAAGAATGTCGCCCAGTACAAGCATCAGCTGACCGCCGTCACCGTCGAACTGGCCACGCGTTTTCCTGGCTTTCGCGTTGAGGTCTATCCAACTCACCGCAGCGTGGCATTGCCGCAAAGTGTGCTGGACAACACCTTGAAAAACGCCACCGGCGCCAAGTCGCTGGAAGGTGGCAATGCCATCGAAAACGTCCTGCCGGGCGTGCCGTTTCCGATCCCGCAGTCCGGGGCCGAGGCCATGTGGAACCACTTGCTGCGTTATCAGGGCGTTGCGTATTCCACCAAGTACGATTCCTGGAACGTCGACTCTTCAGGCGCACAAAACCTGGCCACCAGCGGCGAAATCGTCAACTCGTTCCCGATCTTCGAAGACCCGAGCAAGGTCATCGATGGCAAGGACACCTACTTCCAGACCCGCTTGTATTACACCGGCCCTGCGCGCCGTGCGGGCGAGGCGATTATGCTCAAGGACGCGGCCAACCCGCTGGTGCAGGCACGCCGCGCCTGGCAGTACTTGCCGGGGCAACGCCGGGTGAAGCTGGCACCGACCCTGGCCTACGACACGCCAAACCCGGGCACTGCCGGTTCCGGCACTTATGACGACGTCTATGTTTTCAACGGTGCGCTGGATCGCTACGACTGGAAACTGGTCGGCAAGCAGGAAATGATCGTGCCGTACAACACCTACGCACTGAGCTACATCAAGGACCCGAAAGCCCTGACCACCCCGAACCACCTGGCGCCGCAGTACGTGCGCTGGGAGAAGCATCGTGTGTGGGTCGTGGAAGGCACGCTCAAGTCGGGTGCCCGTCACGTCTACGCCAAGCGCCGCTTCTATCTGGACGAGGACAGCTGGGTGGCTCTGGCCTCCGACCAGTACGATGCCCGCGGCCAACTGTACCGCGGCTCTTTCAGCTTCCTCTCGCAAAGCTACGACGTGACAACGCCCAACACCACGCCGCACGTGATCTATGACCTGGTGGGCGGGACGTACAACATCAACGGTTTGTCGGGCGCCTACGGCGGCATCAAATACATCGCGCCGCTCTCCAAGTCGCAGTGGTCGCCGGATGCGCTGGCCGGGAATGGCGTTCGCTAAGTCACGCACAACAAAAGTCTGGGCCGGTTGCGGTAGAGCGCCGGCTTCTGCTTTGGCAAGAGGACGCACCATGTGTTTATTCAAAACGCTTGCGCCGCTGATGTTGGTGGTGTGGCAGACGCTTGCACAGGCCTCCGGCTACGTCGATGTGCTGGACCTGCCCGCCAAGCCCAGTGCCCTGGCGGTGCGCAGTCCGTTGCTGGACGTCGCAAATGCCGGGCAGCGTCTGGTGGCGGTCGGGCAGCGCGGGCACATTCTTTATTCCGATGATGCCGGCCAGCAATGGCAGCAGGCCAATGTGCCGGTCAGCAGCGACCTGAACGCCGTGTACTTTCCTGGTCCTCAGCAAGGCTGGGCGGTCGGTAACGATGGCCTGATTTTGCACAGCAGTGACGCGGGCGTGACCTGGAAAAAGCAACTGGACGGTCGTCAGATCGGTGCCATGCTGATCAAGCATTATGCGGCGCTGGCAAATGCCGAGCCGTCCAACGAACAATGGCCGCTGCTGGTCGCTGAAGGTCAACGGCTGGTCGAGGAGGGCGCCGACAAACCCTTGCTCGACGTCTGGTTCGCCGATGACAAGGTCGGCTACGTGGTCGGGGTGTTCAACCTGATCCTGCGCACCGACGACGGTGGCCAGAGCTGGACGCCTTTTCAGGACCGCACCGATAACCCGCAGAATTTTCACTTGAACGCCATCGCGTCCACCGGCGATGCGCTGTACATCGTCGGCGAGCAAGGCCTGGTACTGAAATGGGACGGCACGCAGCAGCGCTTCGTCGCTCTGAGCACCCCGTACCAGGGCAGCTTTTTCGGTGTCGTCGGCAAGCCTGGCGAAGTGATCGTCTACGGCCTGCGCGGCAATGTGTTGCGCAGCACCGATGGCGGTCTGGACTGGACGGCGTTCGACACGGGTCTGCAGGTCAGCGTCACCGCGGCAGCCATAGATGCCCAGGGTCACTATCGGCTGTTCACCCAGGCGGGGCACATGCTGGCCGATCATGCCGACAACGCCCGGTTGCAATTGATGCCACAACCAAACCCGTCACCCGTGGCCGGTGCCGCCCTCGCCAGCGATGGTTCGCTGATCGTGGTGGGCAGCCGTGGTGTCCGTGCGCTTTCCAAAGAATAAGAGCCAGAATCCAAGAGCGAGTACTCAGACATGGCCATTACCAAGCAAGACAACATGCCCGTGATCCGCGATCTGCATGACTTTGATCGGCGCTCCGGCAATCTGCTGGAACGGCTGGTGTTCAACTACCGCCCGCTGTTCATCGTGCTCATGACCCTGGCCACGCTGGTGCTGGGCTACATGGCGGCGACCCGCCTGGAGTTGCGCCCCAGCTTCGAAAAAATGATCCCGCAAAGCCAACCCTACATTCAGAATTTCCTCGAGAACCGCCAGTCGCTGCGCGGCCTGGGCAACTCGGTGCGGGTGGTGGTGGAAAACACCCAGGGCGACATCTTCGACCCCGAATACCTCAACGTCCTCAAGCAGGTCAACGACGAACTGTTCCTCGCCGAGGGCGTTGATCGCGCGTGGATGAAGTCGCTGTGGACGCCGGCCGTGCGCTGGACTGAAGTCACCGAAGAAGGCTTTCAAGGCGGCCCGGTGATGCCCGACAGCTATCAGGGCTCGCCCTCGGACATCGAACAGCTGCGACAGAACATCACCCGTGCCGGCATCGTCGGCAGCCTGGTCGCCAGTGATTTCAAGTCGAGCATGCTGATCGTGCCGCTGCTGGACAAAGCCTCGGCCACCGGCCAGAGCATCAACTACCACCAGTTTTCGCGGATGCTCGAAGAACAATTACGCGACAAGCTCGAATTTGCCGGCGATAGCGCGGCGCGCAAGGCCGGGGAGGAGGGCAAGGGCCACTACAAGGTCAGGGTGATCGGTTTCGCCAAGCTGATCGGCGATCTGATCGATGGTTTGATACAGGTGATGATGTTCTTCGGTCTGGCCGTGGTCACTTCGCTGGTCATCATCTATCTCTACACCCGCTGTGTGCGCAGCACCTTGCTGGTGGTCGGCTGTTCGCTGATCGCGGTGGTCTGGCAGCTGGGAATCGTGGCCTGGCTGGGTTATGCCATCGATCCTTACTCGGTGCTGGTGCCGTTCCTGATCTTTGCCATCGGCGTGTCCCACGCGGCGCAAAAGATGAACGGCATCATGCAGGACATCGCCCGTGGCACCCATAAACAGGTGGCGGCGCGCTACACCTTCCGCCGTCTGTTCATCGCGGGCGTCACCGCATTGCTGGCCGATGCGGTGGGCTTTGCCGTGCTGATGCTGATCGACATTCCGGTCATCCAGGATTTGGCCATCACCGCCAGTATCGGCGTGGCGGTGCTGATCTTCACGTCGTTGCTGCTCATGCCGGTGGCGCTGTCTTTTGTCGGCGTCGGTGCCAAGGCGGCCGAGCGTGCGCTGGCAATCGATACACGGGCGAGTGCTCACAAAGGCTTTGGCAAACTGTGGGACAGTCTGGACCGCTTCACCACACCGAAGTGGGCCACTGGCGCCGTCCTCTTCGCTGCCTTGCTCGGGATCGGTGGCTTTGTGGTCAGCCTGCACCTGAAAATCGGCGACCTCGACAGCGGTGCCCCGGAGTTGCGTGCGGATTCGCGCTACAACCGCGACAACGCCTTCATCACTCAACATTACGCGCTGTCCAGCGACCTCTTCGCCGTGATGATCAAGACCCCGGCCGAAGGCTGCCTGAATTACCAGACGCTGGTCCTCGCCGACCGCCTGGCCTGGGAGCTTCAGCAGTATTCCGGGGTGCAGGCCACGGCGTCGCTGGTCAATGCGGTGCGGCAGATTACGGCGGGGTCCTATGAGGGCAATCCCAAGCTCAACAGCATCCAGCGCAACCAGAACGTGCTGAACTACGCCGCGCAACAAGCCTCGGTCAATTCCCCGGAATTGTTCAATACCGATTGTTCGCTGATGCCGGTGATCGCCTTCCTCAAGGACCACAAGGCCGAGACGCTGGACGCCGTGGTCGCTATCGCCGATAAATTCGCCAAGGAAAACAGCACCGAGGATCGCCAGTTTCTGCTGGCGGCCGGCACTGCCGGTATCGAGGCGGCCACCAACATTGTGGTGCGCGAGGCGAACCGCACCATGCTGCTCTACGTGTATGCGGCGGTGACGCTGTTCTGCCTGATCACCTTCCGCAGTTGGCGCGCCACCCTGGTGGCCTTGCTGCCACTGGTGCTGACCTCGATCCTCTGCGAGGCCTTGATGGTGGTCATGGGCATCGGCGTCAAGGTGGCAACGCTGCCGGTGATCGCGCTGGGTGTCGGTATCGGCGTGGACTACGCGCTGTATTTACTCAGTGTCCAACTGCAATACCAGCGTCAGGGGTTGCCGTTGATGCAGGCTTATCGCAACGCCGTGTCATTTACCGGCCGGGTGGTGGGCCTGGTGGGGATTACCCTGGCCGCTGGCGTGGTGTGCTGGGTCTGGTCGCCGATCAAGTTCCAGGCGGACATGGGCATTCTGCTGACCTTCATGTTTTTGTGGAACATGTTGGGCGCCCTGATACTGATCCCGGCTTTGTCGCATTTTCTGTTGCGCACTCATCACGTCCTGGGCAAACCGGTGGAGGAGATGGCACTTGAACAGTCGGGTGCCGAGGGAACGCAGGGTATCGGGCAATGCGTTTCTGAACGGTGTAGCGAGGGTAAGGTGCCCGTTTAGTGGTGATCTTCAAGGGGCAGCGGGTGAGACTTTCACCCGCTTAAACGCGATAGACAGGAAACAAACTGCCGCCTGCACTAACTACAGGCATCCGCCACCGCCTTCTCGGCGCGTTCGATTTCCTGCTTGATATCCGTGGTTATCCGCTGTTCCTTGAACTTCTGTTCGAGGAACTGCTGGCTCCCCTGGTTTTTCAGCTCCGCGTCGGTTGCGGCGTCCTGCGCCTGCAACTCGGCAGCGTGGGCGTCTATGACGGCTTCAACCTCGGCATCATTCTTCGCGGTATCCAGGGAGCTGACCAATTTGCCGACTTCCGCCTTCTCGGCCTCGGCGTAAGCATCGACAGACAGCCCGGCAGCCATCGCACGCGCTCGAACTTCCACCGCTTCCTTGTGCTGTTGCGCTGTCTTGCACACCGCCTCCTGGCGTGCACTCTCGCCAGCTTTCCATTCCATAAATCCATACGTCGTCACTCCGATCATGGTCAGGGTAATGACGGCGCTGATAAATTGGGCTCTCACATTGCGCAACCTCAACAGTCAAGTGGATCCGTATGGGTGATTAATTGCCTGATTTCATTGGAGGCTTCAAAAGCGTAGCAGTACGAACGCGTTGCACGTTGGCGGCGCAATGTCATTTGGCTTGATGACTACAGGGCGTGGGGGTGGCTCACTTTGTGCTATTACTTTTCTGGCGATTGTCACTGAAGCTTTAAGGGCGCATTACCGTGAATGTGAGGGTACCCACGAGTCGTAATTGTTTGTTTGCCTGAGTGGCAGGGTGCCACAATCGCTTTTTTTGTCGCAGCATCATGATCAGGCGGATCAAATGGGTGGCCCAGGATTTCGGCACGACCAGGATACTTTCATCGCAGCGCAGGTGCGCAGTGATCGATTGCATCAGCTTTTCCACCAGTCATTTCCTGCGATTTTCGGCAGTTTTCTGGCGGCGATCATGCTGTGCGGGCTGTGCTGGGAGCGATTTGATCACTCCGTCATTTTTACCTGGATAGGACTGCTGACCGCGTCGTCGTTGCTGCGCATCCTGATGTTCGTGGCCTGGTTTCGCTGCCCGGAAAATGAGCGCACCCCGCAACGCTGGGAGAAGAAATACGGGTTCACGCTGGTGTTGTCCGCCGGTATCTGGGGGGCGGGCGCTTTTGCGGTCATGTCGGCAAACGACCTGTTGGCCCAGGCGTTGGTCATGCTCTTTGCCGTCGGCATGTCGGTCAGTGCGGTGTCGTGTTATTCGGCTTATCGGTACATGACGTTAGCGTCCATTGGCCTTGTGTTGTTGCCGTGTACTGTCTGGCTGCTGTTTCAATCGTCAGCGATCCAGGTCGGCATGGCGCTGGCTGTGATTGTGTTCGCCTCATTCGTGGCCAGCGCGACACGCAAACTGTCCGAAGCCTTGGAAACCGCCTTCCAGTTAACCCGCGAAATGGAACGCGCCCATCGCATTGCCACTTACGCCGCACAAACCGATGAACTCACCGGCCTGAAAAACCGCCGCGCTTTTTTCGAGCATGCCCAGCAATTGTTCCATGACTGCAAACACAACCGGTTACCGCTGTGCGCGGTGATGCTGGATATGGATCACTTCAAGCACATCAATGACACCTACGGTCATCAGGTCGGGGATCAGGTGTTGCGGCAAATGGGCGTGATCATCAACCGGTCCTTCCGCGATACCGATGTCTTCGGCAGGCTCGGGGGCGAAGAGTTCGCGATCTTGCTTCCGGACACGTCCATTGAAGTCGCCCTTAACATCGCCGAGCAACTGATCCAGTCTATGGGTGGATTGATGACCGGGCCGGTTCACCGTATATCGGCGAGTCTCGGTGTGGCAGCCATGGATATCGGCGACAACGATTTTCAAAGTTTGCTGAATAACGCGGATAAAGCGCTGTATCGAGCCAAGGCGCGCGGGCGTAATCAGGTGGCTGTTTCGGAGTAGGGGCGCAGAAAGGTTTTCGGCCCTGCTTGAAAGCATTCACGCGATACAACGAGCGCTGAACAACCTGTGGCGAGGGAGCTTGCTCCTGCTGGGCTGCGAAGCGGCCCCAGTGTCCATTCAGACAGACCGGGGCGGTGCGACGTTTCGCCAAACCCCCTCGCCACAAATTCTTGCTCGACTGAAGATGGTCTTAAGTGAACAGCATGACTCAATAAAACCGGTCTTCTTCCTTCATCGCATAAATTCGTCCCAACGTCCTGGCCGAAATCCCCAGGAACATCAACGCCAGCAACATCCCACCCATCATGATGTAAAACCCCGGACGATTGCCGTTCAATTCGCGGGCAATGCTGTTCTGTCCCGGTAACCAGCGCGAGTAAAGCAGGTCAATGCTGCCACCGGTTTCGTACGCGGTTTTCTGTGCGTAGCGCTCGTCAACGTATTGATCGTCGTGCGCCTGGCCGTTGTGATCGGTGTAGCGGTAATGGATCACTTTGCCGTCGCTGTTCATGAGGATGCTGTCCAACTGCGTCACCGTGCCGGTTGTCTCCACGGGGCTCAAGCGGATGGCGGCGTAGGCAATGCCCTCGTGCCGGGCCATGCCGGCGAGGATCAGCACCACGCAGCAGGCCACGGTGAGCAGGATCACCCGGTTGAACAGGTGATCTTTTTCGGCTTCGCGGGGATAGTACATTTTACGGTCCTTCGTGGGATGGGCTCACAGGAAGGAGTCGGCGGTCGGGGGCACAACTTTAGTCGCGGCGGGATTATCGGCGGTTGCCTGGCGCCCGTTGAAAGAACGACGGCGGGTTGCGCAATTGTGTAGCAGCCGGACGCAGGCTGCTACAGGCAGGCGGGCGTTTAAGCGAGCTTCACGTTCATGGTGATCCGCGCCGTGAACACCTTCTTGCCTTCGGCGTCATGAATATCCACCGGCACGATCTTGTCGCCTTCAGTCTGCCAATCTACCGCTTCACCATCGGCGACCGCCGTCACATCGCTCTTGGCCTTGGCCAAATACTCAACCGTCATCCCCTTTGGAATCCAGCGCGCACCGGCGGGAATGGACACGTCGGTCATCGTCCCGGCAGCCAGCTCGGCGGCGTTGCACAACGCAATCGCATGAACCGAGCCCAAGTGGTTGGTGATCGCCTTGCTGAACGGCACCTGCACCGTGGCATGACCGGGGCGCAACTCGGAAATCAGCGGATTGATGGTGCTGAAGTAAGGCGCCACCTGGCAGGCCATCTTGCTGAACGCTTCTGGGCCGGCGCTTTTAAACATGCTGAGAAACTGACTCATTTTGAAGCCTCGCTGAGGAGTGGTTTTACAGAATTATGTTCCGTAACGGAATATTGTTCTGTGACGGAACAGTATTCTGTCGCGAGGAAATCTGTCAACCTAGCGCAGCTTTCTCATCGGCAGCCGTCTGCCTTGTCATGGATTTTTCTGGCCTGTATCCCGCATGGAAACCGCAGATATACTCGAGCGCAGCTACCCCGGCAGAAGAGCCGAACTCAAGCGCGACATCTTCAGAAAAGCCCTGGCCCTGTTCAACGAACAAGGGCTCGAAGCCACGACCATCGAAATGATCCGCGCCGAATGCGATACCAGCGTCGGCGCGATTTACCATCACTTCGGCAACAAGGAAGGCCTGGTCGCCGCGCTGTTTTTCACCGCGCTGGACGACCAGGCACTGCTGCGCGACAACTACCTCGCCGAGGCACAGACGACGGAAGAGGGCGTGCACGCGCTGGTGCACAGCTACGTCGATTGGGTCGACAGCCAGCCCGAGTGGGCACGTTTCCAGTACCACGCGCGATTTGCCGTCACCAAAGGCCCGTTCAAGGAAGAACTGGCCACCCGCAACAAAACCCGTAACCAGAAACTCGGCCAATGGCTGGCAGAGCCCGGCCGACGTGATGTGCTGCGAGTGTTTCCTGCCGAATTGCTGCCGTCGCTGATCATCGGCCAGGCAGACAGTTACTGCCGGGCATGGTTGTCGGGGAGGGTGGTCGCCAGCCCGAAGGCCTACAGGGAATTGCTGGCAGAAGCGGCGTGGCGATCAATCTGTGACAATAGCCCCGCCGATACCCAGTAAAGCGATCCCGGAGTCAGAATTTCAATGCCGCAACTCACCCACTTCAACGCCCCATGCCCGGAGCACATCAACAGCCAGATCCTGCAGATGGTCGTCGACAACCTGACCGACATCAGCATGGTCGGCATCGCGCCGAGCAACCCGCTGTACAACGTGTATCAGTACGCGGTCGGCTACGAAGTGCATCTGTACCTGGAAGCACTCGGCGGGACCAAGGGCATTGCGGTCGAGTTGATCGTCGCCACCGACGATGAAGACCCTGAAAAGGTCATCGGCTTTCTGCTGTACCTGCCGGTCAAGGATGATCCCGAAGCCTGCGGCGTCGCCTACATGGCCGTCGATGCGGGTCATCGTCGCCGCGGCGTCGCGCGGTCCATGTTGCAAGACATGATCAACCGCTACCCCCACGCCGAACTGACCTGCGCCGTGGCCAAGGTGCCGTGGTTCGAGTCGATGGGTTTCCAGGTACTGGGCGTGCGCGGCACGCAAGTGCTGATGAACACCCGCGACCACAGCAGCGAAGGCTTGATGGGGCTGTTGGATGTCACATTTATCTACAGTTCTCTAGAGGTCCGGCAGATACATACCTACTTGCTGCAAAAACACGGAAAGCGCGCAATGGTCGATGCCGAAAAGCAACGCGACCGGCATCTGGACCAAATGACCCACAACGCCAAGGTGTTTGTGCTGAATCGTTTGGGTCAGGACGCCGCGAACGAGCCCCGTCTGGACTAGACTCATAAGTCCTTTCGGGAGCGCACAGTCGCCGAGCCATGATATTCTGCGCGCCAACTTGGTTTGACCTATTCAGTTTGCCCGTCCAGGAGACGTGCCAACAGGATCAATGTCGCTCAAGTAGCTGAAGCCAATAATGATAAAAAGTCAGTTCAGTAGGGACATATAAACTGAGGTCGATGGAGACACGTCGGCCTTGTGTGCCCACCCTCCAATCTTCATGTACGAGCACCCACGACATCCTGCCTGAATGCCGTGAATCAGGAGCCCCGTAAGTGGAGATGGAAGGGCGGATGGCGTTTTATCATAGGTGCTACAGATGTTTAAGAAAATGAACACGGCCCTGCTGGGGCTGGCTTTGTCGATGGGGATCACGTCCGTTCACGCGGAAGAGGCAAAGAAAGTCGATGTACTGCTGATCGGCGGCGGCATCATGAGCGCGACCCTGGGTGTCTGGCTCAACGAGCTGGAGCCTGGCACTTCGATGGAAATGATCGAGCGCCTCGACGGCGTCGCCCAGGAAAGCTCCAATGGCTGGAACAACGCCGGTACCGGCCACTCCGCCCTGGCCGAGTTGAACTACACCCCGGAAGACGACAAGGGCAACGTACAGATCCCGAAAGCCGTTGAAATCAACGAAGCCTTCCAGATCTCCCGTCAGTTCTGGGCCTGGCAGGTTCAGCAAGGCGTGCTGAAAAACCCGCGTTCGTTCATCAACTCCACGCCGCACATGAGCTTTGTGTGGGGCGATGACAACATCAAGTTCCTGAAGAAGCGCTACGAAGCCCTGCAAGCGAGCCCGCTGTTCGCGGGCATGCAGTACTCCGAAGACCCGGCTGTGATCAAGAAGTGGGTTCCGCTGATGATGGAAGGGCGCGACCCGAACCAGAAAATCGCGGCCACCTGGAGCCCGATCGGTACCGACGTCAACTTCGGCGAGATCACCCGCCAGTTCGTCGCGCACCTGCAAACCACACCGAAGTTCGACTTGAAACTGTCTAGCGAAGTGCAAGACATCACCAAGAACGACGACGGCACCTGGCGCGTCAGCTACAAAAACCTGAAAGACGGCACCAAGTCCGAAACCGACGCCAAGTTCGTCTTCATCGGCGCGGGCGGCGGTGCACTGCACCTGCTGCAGAAGTCCGGCATTCCTGAAGCCAAGGAATACGCAGGCTTCCCGGTAGGCGGCTCGTTCCTCGTGACCGAGAACCCGACCATCGCCGAGCAACACCTGGCCAAGGCCTACGGCAAAGCCTCCGTTGGCGCACCGCCAATGTCGGTTCCGCACCTGGACACCCGTGTCCTGGACGGCAAGCGCGTCATCCTGTTTGGCCCATTCGCGACCTTCAGCACCAAGTTCCTCAAAGAAGGCTCGTACCTGGACCTGCTGACCACCACCACCACGCACAACGTGTGGCCAATGACCAAAGTCGGCATCAAGGAATACCCGCTGGTCGAGTACCTCGCCGGCCAGCTGATGCTGTCTGACGAAGACCGCCTCAACGCCCTGAAAGAATACTTCCCGAACGCCAAAGCCGAAGACTGGCGCCTGTGGCAAGCCGGCCAACGCGTGCAAATCATCAAGCGTGATGAAGCGGCGGGTGGCGTGCTGAAGTTGGGTACTGAAATCGTTGCTTCCGCGGACGGCTCGATTGCCGGTCTGCTGGGCGCATCGCCGGGCGCATCGACTGCTGCGCCGATCATGCTGACCGTGCTGCAGAAAGTGTTCAAGGACAAGGTGGCTTCGCCGGCTTGGCAGGAGAAACTGCATCAGATCGTGCCGAGCTATGGCACTCAGCTGAATGGCAGTCCTGAGAAGGTTGCGCAGGAGTGGGCTTACACCGCCAAGGTGCTGCAACTGACTCCGCCGCCGGCGATTGGTCAGGTAGTGGCTCCGGCTGCTGCTCCGGCTGATGCTGGCAAGGCGAAGGCGCCGAAGGCTAATGCTGCTAGTGATATGGCTTTGTAAGTAGAAGCGTAATCAGAAAAAGCCCACTGATCGGAGACGGTCAGTGGGCTTTTTTTATGCTTGTGGTGTCATCACAACTTCTATTAACGAGATCATTTTAGCGAACAGAAAATGATGCAAGTATAAGTTGACTATGGCCTGTCGAGCAAGTCGTTGAATACGGAGATATTATCTCCGAGTATTACTCGCTTAATATCTCGAATTTTGTTGAGAGTGGAGCTAAATGTCCATTTGTGCTAGCTAGCTCCCGCACCTTTTTGTTTATCCTTCTTATGGATTTTCTGCTGACTTTTATTTTTTCAATAGATATCCCGATGAGCAAGTCAATGGAAGCCTCTCCCTTTTCGTTGTTGTGGTGTTCAAGTAGTCGAAAAAGTATATCTACAAACTGGCCGCTCAGTATTTCGTCTGAAGAGTAGTCAAGCTCTGAAGGGCTTGCAGCACGCCATATGCAGGACTGCAGCAACGGATCGTTATATCGAACAAATACTTCAGGGTCCAATACTGATTGTTGATAAATATCTCCATCTAGTGAGTCGGCCATGTCGAGGTCCTTACTATCCCTAGCCCACTGCAATATTGACGCGACCATAAAATATACTGCTTCTGGCGAAACAGTGTCTTCTTTGTAATCGAAATCCCAAAAAGCGAAATGCCTAGAAAAAGCTAATTTCTTGGATGGGCCGATTCCGCTTATGCCAATAAAGCCATTGAGTCCGACTGCTCCACGACTAAGGATTTTATATCGTTCTTCCCAAAAGTGATGCTCTTCTTGAAAACTAGCAATGAATTTGCTTTCTAGATCCCATGTGGAGTTATCATAGCGTGCTGGAGTATTGATTTCATGTCGCGCGAAAAATTTATATTGACTGAAGTTTGGGCCATATATAAGCGATTTTTTAAATTGATCTTTTTGATTTTCCCTTTGTATAAATGGACCAGGGTGGAAAATATTCTCATCCCGTCGTGCTTTGCAATTCGCAAGTCTCGATTGAGAGCCATGAATACATTTCCGCTTCCTATTACGGGGGCGAAGGCCACAAGAGCGTCTTTGGAATTTCCGAAGTCAATATTTATAACTTCTCTAAAGTCGACAACTTTTATTGATGTTTTGTTTCTTCCGATTTTTTTTATAATTTCACTTGCTAGCGCTTCACTAACTTGATCTTGCTTGTCTATAATGATCCATTTGGTACTTGCCGGTATGTGGTTTTTTGCAAGACTTGAAAGCCAAGTTTTAATTTTTTCGAGTGTAAGCTTAGGGCCTAAGTCCAGTTCTATATTAAATTCTCTTCGTACCGTTTGGTTAGGTTTTGTTTTGTGGCAGCGAAAAGAATTCAGGTTGTGCAGCTCTTTGAAAGGAGTTTGTGATATTTTTTTTCCATGGATTTTCTTTATTACAACAGCTTTTGGGGCGAGGATCTCTGCAGTAAAATGCTCCCCGATGCGTTTTACATGTCGGTCTGAGCTGTCGTTTTTGTTTTTTCTGCTGGAAAGTGTTGAAACGTCTGAGAGAACTCGCTCGTCATTCGTGTAAGATAAGATAACTGTTATTTTATCTTTGCTAATACCCCAAGTTTGTTCAAGTTCACGCATAAGGCTGTTCGTGGTGGATGCAGATATTACAACTATTGTAGTGTTTAGGTTGTCCGGTTTGTTTTTTTCTATTCCAGAGTAAGAGCTGAAACTTTTATGCGAAAAATTTACGGGTAGACCGAATTTTGTTAGCGTCAGGGAGATGTTGTTGATGATATATGAGATTGATTGAGTGTCTAAGAGTGCGAGTCTTATTCCTGAGATGTCATCTGGTAACATCGGTAGCATAGAAAAGGAAACGAAGCTCTCTTCGCAGGATCCAGAGCATAGTCTTGATGCAGATAGGAATTCTTTGTCTTCTCGCTCGGATGGCTTTTTGAAAGTGGTCCCTGGTGGTGCTAACTCTATAACGCCATTCTTTTTAGATAAAATTAGGAGCCCTTCTTTACATACCTTGGCTCTAAATTCAAGAAGTTCTTCTTCGTTCCAAAGCGTGTTGTTTAGGCACTCAAAAACCCCTTTGTAATTGTAATGCATTAGGGAGAAAGTAACATTTCCTCCAAAGCGGTTAGCGCTATTTAAGGCGAGGCTACCGTCTTTGAATAGGTTTTCGACTCTTTCGCATATGTAACCTGGGAAAATATAAATTACTTGGTCTGGTCGTAAATGTTTTTTGAAAGCATTCTCAAAAAATTCCACATACTCAGATTCGTCTAAGGTTTCTGAATCTGAGAATATCACGAGGGCTTTAGTTGGCTCACCTTGCTTAATGAAATTGAGTTCAAAACTAAACATTACTCAATTATCCTTATGTAAAGGGATTACAAAGGTAAAAACAGAGCCGCAGGCGTAGGCGTCAGCCTGCTTTATATCTTGTGTGGTGATTTCGTAAGAGGAAGTTTTTGACGAGAAAGCTTTTTCTACAATAGCTCTTCCTGTACGCAATCTAAACCAGCCATTCAGCTCATGAAGTACGTTTAGTACTATATCCAAACCGTTTCCAGAGGAGGCGCTGTTTTTCGTAGAGGAATGTTTTTTGAAGCAGCATAATATTGCCTCCGATTCATCTTTAAAATCAATGGATCGCGAGTTTTTGCTGAGCCAGCGACCCGAAAAGCCAGGACCGCTATCTAATATAGATATTTCTAAAAAACGCAACCTGTCTTCATCTTTAATATTTTGAAATGTGGCATCAAGATAACTTTCTAAAGTTTTATTTTGTTCTGATATGGATGATGATTCAGCTCTGGTGTAACTGCTCACGTTGATTAATATTCCCCGTGAATCGCGTAGATATTCATTGCCGAACTCATCATTTCTCGCGTGTTGGTCTGTGTTCAAGAATAGTTGTCTGGCGGCTAGGCCTATCCTGGATTTTATGTCATCATTTATTGTTCTATTAGTTGTTTTTTGAGGCGCGGCAACTTCTAGGGATTTTGAGATTATTTCTTTAAATTTGGCTTGATTTGCTACATCATCATTGTTGTAAAGAGGCTCGATTAGACCTGAAAAAACTCCACTCTTAATACATGGTAAGTTTACTCTGAAACCTTTAAATGCGTGTTGGAAATCAAGTTTTTTAAGCGCTTCCATCCTCGGCTTTGCGGGGGTTAGCGCTTCTGACTTATTAACTTGAGTCTTTCCGTCTACACAAAAAATTCTTCTTGATAAAGCAAGTGCTGCAATGCCAAAAAATGATTCACAGATCTTCGAAAACCCCTTTTCACGGTCGTTATTATCAACGTAGGTGTGAAAAATCGGTTCGTCTTGTCTTCTAGACCAAGTAGCAATCAACTGAATTAAAGACGCTTCAACTCCGATGCCGCCACCGTGTTTTATGTCTGTAGGAAGCCGTATCTTTATTTCGGCTGAGCTTTTTATGTCGGAAAGGTATTCCTCAATTAAGGATAATGATAGATCTGACTTTATCGTAAGAGTTTTCAATTTTGTCCTCAAACTTGTTTAGTTGAGTATTTTGTAGGCGGCGGATGAATGATTTAGTGCGTGGCAAATTTGTGTGTTCATGCTGGAATCATAAAAGCTGACATGCTAAATGAGAAATAAAGGCCGTTTTAGCGGTTTTATTCGAGTGGCGCCCCGCTAATCGTAGGTGTAATTTCGTTGCCACTAGCCACTCCATAAGTACTTGATTAATAAAAAGCGCGATCTCCATCACTGACACTACCCATTTGCTATCGTGGTGTCTACTTCCCTTCCTACCGTAGTAGACACCCCAACCAAAATTGAAGGCTCTAAAAAAGTGTTTCACATTTGTCCGGTATTCGCCGGGCTTGCGCTTCGGAACCCACCTCGCTAACCTTCCCCCGTCGCTGCCAATTCAGCGAACGGGTGTGGTAGCCCGGATACTTCATAGACCCAGAACGCCTCAGGGCGTTTTTTTATGCTGGCTGCTTTGTGGCGGCTGTGCATGGGAGGCTTCGGCCTGCCGGGTTTCTATGACCGGTCTACCACCCCGTGTACAGTCGCCTCCTTATTTGTGTGGTAGCAAATCCGGAGGGACTCAAATCCATAGAGTGTTCCGACATGATTGATGACGATACAGATACCCCTGAAGAACCGAGCATCCCAGAAACCGATCCGGTTTCTCCATACTCCTGCCTCAACTCAAAAAAACTCCACGACGCCGCTATCCGCGCGCTCGATCACTACCTTGCGCCACCAGCCTCAAAACCAAAACTGGCCGACCGCCGTCCCAGTTCAATCTTCACCATCGCCCCCGAAGTAGACAAAGAAACCCTCCTGGCCCACAGCTGCGAAACCCTCGCTTCGGCCAACGTAATGGCCAGCGAATTGGCGTTCAGCCTCACCGGCCCGCAATGCAACATGGCACTAGCCATCCAACAGATGATTTCCCTGGCAGAGTTGTCGGTGAATCGGGTGTTGGATCAGGTCGATCCGCAGGAGTAGGTGAGGGCGTTGTTTAAACGCGTCAGGCAGTAAAAAGCCCACTGAACCGGTAACGGTCAGTGGGCTTTTTTGTGGGCAATGTTTTTCAAGGGGCCAATTCATCTCGGCTCACATGTCTGCTTTCACCCTCTAGCCGACGTAACCACGATGCCTTGATATTCTGTGTAACCGATCGACGAAGGACGCCAACGCACATGGACATTGCACCCCGATTCATCATTCATGAAACCGATCATTGGCTACTCAATCATCACATGTCATCCGCGCTCCCGGGTTATTTGATGCTGGGTTCGCGGACTCACGCCAACTCGCTTGCCGACCTTCCGGGCGGTGCCCTGGCCGAGTTGGGTGGCCTGCTCGCAGCCGTTCAGAAAGCCATTGAATCGCAACTAAAGCCGAAGTGGATCTACATCAGTCGATTCGGCCATGTTCCTGGCTATCCCATTCATTTCCATTTCATCCCGGTGTATCACTGGGTCGAAGAACTGTTCTGGAAGGATGCGAGATACAGACTCCTGGAGACCTTCGCGACAGCTGAAAACGCTCAATCACTGACTGACGGAGCAGAACTGACGCTGTTCATCTGGCGCGAATTTGGCGAGAGCCCAACGCCACCCGCCATCCAGGGACCTTCCATCCACCAAGTCATTGATGGTCTTCGCGGATTGTTCAAATAGGACGACGAGTCGGCCCTCCGCAAGCGGCGTCAGGGTGTTGCGAACTGCTGTCCTGTCAGAGCAGATGCTGTTCGATCCATTGGGCAACGGTGGTGGTTTCTATCTGCCGTTCGGCGTTGTAGGTGCGGGCCTTGTCCCACGCGACGCCTTTGCCCTGCGCGAAAACTGCCCGGTATTTACGGGCCGGATCGCTGGGAGCAGCGACGAGATCCGCTTTCAGCGCAGGTACTGTCCATTCGACGCGCTCGACCGTTCTGTCGAGCAAGCGGTCTACGGTGTCGGCCAGTTGCCGATAGGTGAGGGTATCGCCAGCGGTGTAGACCACCTGGTTGACCAGCGTTGGCTCGAACAAGATCGAGGCTGTCAGCCGCCCGATGTCCTCCGGGGTGGTGACTGTCACGGCGGTGTCCCAACTGCCCAAGGCGCGTACGGTGTTCTGGCTCAGGTCGACCACGCCAAACGAGGGTTCGAACAGGAAGCTGGTGAACATCCCGGTAGAAATGATCAGCCATTGCACGCGAGACTGGTTGCGCAGCAATTGGCGCACGTCCAGTTGCTCGTCAAACAGGTCTTGCGGGCTACCCCGGCCTATGACGTCGTAGTCCACGCCGAACTGCCATGGCACGTAACGCTTCACATCTGACTGCAACGCGGCGCGGGCCAGTTTGAGTTGCGTCCCGGCACCGGCGACGAAGCCGAGGCAGCTGACGAGGGTATCGAAACCGCTGAACATCGCCGCGAGCTGATCCTCGGAGTCATTGACCGCATCGCCCGGCAGTACCTCGATGCCCAGAGCTTGCAGTTCCAGGAGCGTTTGGTGTTTATCTGCAGACACACTGTAGAGCGTCGAGGGACGCAGCATCACCGTGATGCTGGCGGCCGAACGTGCAGCCAGCTCGCGAAGTACGGCCATGCCGAGCTCGCCGGCACCCAGAACCAGGATGTTGTCGGTTTTTGCAGGATTGTGCGGTGGCATCTGTCACTCCCAAGGATTCATCAGTCATCAGTGTTTTTATCCTGGCACCCTTGGTTAACGTTAAAAAGAAGGCACATGCGTGATACCGCATAACGAAATGAGTGAAGAAGAGGTCATCCGCCAGTCCCAGGCCGCGTGCGATGCGCTCAGTGCCGAGGACGACGGACTCAAACGCGAAGTGCTGACACACGCGGGCAATCGCTGGTCGCTAGGAATTGCCCATACGTTGGGCGTAGCGGGAAAATTGCGTCACGCCGAAATCGGCCGACGCCTGCCAGGCGTCACCCAACGCATGCTGACCCGTAGCCTGCGGCAACTGGAACGTGACGGGTTGATTGTGCGTTTCGACCACGGCGAGGTGCCGCCACGGGTCGATTATGAGCTGACGCCGCTGGGGCGCAGTTTTCTGGCGCGCATGGTGCCGCTGTGGACCTGGCTCCTGGAAAACGCCGAAGGTTTTCGCAGGGCAAGAGTCCGCTTCGATGCTGAAAATCAATCCCCCGAGTAGAGTTGTCGGTGAGCCCCAGACCTCCGTGCTTCATCCAAAGCCTATCTCAACGCATCAAAAAATTTGAACCGCCTTTGGACGCGCTCGCCTAATGATCAGCTTGTGGATGAATCGCACAGGCAATCTGCCAATACCGGCATACTCCGAGAGGTGGTCAACGTGGCTAAAGACGAGAAGAAAAGCAAAGGTGATGCTTCGAACACCAGCAAGGAATTGAAAGACAAAAAGTCATCACCGGCAAAGAAATCAGCTGCGGCTTCGGCTCTTTCGAAATCTTCCGAAAAGAAAGACAAGAAAAAAGATGCCGAACCAAAGAAATCTGCAAAAAAAGCTGATAGCAAGCCAGAAAAGGCTAAGAAATCAGACAAGGCCGAAAAGCCGGCGAAAAAGAAAAAGTGACATCTGCTATCCGCTAGGGCTTTACGCCCTAGCTTCCTCAGGCCGTATTGCCTTCGATGGCTATCAAACGACTAACCACCCCTTCCGGCCAGAACCAGTCACTCACATTGTTGGTATGCGGCGGATTTCCCTTATGGTTCTAACATGACGTCCGGGCGACCAGCGTCATATTCGTCGAAGATCAGCGCCATGGGGCTGGCAGTGCCCAAGGCAGGATGCGTTCCTGGAGTTCACAAGTTCGGTATCTGCCGCAGGCAAGATGAGGGTTTAGTTAACCATCACCTCGTCCAGTGCCTGCTCGAGGGTGCTGACCGTGCGCTCGATATTGTGCAGCTTTTCGAGTCCGAACAGACCGATGCGGAAGGTCTGGAAGTCGGCCGGCTCGTCGCATTGCAAGGGTACTCCGGCGGCGATCTGCAGGCCGTGGTTGGCAAATTTCTTACCGCTCTTGATCTCAGCATCATCGGTGTAGCTCACCACTACGCCAGGGGCCTGAAAGCCGGCTGCGGCTACGCTTTTGATGCCTTTGCCGGCCAACATTGCGCGCACCCGATCGCCCAGCGCCTGTTGTTCGCCGCGGACCTTGTCGAAACCGTAGGCTTGCGTCTCTTTCATCACTTCGTTAAATCGCGCGAGGGAATCGCTGGGCATGGTCGCATGGTAGGCATGTCCGCCCTGTTCGTAGGCCTGCATGATCTGAAGCCACTTTTTCAGGTCGCAGGCGAAGCTGCTACTTTGCGTCAGTTCGATGCGCTCGAGGGCCAAAGAACTGAGCATGACCAGGGCGCAGCAAGGGGAGGCGCTCCAGCCTTTCTGCGGTGCGCTGATCAGCAGGTCGACTGCGCATTTCTGCATATCGACCCAAAGCGTGCCTGAGGCGATGCAGTCCAGCACGAACAGGCCACCCACCGCATGCACGGCGTCGCCGACGGCTCGCAGGTACTCGTCGGGCAGGATAATCCCTGATGAGGTTTCAACGTGGGGGGCGAAGACAATTTGCGGTTTCTGCACCTGAATGGCTGCCAGCACTTCGTCCAGAGGGGGTGGGGCGTAGGCAGCCTGGCGACCCGTGTCGACCGGTCGGGCTTTCAGCACCGTGGTGGCCGCCGGGATGTTGCCCATCTCAAGGATCTGGCTCCAGCGATAACTGAACCAGCCGTTGCGTATCACCAGGCATTGCTGGTCGGTGGCAAACTGTCGCGCCACCGCTTCCATGCCGAATGTGCCGCTGCCCGGGACCACCGCAACAGCCTGGGCGTTGTAGACCTGTTTCAGGGTCCTGGAAATGTTCTTCATCACGCCTTGAAATGACTGCGACATGTGGTTGAGCGAGCGGTCGGTGTAGACCACTGAGTACTCGACCAGCCCCTCGGGATCGATACTGGGATATACCTTTGACATGGGTTGACTCCTTTGGCAGAGATGTCAGTGGTATCGACCCTGCCCTAAGCCTTGGCAAATGACAAGATTGCTCGGGATTGAATTGCGACTTCTGTCGAGCGGCTGGCATCACCAGGTCGATTACTGGACGTAGCAATGCCCGCAGGTGGCTGCTGAGTTGGGGGAGGGTGGACCTAAAGATTGCTACCTCATTACGTTCGGTCGATAACGACCAGTTATGAAGGGCAGCAGCCGACCCATAGCGGACATTGTTCCTCAAGGATACTTTGGCCGGGCGTATCTACCTTTTGCAGGGTGAG
Organism: Pseudomonas sp. NPDC099000; assembly: GCF_044759925.1. Classification (NCBI taxonomy): domain Bacteria; kingdom Pseudomonadati; phylum Pseudomonadota; class Gammaproteobacteria; order Pseudomonadales; family Pseudomonadaceae; genus Pseudomonas; species Pseudomonas sp. NPDC099000. Next base: position 150,663 of record NZ_JBIWAF010000001.1, read on the forward strand.
CTCTGGTTGGGCCTAATGTGATACAAACGCTAGAGGGAGCTTCGAAAAATCCAAGCCATGAGGGCATGTATGCGATTTGGCTTAAGTGTCGGCAATTGGCAAAAGTCATTTTTTGTCAGTACATGTTTTTTCTTGGCATTGGGCGTTGCTCTGGCAGACCTTAGTCAAGCGGGCACTTTGGGAAGGTTCTTGTGGTACTCAGGACCTGGGCTACTCACGCTGGGCCTGATGCAAGCAATGGGTGGATCTGGGCCTGCCAAGATAGGCGGGATGCTGATATCCGCCGTGTACTTGGTGTTTTTCTTCCTTTGGCTTCACTCTCAACCTAGTCCAGAAGCGTTAACGTGGTTTTGGTATGTGTGTAGTTACCCCGGTGTGTGGATTGCCGCAGCATTAGTCTGTTGGTGTGATCGAACACGAGGAGAGAGCGCCGGCTGGCAGTTTCTACGCAGCTTAATGTTTGAGTTTGTTGGCTTATTGTCGAACGTAGGAATATTGCTTGCCATCTTCATATCGAAAACCGGATGAACGCTCTAGCCGGCCCCTAATCCTTTCCTGAAATGTCTGCTTCTGGCCCGATTGCAGCCTGTCGCGAAGGACTGCAATCGACCCAAAGCTGACTCGTCTACGTCTGCTCTCGGCCCAGAAATTGCCGCCGTTGGAATTCGATAACTGCACCAGACTAGCCACTCCCTCGATTCACGCTTACCATAATCGCAACTCGTATTACCGCGGCTGCTGAACCCGGTACTCACGAGGACATGACCATGGTAAGAACCCGCGCCTGGAGACGCACACAGGCCCGTAAATGCGACAATGACAAAGCGGTCCGTCCGCTGAAGTTCAAGCCGGAAAAGAACTGGAAGCTGCTGTACACCCGTGCCGACAAGTTGGTCAGGGCACGCCAACTCGGCATGAGCTATCCCATCCGCAACACCCGCCAATTGTTGGATCTAGAGTGACTAACCTCCTGTTCGTCTGCAGCCGTAACCAATGGCGTAGCCCTACTGCGGAAGCAATCTGGCGCCGTCGACCTGGCTTCAGTGCCCGTTCAGCGGGCACTAGCCCGAATGCACGCAAACCCATCGACGCAGCGGATATTCGTTGGGCCGATGTCATTTTTGTCATGGAACGCAAACACCTGAATCGCCTGCAGGCTGAGTACGCTCGCCTGCTTGAACACAAGCGGATTCACTCTCTGGATATTCCCGACGACTTTCGCTACATGGACCCTGAACTGGTGGACATGCTCGAAGTTACTGTGAAGCCGCACCTTTCTACCTAGGCTCGCGCTTCGGAATCCGCATCGGGCAAGCCGGCCAACGCGTGCACATCATCAAGCGTGATGAAGCGGCGGGTGGCGTGCTGAAATTGGGTACTGAAATCGTTGCTTCTGCGGACGGCGCGATCGCCGGCCTGCTGGACGCATCGCCGGGCGCATCGACTGCTGCGCCGATCATGCTGACCGTGCTGCAGAAAGTGTTCAAAGACAAGGTGGCTTCGCCGGCTTGGCAGGAGAAACTGCATCAGATCGTGCCGAGCTATGGCACTCAGCTGAATGGCAGTCCTGAGAAGGTTGCGCAGGAGTGGGCTTACACCGCCGAGGTGCTGCAACTGACTCCGTCGCCGGCGATTGGTCACGTGGCAGCTCCGGCTGCTGCTCCGGCTGATGCTGATAAGGCGAAGGCGCCGAAGGCTAATGCTGCGACGGATATGGCTCTGTAACTAGAGGCCTGTCAAAAGCCCACTGAACCGGTGACGGTCAGTGGGCTTTGTGGGGAGTGGTTTTCTGCAAGGGGTAGATTCATCTCGTTCGACGTGTGAGCTTTCGGCTGTGGATTCAACCGGTCGACGCAATCAGCCAGCCAAGGCCATCTCTGCGGAGCTTTTGACTGAAATCAATCGCAACGGCTATCGAAAGCATAAAAAACAGACATTGTATTTTTTCAATGACTACACTCATATATCAAGCAAGTAAAATAATTGTGTTGTCTAGATAGCTATACCCTTTTAAAACAGCGCTTCTCCATTGAATCCTACTAACGGAATTTGCATGAAGATTGAAATTCTTAAACAGGCAGTTATGGATTCGCGAGATGGCATCACCATTTCCGATAATTGTATTGACGACAATCCGCTGATTTTTGTGAATCCTGCTTTTGAGCGCATGACCGGTTACTCGTTTGAAGAAATCACTAACATTAACTGCCGATACCTACAAAAAAACGATCAAGAACAGCCTGAACTTGAAATTATTCACGAAGCCGTTAAGAAAGGTGAGTACTGCCTCGTAACATTGCGGAACTACCGCAAGGATGGAACGATGTTTTGGAATGAGCTGAGCATTTCTCCAATTCATGATGAAAGTGGAGTTGTAACCAATTTTTTAGGTATACAAAAAGATGTAACATCTCGCATGCTAATACAACAGCAACTTCGCGACGAACATCAGTCCCTTGAGGAAATGAAATCACACTTCGAACAACTATCCATAAAGGACGGGCTGACAGGAATTTACAATCGTCGTTTTTTTGATACGCAATTCGAAATTCAATGTAAAATTGCATGCCGCAATAGCGACTCATTGACGCTTGCCATGATTGATGTTGATAACTTCAAGTCATTCAACGATATTTATGGGCATCAAGCTGGCGATGTAGCATTAATGCGTGTCGCTGATAGTTTGAATAAGTCTTTCCAGCGAGGCTCTGATTTTGCAGCCAGGTATGGCGGTGAAGAATTTGTAGTTCTTTTCAACGGCATGACGAAAGACCAATCAGCTCGGCACGTCGAAACTCTATGCCAAGTAGTGCGAGACTTGAGAATACCGCACTCCGCTTCCAGCACAGGATACTTAACTATAAGTGTTGGTTTTTCAGTACAGATATTTGGTCCGCTGCAGCCGTATAACGTACTACTGGCCCGAGCCGATAAAGCTCTCTACATAGCTAAAGAACGGGGTAGAAACCAATTTTTTAATCTTTAGGTTCTGTACGAAACTCTGGAGAAAATGGCCTTTGTTCAACATCATGTCGCGCCCTAAAGGCCTCGTTGAGGGGCGCCCAGGTCCGTTTGTGGCCGGTAGCAATTGGCCGGTAGCTGGTTTCAACGTGTCACGCAGTAAAAAGCCCACTGAACCGGTAACGGTCAGTGGGCTTTTTTGTGTCTGGAATTCAGATCGGGGCCTAAGGCTGACAAAAGTTTTTCAGATCGATCATCCGCCACTGACTTTCCAGTGTTTCACATCATCGGCAAACACCATCTGCTTCATCTCGTGAGCAATGCCATAGGCCAGCGATTCATGTGCGGCGATGACTTTTTCCTCCGCGGACAAGCAATGAAAAATATCGAGTTTGGTCGCTGCGTCAGCGGTTTCGAGCATGAAGATTTGCACGTAGCGCGCGAGGTCATTGTCGAGACTGGACAGGTATTCCCGCAGTCGTTGATGGTCGACGGATTTTTGACTGAAGTACCAGTTCATCGGGTGTATCAGAAAGCGTGCATGAGGTGATGTGATGCGACGACCTGCCGCCAGGAACATGATGATGCCCATCGACTCGATATTGCCGGCGTTGATTGCGCAAAGCGGAACGGGCAATGACTTCAGGAATGTGTAGAGCGTGAAGCCAAAATTGGTGCTACCCCCGCAAGTGGACAGGTTCAAGAGAAGGGAGGTGGCACCCTGGTCGATGGCGTCAAGGCAGCAATCCCTGAAGCGTTCGGTCGTCGCCTGGTCGATCTGGCAATGAAAATGCACGATGTGTTCAGTCATCGATTGACCTACTGAGTGTGATGCAGGGAGGGCTTCCGAGCGTTATTAAGTCTAGTAAACATCGACCATTTGGTGTGAACAGCCGTCAGTCGAATGAACGCCATTTTCAATGGAACCAAACGCCCCGATCCGCTCGTCGTAAGCCCCGTATTTCCGTTCAAACTTTCCGTTTTGTGCGTCCTCCGAATTGTACGGGCCCATGCTCGTGCTAACGATGTAGAGGTGAACCAAAATGGCCAATACAGGAAACAACAATCCAGGCAATTTTTCCAATGACCGGGACAAGGCTTCAGAAGCCGGCAAGAAAGGCGGAGAAGCGTCTGGCGGAAACGTTGCCAACGATCCACAACGGGCGTCTGAAGCAGGCCAAAAAGGTGGTCAAGCTTCCGGCGGGCAACCATCGCGCGATAAAGACCGCATGTCCGGAGGCGGGCAGGGTACAAACCGCGGAGGGGAGTTTGCCGACGATAAGGAAAACATGTCCAAACCCGGCCAAAAAGGCGGCCAGGCTTCAGGCGGACAACAATCCAACAAGGCTGACCAATCGTCCACCGGTGGGCAAGGAAGCGGGCGCGGCGGAAATCTTGCCGATGACCGAGATAAGTCCTCTGGAACAGGCCGCCATGATGATGGCATGAGCGGTGGTGGAGGACGTAAGTCCTGATGACGTCTGATCCAATCAAGCCCCGAATCTTTCGGGGCTTGATTTCGATATTCGAAAGTTTCACCGGAGAAGCGCCATAAGAGCGCCCTGTGACGGATGAACTTGATGCAAGTGTGCGCAATATCGTCGTCATCGGCACCTCTGCAGGTGGCGTTCAGGCGCTGATCGCCTTGTTTGAACATCTACCCGCTGATCTCCCCGCGTGGACATCGACGTTATCGGCTCAACGGCAGAACTTGCCACCGAGCTCTCCCAAGCGGTGGGAAGCCCAATAGCTGGCCAATCCATTCACGAGGTAAGAGACCGGCATGTCATCGAGAACGTGATCTCCTTGAAAAGGAACGGTCTCGAAGCGGGGGGGCATGGGCTTAGGTAAAGTGTCCCAATTCACCTGTCCGGACTTTCACGGCGTCCTCGTGCAAATCGAGGAAGGCTCCATCGTCAGATTTCCTTGCCACACAGGTCATGCCTTTTCGATGAAGTCGCTCATTTGTGAGGTCAATGAGGCGATCGACACGGGACTTTGGGACACCTTGAGGGCGGTGGAGGAAAGGATCCTGCTGTTGCGCCAAATGGCTGAACAGGCAACGGCTGTGGGTGCCGCCGGGGACTCCACTGAATGCTCCCGCCAGGCCGATCTCGCCGAAAAACGCCTGAAGCCGTTGCGCGCGTTGGTGCTCGATCCCAAATTCTTTGGTCATGATGACGATAAATAGTGCGACTTGAACCCTTCGGGATACTGTGATGACAGCGCAGTCCTGTGAAGTTAGATTGCCTTCATCCGCCAATTAATCCCAATGTCTCCTCGCCAGGATCTATTTATGCCACTGAGATTTCACAAAATGCACGCCAACGGCGATGACTTCGTTGTGGTGGACTCGCGAAACTCGGCCAATCCAGTGACAGGCTCCATGGCTCGGCGAATGGGTGATCGGAACCGCGGCGTTGGATTCAATCAACTCGCAGTGGTGCTCGATTGCGATGATGCCGATGCGCGCTTGAGGTTTTGGAATGCAGATGGCTCCACGCTGGATGTGTGTGGCAGCGCAACGCGTGGTGCCGCGGATATGCTGATGCGCGAATCGAATTCCATGTCGATAGCGTTCCGAACCAACCGGGGGCTACTCACTTGCGAACGAACCTCCACCGGAGCCATTTCGGTCAACATGGGGAAGCCGCTTTTTGGGTGGTCGGACGTTCCGCTGGCTCAGGAAATGGATACCGCTGTATTACCCCTGGATGGTGGTCCAACTGCATGCAGCATGGGAAATCCGCACTGCACTTATTTTGTCGATGATCTTACGGCGATTGATATTGCGACAATCGGACCGGCCATTGAAACAAACCCTCTGTTTCCCCTCAGAACGAACGTGCATTTCGCCCAGATCATTGACCGAAAGCATATCCGGTTGCGCATTTGGGAACGCTGGGGCGGTATTCCGCTCGGTTCAGGTTCCTGCTCGTGTGGCGCCGTTGTTAACGGAATTCGTCGTGGTTTGTTAGACGATTGCGTTGAGGTTGAATGTGATGGTGGCACCGTAACCGTTCAATGGGATGGCGTGGGATCGGTGTTGCTCAGTGGGCCAGTAGAGACGACTTTTTCGGGAACACTCACGGGCAACTGGTCAAATGGGTAACGGGTCGGGCAATTGAAGGATTGAATGGAACATCTCAACTAAAGGACGCGATATTTATGGAAACTCCCTTTTCTCAAGTCAGCAAGCGTTTGAACAATCGCCGGTTCACGGTAGCGGAAAACGCCCACGGGCTATCCGGTAGCGGCACTGTATTTCTGTACCATGTCGAGGGCGATGCCATTTCGGGCACTTACCAAGGCGGGCATATCCGTATCGGTAATCAGGTCGGGCGTGTGACTGGCCCCGATACTATCGAGCTTCTTTATCAGTGCTTGACCACGGATGGCGAGATTCTTGCCGGCTGGTCTCGTGGCACAGTCGGCGTTGATCACCGCGGACGTACTACCCTGACATTTGTATGGGGTTGGTTGTCGGGTGCGACTGGAGGAGGTGAGTCGAGTTACGTCGAGCTGGCAGCGTAGCGATTAAGGATTTTTTGTGCCCGGAATCCAGATCCTTCGGGTTCACGGGCAACTACCCTGAAACAAGACATCAACCCACTGGAACCCCGCGCATCCCCCGCGCCGGATCATCCAGCAACCTGAACTGCTCCACCATAAAATCAAGCAACATCCGCATCGACGGCAGCATCCCGTGCCTGCTCGCAAACACGGCATATATCATCTCAGTCCGCGGCGCCCAATCAGGCAACACCACCACCAGTTGCCCGCGCTCGATAAAGTCATGCACCAGCGACATCGGCATCTGTGCAATACCAACGCTGTCTATTGCCGCACACCGCAGCATCGGCAATCCCTTGGTAATCAGTTGCGGACGGTGCTGAATCGTAAATTCCGCGCCATCTTGATGGAACAACGTCCAGCTGTAATCACGTTGCGGACTGCCGTGATGGACGCTGGGGAAGCGTGACAGCTCTTCCGGTTCCTGGGGTTCACCGAGGCGATTCAATAACGCGGGACTGGCCACCAGGCATTGCGGTCGCTGGGACATGACGCGGTTGACCAGGCCCGAATCCTGGAGGGGAGGCGGGCGGACTCGCAGTGCCAGGTCAACGCCTTCGGCGACCACATCGACCTGACGGTCGCTGGCTTCCAGATGCACTTCGACACGCGGGTGCATGGCCATGAATCGCGTGATGATGCCGCCGACGCATTCTTCCAGTAATACCGTCGGGCAGGTGACGCGCAGCAGCCCGCCGGGTTCTGAACGGGTCATGGCCACCGCTGCTTCGGCGGCTTCTGCCCCTTTGAGCATGGCGCGGCAATGGGCGTAATACGTCTGGCCTAATTCGGTCACGTTGAAATTGCGGGTGTTGCGGATGATCAGGCGCACGCCCAAGCGTTCTTCAAGCAGTGCAATGCGGCGGCTGAGATTGGATTTCGGGATGCCCAGCGCCCGTGCGGTCGGCGCGAAGCCGCCGTGGTCCACCACCATCACAAAGTACTGAAGGTCATTGAGATCGAGCACCGGGCGGCATCCATTCGGCCAAAAGAGCCCAACTATACAAGAACGATCATCCAATGGATGGGAAAGACAAACCCGTTTTTCGGGACTGGTTCACAAGACAGCGAAGCGCCTAGATTGCCGCCGTTCGGTGGGTTCATTTAAGGAGCTTCAGATGTTACGCAGGACGATTCTCGCGATGTCTTTGGGTTTGGCCACACTGGGTTCGGTGGGCTACGCCAATGCTGCAAACGATCCGTCCGTTGTGCTGGTGCATGGGGCGTTTGCCGACGGTTCTGACTGGGCCAAGGTGATCACGTTGCTGCAGGCCAAAGGGGTGAAAGTACGGGCGGTGCAGAACGGTTTGAATTCGCTGGCCGATGATGTGGCCACGACCCGCCGTGCGATTGAAGCGGCGCCGGGCAAGGTGGTGCTGGTCGGGCATTCGTGGGGCGGGAGCGTGATCACCGTGGCCGGTGCGAGCGACAAGGTGGCGGCGCTGGTCTACGTGGCCGCGTTCGTCCCGGACGTCGGGCAGACCACGGCCGAGGTCGGCAAGGGCTATCCGCCGTCGCCGGGCATGGCCGAATTTGTGGCTGACAAGGCCGGGTATTTGTCGCTCACGCAACAAGGTATCGAGCAGGATTTTGCCCCGGACGTGCCCGCTGTGCAGGGTCGGGTGATGGCCGCCACGCAAGGCGCCATCAACTCCAAGGCGTTCGACGAGCGCATCAGCGTGGCCGCCTGGAAGCAGAAGCCCTCGTGGTACATCGTCAGTGAGCGCGATCGCATGATTGCACCTGACTTGCAGCGCGCACTCGCCCGGAAAATCAATGCCACAACGACGGCGCTCCCGACCAGCCATGTGCCGCATCAGTCTCGACCTGCCGACGTGGCCAGGGTCATTACCGAAGCACTCAACACCACGCGCTGATCGTCGCTATCGATAGGGAAATAAAGATGATTGTGCACAGCAACGTATTCGACTTCGTCATTCTGGGTGGCGGTTCTGCCGGTGCCGTCTTGGCGGCGCGTTTGTCGCAAGACCCACAACTGAGTGTTCTGCTGGTTGAGGCGGGTCGAGCCTTTGACCCCGATGAATACCCGGCAGAGATCTACAGCAGCACCATCATCGCCGCCAACGGTGATAAACGTTACGAGTGGGGTTACTTCGCAACCCCGGTCGAGCAACCGCAGGGGGTCTACGCCCCGCGTGGAAAAGTCCTGGGCGGAAGTTCTGCCATCAATGGCGCCGTTGCCTGCCGAGCGTTGCCTTTTGACTTTGCGCGCTTCACCGCCAGAGGCCTGAAAGGCTGGAGCTTTGAAGAGGTGCTGCCGTATTACAAAAAAATGGAGCGCACCGCCCACGGCGAAGATAAATGGCATGGCCGCAACGGGCCGCTGCCGATTCACCAGATGTCCTTGGACTACATCACCCCGGTACAGCGCGCGATGGTGGAGGCGGCATGTGCGTGCGGCGCCAACAAAGTCGACGACTTCAACGACCCCGAGGCCAATAACGGCGCCGGCCCTAATCCCATGAACGTGATCAACGGCGTTCGCGTCAACACCGGGATGGCCTACCTCACGCGTGAAGTACGCGCTCGCCACAACCTGTCGATCCTCGATCAAAGCCTTGTAGACAAGGTGCTGTTTGAAGACGGCAAGGTGCAGTCGGTGCTGTTGGCGGGCGGTGAAAAAGTCCACGGCCAAGAAGTCATCCTGAGCGCGGGTGCCTATGGGTCTGCCGCGATTCTTTTGCGTTCAGGCATCGGCCCCAGGGCAGACCTTGAAGCGTTGGATATTCCTTTGGTAAAAGACGCACCGGTCGGTGTTCGGCTGCTCGATCATGCGTTCTTCTGGATGAACTTCAGCGGTATAGACGCGTTGAAGGGGCAGGATCGTCCAGTGGTGGGGGCGCAGTTGTGGACCCACTCGTCCTACGCTGGTTCGGATAAAGAACTGGACATCGGTATTTCCCCCTCGCATCTGCTCGATCCCGCCATCAGTCCAACCGGCGTCGCTTTTTCGCTGGGGCTGGAATTGATGCATTGCACATCCCACGGTCGCTTGCGTTTGAACAGTCGAGCTCCCCAAGACGCACCTGTTATCGAACTCAATCACCTGACCACTGAAGATGACATGAACCGGATGATCGAGTGCTTCCGTCTGGCCCGCAAACTGGCCAACACCGAACCGCTCAAGAGCCTGATCGTGGAAGAACTCTATCCAGGCCCAGCGACTGACGACAGCGACGAGCAGATTCGTGCGGCGCTGGCAAAAGGTGTGGGAACCTTGCAGCATCCTTGCTCGACGGCGCCGATGGGCTTGCCGGATGACCCAAGCGCCGTGGTGGACGAGGAAGGGCGCGTTTATGGACTGGAAGGGCTACGCGTGATTGATGCTTCCATCTTCCCCGAGATCCCGCTGATCAACTTGAACCCGACTGTCATCATGACGGCGGAAAAGCTGGCCGATGCCATCAAACAATCCCGTCAGCCAGTTAAGCCGTAACGCAGACTTTGTAGCAGCTGGCGAAGCCTGCGTTACGGCTTAACTGGCTGGCATTTGGGCATGCCCCCGATTTTTCTCTGGATTACAAAACTTGAACAAGCTGTCCGAGATGCATTCTTTCGTCATGGTGGTGGACACCGGCAGTATTTCCGAAGCCGCTCGGCGTTTGGGTATCGCAAAATCCATGGTCAGCCTGCGGATCCAGCAACTGGAAAAACGCCTGGGCAGTATCTTGCTGGAGCGGGGGCGTCAGGCCCGGCTGACGGAGTCGGGCGATGTGTTTTACCGATATTGCGTGCGAATTCTGGCCGATGTCGAAGACGCCGAAGACGCGGTGCAGGCGTTTCAATCGAGCTTGCGCGGCGTGCTGCGGCTTGCCGCGCCGATGGCCTTCAGCATTCGCTACCTGACGCCGATCCTGTCGTCCTTCGCCGTGCGTTACCCGGAGTTGCGGCTGGATATCGAGTTCGATGACCGCCACGTCAATCTGCACGAAGAACGCTATGACGCGGCCATCCGCATTGGCGAGTTGCCGGACTCCTCGCTGGTCGCCAAGACCATCACGCCCAACCGTCACATCATCTGCGCGAGCCCGGAGTACCTGGCCGCTCACGGCACACCGCAAACCCCGCAAGAGCTGTCCCGACATTTCGCCATGCTCTATGTGAATCGCGAACCCCACGGCATGTGGACGCTACCGGTGAACAACACCCTGGAATCGTTCCGTGTGCGCTGCCGGATGCGCACCAACAATGGCCATCAACTCATGGAAGGCGCCAAGGCCGGCATGGGTCTGGCGATTCTGCCGACCTTCCTGGCGGCGCAGGCGATTGTGGCCGGTGAGCTCGAAGAAGTGCTGGCACCTTATGCCCCGCGTGGCGGCAATATTTCGGCGGTCTACCGGCAATCCCAGCGAGCGTCGCCCAAGCTGCATGCGCTGACCAGCTTCCTCATCGAACAGATCGGCAACCCGCCGGTGTGGGAGCAGATGCTCGCAGATCACGCGTCGCCACCGAGTTGATTTCGTTCGAAAAAAACGGAACGTGGAATCGTTTTTCAGTGGCTTATGAGCCGGCGCGTGCTCCCATATGCTTTTCCCCAACAGACGCATTCTGACGTCTGACAGGGAAGAAAACGGATGAAGAGTACCCTTGACAATCCTGCTCGCCGGGCGGTTCTGGCCGGCGGAGTTGTGGCCGCTGCGACGTTGGCGGCGGGCAGTGGTTTGGCGCAGGCGTTGGAATCCAGCGGTATGGCTGGCAAGCGTGGGGCTGATAGCGCGCCGGTTGATGTGATCATAGTTGGCGGTGGTTCGGCGGGCGCGGTGCTGGCCCGTCGTTTGAGTGAGAACACCACGCGTCAGGTGTTATTGCTCGAAGCCGGCCATGGCTACGGCCCGCACAATTACCCCGAGATCGTGGCCAGCAGCGACATCGTCGGCGCTAACGCCAATCCTGAATTCGAATGGGGGTACAAGACCCGACCGGGCTACATCGACCACCCCATCGGCGCCTTGCGCGGCAAGGTGCTGGGAGGGAGTTCGGCAATCAACGGCGCGGTGGCCATCCGTGCCCGCGCCACCGATTTCAAGCGCTGGGATTTGCCAGGCTGGAGCTACGAAGAACTGCTGCCGTCGTTCAAAAAACTGGAAACCCACAGCGGCGGTGCCAGCGCGTTGCACGGCCATGAAGGGCCGCTGCCGGTGCATCAACTCGGCAAGGCCGATGTCACCCCAATGCAGCGCGCGTTCATCTACGCGACCTTCGCCAATGGCTACCGTGTGATCGAGGACTTCGACGGTGCTGACGCCCATGGCGTGGGCCCGTACCCGATGAACATCGTCAACGGCGTGCGGGTCAACACCGGCATGGCGTACCTCACCGACGAGGTGCGCGCCCGCGACAACCTGCAGATCCAGACCGACAGCCTGGTAGACAAAGTGCTGTTCGACGGCAAGCGTGCGATCGGCGTGCAGCTGGCCAATGGTGTGAAGCTGCTGGCCGGTGAAGTGATCCTGTCGGCCGGCAGCTACGGCAGCGCCGCGATCCTCTTGCGTTCCGGCGTCGGGCCTGGCGAGGACTTGCGTGCGTTGCAGATTCCACAAGTCGCCGAGCTACCAGTCGGGCAGAACCTGGTGGATCACCCGTTCTATTACAACGCTTATGCCGCCAAGCCTGACGCAATCGGCAGCCAGTCGCCCGCCATCGGCGCCAAGCTCTGGACGCACAGCCGTTCCGCCGAGAATGGCGAGCTGGACCTGCACATCACCGCCACCCACTTGTTTCCTCATGATCAGAGCCCGACCGGCGTCGGCTTCGTGCTCGCCGTCGCCCTGACGCGACCACTGTCCCGGGGCAAGGTGACCCTGGCCCGCCGCGATCCGTTCGTGGCACCGAGCATCGACCTGAATTTTCTCGCCGAGCCCAAGGACCGCCAGCGCCTGCTGGATGGCATCCGTCTGGCCCGGAAAATCGGCAGCACGGGGCCGCTGAATGCGTTGATCCATTCCGAGCTCAACCCCGGTCAAGGCAATGACTCGGACGAGGCTTTACTGGCCAGCGTCAAAGCCAGCCTCGACACCTATCACCATCCGACCTCGACGGCGCCGATGGGCAAGCCGGGGGATGCCCTGGCGGTGGTCGACCTGCAAGCGCGAGTCATCGGTGTGCAGGGGCTGCGCGTGGTGGACGCGTCGATCTTCCCCGACGTGCCCTCGGTCGCCACCAACATCACCGTGATTGCCACCGCCGAGCACATTGCCCGTCTCTACGCTTGACCCAAAGGAATCTGCCCCTATGAATAGCACCCCGGTATTGAACTGGATCGACGGCCAATGGCTGGACTCCGGTGTTTACAAAGACTCCATCGACCCGGCGACTTACGAGCTGATTGGCCGATACGCCGAAGGCGGCTTGAACGAAGCGCAAGCAGGCATCGAGGCCGCGCAACGGGCGTTTGCCGAATCACCCTGGAAAGATGATCGCCAGTTGCGCGCTCAGGTATTGCTGGAGCTGGCGGATGCCTTCGAGCGCAACGCCGATGAGCTGATCGACACCCTGGCACTGGAGAACGGCAAGATTCGACCCGAAGCCGAGTTTGAAGTCGGCATGGTGCCCTCCAAGTTGCGCTATTACGCCGCCCAGGCGCGTGCCGAATACGGGCGTGCGGCCGAGCCAAAACCCGGCAGGATTTCCCTGGTGATTCGTCAGGCGGTGGGCGTGGCGGGCATCATCGTGCCGTGGAACTCGCCGGTGGTGCTGATGATTCGCTCGCTGGCACCGGCGCTCGCGGCCGGTTGCACCACAGTCATCAAAATGCCCGGGCAAACCGCCCAGACCAACTGCCTGGTCGCCCGGATCATGAGCGAGGCGTTGTCGTTGCCACGTGGCGTGATCAATCTGTTCAGCGAGCAGGGCGCGGCGGGCTCGATCCATTTGGTGGAATCACCGCGTGTTCCGGTGATCAGCTTCACCGGCAGCACCAGCACCGGTCGGGCGATTTCAGCCGCGGGCGCCCAGCACCTCAAGCGTTTCGGCCTGGAACTGGGTGGAAAAACGCCGATGCTGGTGTTCAACGACGCCGACCTCGACGCCGCCGTGCCCACCCTGGTGAAAGCCCTGACGGTATTCGCCGGTCAGTTCTGCATGACCGGTTCGCGGCTGTTGGTGCAACGGGATATCGCCACGGCATTGACCGAGCGACTGGCCGCACGTTTGGAAGCGGTGCGGGTCGGGCCCGCCGCCGATTCGGCCAGCGAGATGGGGCCGTTGATCGATAAGCCCAACGTGCAGCGGGTCAATCAAATCGTGAAAGAGGCGATTACCGCCGGTGCCCAAGTCATCGTTCGCGGCGGCCCGGTGACCGAGGGGCCGTTGGCCAAGGGCGCGTTCTATCGCCCGACGCTGCTGCGGGTCAGCGACCCCGAGATGGCCATCGTCCAGCGCGAGACCTTCGGGCCGGTGCTGACGTTGCAGGTGTTCGACAGCGAAGCCGAAGGCATCGAACTGGCCAACAACAGCGAGTTTGGATTGGCGGCCAGTGTCTGGACCCGCGATGTCGACCGCGCATTGCGGGTGGCCCGCGAACTGGAGGCGGGCACGGTGTGGGTCAATGACTGGGCCGTGGTCTACGACGAGTTTGAAGAGGGCGGTTTCAAACAGTCGGGGCAGGGGCGCCTCAACGGCGTGGCGGCCATGGATGATTTTGTCGAGTACAAACACATCGCGCTCAATCCCGGCATGCGTAAGGGCTGAATTTAATGCGGCCCAGCCGATTATTGATCGGCGCGCTGCTGGCGGGGACGCTGACCGCGTCCTCTGCCTTTGCCGCCCACGAGAATGATGTGTCACCCATGAGAAGTGCCCCCATGTCCAAGGACAGACTTTACGACGCGTTACTTGACGCGCTGACCGCGACGTTCGGCCACCACCCGGGCTTTCGTGCGACCCATGCCAAGGGTGTGTTGCTCAGCGGAACCTTTATGGCGTCGCCACCCGCCCCGGTATTGAGTCGGGCTGCGCATTTGCAGGGGCAACCGGTGCCGGTGTTGCTGCGGTTCTCCAACTTCAGCGGCGTACCCGCCACCGAGGACGGCGATCCGATGGCCAGCCCTCATGGCCTGGCCGTTCGTTTTACCCTGCCGGACGGCGAGTCCACGGATATCGTGACCCATTCGTTCGACGGCTTTCCGGTGGCCACACCCGAAGACTTCCTGAGTTTTCTGCAAGGCATCGCCGCCAATGTCGCCACGCCGCCGGACCCGCTGCCGCTGCAAACCTTTCTGGCCAGCCATCCCCGAGCCGAGCATTTTCTTCAGACACCCAAGCCCGCGCCGAGCAGTTACGCCACTGTCGAGTACTTCGGCATCAACGCTCTGGTGTTCACCAACCGTCAGGGTGAAGAACATGTCGGACGCTACCGGATTGAACCGTTGCGAGTGGAGCCTGCCTTGAGCGAGCAGCAAGCCGCCGCGATGCCTGCCGATTATTTGCAGGATGAAATCAGCGCTCGGTTGGGCACAGGGGCTGTGAAGTTGCGTCTGGTGGTGCAACTGGCGGCGCCCGGGGATGCCATCGAAGACGGTTCGATCCCATGGTCGCGCAGCCATGATGAAGTTGAGCTGGGGATTCTGACCCTTGATTCGCTTGTCCCGGCCGGGGAGCAACAATCCGTCCAACAGCGCCTCGACTTCAACCCTGGGCGCTTGACCGACGGCATTGCACCGAGTCATGACCCGATGATTCTGGCGCGCGAAAGCATCTACCAGCGGGCGCTGCTCCGGCGGCAGCAACCATGAGCTTCGACGCCGAGATTGGCGTCAGCGTGATTGTGCATGAGGTCAATCCGCAGCATCAGGCGTTGTATGAGCAATGGATGAGCAAGGCCATCGACGCCCACCGGCAGTTTCCGGGTTACCTGGCGACGGACGTGGTCATGCCTGTTGGCTCGCACCTGCGTTACGCGATCATTCTGCGGTTTGTCAGCAAGGGGCACGTTGTGGCGTGGCTGGAATCTCAGGTTCGTCATGCGCTGTTGCGCGAGTCATTGCCTTGGTTGCGGCAGGACTATCACCGTACTGACGATGATTCGAAATTCTGGTTTGAACCGGTGCAGGGGCGGGCGACTGTTGCGCGATGGAAGCAGTGGTTGCTGTCTTGGATGATTGTTTTGCCGTTGACCGTTCTTCTGCCTTGGGGGTTGGCGGTGGTGCTGGAGCTGATTGATCTGCGATTGCCGGCCTGGGTATTCAAGGTCACGGTTGCCGGGTTGGTGTCGTTCAACATGGTGTATTGGCTGATGCCGTTGACGACGCGGTTGATGTCGCGGTGGTTGTTGAAATGACGATCGAATGTGGATTACCCGCAGCCTGTTTAAACAAAAAACTCAGACTCGTTTAAACGAAGCTTGCTGTTACCGCATCGAGGCTACAACGCCTTGCGCCACCCCCTACACGTAAGACAGAATCCGCCGGCTTGTGCGTCTGGGGCATGGGTTTTATCGTTCCTCGGTCACTGAAAAACAGTGATCGGGTTTGGTAGCCCGGTATGTCCAGGCGCATGGCGCCACCTTTTGCAGAGATCGTTTTCATCTCTGTTTTTTATGGTGGCCATGCGCAGGGCTCCTTCGGGGGCGCCGGGTTCCTGGACCGGTCTACCAACCTGTGTATGGCCACCACCCTACGTTTGGTAGCGAAGGGTGATGGCTCCTCATTAGTTCTTCCAGGAGTTTCATCTATGATCAAACCAACGCCAAACCCACCGGACACCGATCCGGCATCCCCCTACGAATCCCTCGATTCGAAAAAACTCCACGAAGCCGCCGAGCGCGCCCTCGACCACTACCTCAACCCGGGCGCCTACATCATGGCCAGCAACCACGAACCCGAACCCATGTTCCTCGCCAACCCCAAGTACGACACCGAATCCCTGCTGGCCAACGCCAGCGAATCCCTGGGCTCGGCCACCACCATGCTCAGCAATTTCGCGGCGCTATTGGACAACTCACACCGCAAGACCCTGCTGGGGATCACGCAAGTGGTGATGCTGGGAGAATTGGCCGTGAACCAGGCGTTGGATAACGTCGAGCCGAAGGCGTAAATCACCAATCCCCTGTGGCGAGGGGGCTTGCCCCCGTTGGAGTGCGGAGCGCTCCCAAAAATCTTCAATAGGTGCCGAGATTTTGGGGCTGCTACGCAACCCAACGGGGGCAAGCCCCCTCGCCACAATGAGCTGCTCGGTAGCTGCCGATTAATCGATCTGATCCGTATTTTCCTTCGCCATCTGCCTCTGTAATGCACCCACCCGCACGCTCACAATGACAGCACGGTCCGCAGTCGCGCAGTCACTGCACCGTAAACTCATAATGTAGGAGGCCCTATGGGCAAGATGGCAATTTTCCTCGGTGGATTTCTGGTGTTAACCATTTTGATTGGTGCGCTGGCCACGATCTCTCCCGTTTAGTCCCTTCCTCCCGTCAGCCAAAAGCACAACGCCTCCACATCGGGAGGCGTTGGCGGTTTGTGTTTGGCAATCACTCTGCCCGCCAGCGCCGCGCCTGCACGATCAGCGCTGGTGCAAAGTGCAGCACGACCATCCGCACCAGATGATGCGTCAGGATGAACACCACGTTCAGTCCGCCACTGAACGCGACGATGGCGATGGTTTCGATGGCGCCCGGCATGTACGCCAGCCACAACGACAGCGGATCGCTGCCCAGCACCCGCCCGGCCACACCGGCAAACGCTGCGGCGATCAGCAACATGAGGCCGACGGCGAGCAGCCCGGCGCGGCCATGGCGGACCAGTTCGGCGAAGGAGATGTCCTTGAATTTCGAGCCAATCAGCACGCCGATGAGCACGGAGGCGGAGTCGACACTCCATTGCGGCAGGTGGAACGCCTGGAGATAGCCCAGCTTGATGCAGGCGGCGGTGAGCACGATGGCGGTGAGCATGAACGGCGCCGGCACGCCGACGCTCAACAGCACGCGGCCGAGCAACAGACACAAGGCGATCAGCGACAGCAGGGTCAGCGCCGTGCTCACGTCCAGCGCGCTGCTCTGGGCAAGCGCCACGTCGACATGCCCGGGAATGCAAAAACTGACCAGCAAGGTGATCGACAACAGTCGGACCAGGTGCACGACGATCACTTTGCTGGACGCACGTTCAGACTCGATCAAGTCGAAGACGGCGGCGAGTGCGCCCGGGTACACGGATAACAGCGAGTCCTTGAGGTTCCAGCCCGAAACCCTGAACAACCAGAAACCGGCCACGCAGCTCTGGACCATCAGGCACAGCAGCATGAATCCGAGGCTGGGCAACATGGCCGCCACGGTGTGGTTGTCCCACGAGGTGAACATCAGACCGGTCGCGATCCCCAGCACGATTTGCACGTAGCCAAGGCCGAAGGGCAGGGTGGGGGAGAGCCGCAGGTTGCTGGCAATCAACGCGCTCGCGAGTATCGAGCCCAGCAACAGGCCGTGGGGGATACCGGCGTATTGCAACACGGTGCCGACGCCAGTGGCGATCAGCAAACACACTAGGGTTTTCATGAGTCTTCCTTGATTCGTGTCGTTCGCCAACGCTTCCATTTGGGCCGTGCCTGTTTTCCCACTTAACGACGTGAGGCGTCAAGTACGCGCGTATCCGCGAACCCTCCCAACATCATTACCTGGCCTGCGGTGAATGCGGGTCGTGTTCGGTGTGTTTCGGTCCAGCCAATGCCCACGCCACTACCCCAATCAGCGGCACAAACACGATCACCACGATCCACAAGAGTTTGTTGCTCGATTTGCCTTCGGCTTTGCGCACTCGGTTGATTGCCCATAGCTCGATCAGCAGAAGAACGGCTGTCAGTACGATCCAGATTGTTTCGATTTGCATGGGTCACCCTCCAGATAGTCCTTTCGTTAGGTGGGTGAGGCTGGGCAGGGTTCATTAAATTTTGAGGTTGTGTGGGGAGATGGAAGCAGGATTGCTCGCGATGGGGCTGTCAGTTCAATCAGCTTTGGCTGTAAGGGCCTCATCGCGAGCAAGTCGAATCGTCGCACCGCCGCTCCCACAGGGATTTTTGGGTGTTCGAAATCTTTGCTATTCAGTGATCGATAGCAGCATCCGTTGCAGCATGGCATCGCAGGCGGTGAGTTGTTCGAGGCTGACGAATTCGTCGGGTTTGTGACCCTGGTCCATGCTGCCGGGTCCGCAAACGACGGTGGGGATACCGGCGGCGTGGAACAGGCCGCCCTCGGTGCCGAAGGCCACGGTGCCGAATGCTCGGGAGCCGCAGAACATGGCGATCAACTCAGCCGCTTCGCTGTGCGCATCAGTCGCTAATCCGGGATACGCCGACAACTGGCTGAATCGAATTTCGCTCTGTTCACTCACGGCACGCATGCGCGGCAACACCTGTTGCTCGGCATAGGCCTTCAACGCCTGCGCCACTTCACCCGGATCATGCGAGGGCAACGCGCGGATTTCGAAGTCGAAGCGGCAATCGGCGGGGACGATGTTCAATGCTTTACCACCGCAAATCACTCCGGTTTGCACGGTACTGAATGGCGGATCGAACCGCGCATCGTGATGCTCGGGCGCCTTGAGTCGGTTGCCGATCCGCCCCAGTTCACCGATCAGTTCAGCGGCGTATTCGATGGCGTTGACGCCAAGCGGTGCATACGCCGAATGGCACGCTTCGCCGTGAATATCACAGCGCATTGCCAGTTTCCCTTTGTGGCCGAGCACCGGTTTGAGTTCGGTCGGCTCACCGATAATGCACAGCATCGGTTTGACCGGGCGCTGCTCCAACTCCGCCAGCAACGAGCGCACGCCAAGGCAGCCGACTTCCTCATCGTAAGACAGCGCAATGTGCACGGGCAGTCGCAACCGGGCGTTCACCAGCGACGGAACAAGGGCGAGTACGCAAGCGATGTAGCCTTTCATGTCCGCCGTGCCGCGCCCGAACAATTTTCCATCGCGCTCCGTGAGTTCAAACGGCGCAACAGTCCACGGCTGGCCGTCGACGGGCACCACGTCGGTGTGTCCCGACAGCACGATGCCCGGCCGATCCGCCGGGCCAATGGTCGCGAACAGATTGGCCTTGCTGCGCTGCTCGTTGTAGACCAGTTCGCAAGGCACGTCGAAACCCGCGAGGTAGTCGCGGACGAACTCGATCAGGTGCAGGTTGGATTCGCGGCTCGTGGTGTCGAAGGCCACCAGGGTTTTCAGCAAATCGCGCCTGCTGCTCATCGGTCGTCTCCAGCGACGCCGTAGCCAGGGGATCTGTCGGGGGCGAGGGCGCGGTCGATGTAGTCCTGAACTTGTGGACGATAAGCGTCCCAGAGTTTTTCCAGCTGGCCGATCGGATTTTCGTCCGCCCAATCGACCCGCAGATTGATGATCGGCCAGGTCAGTTCACCGACCACCACCATCGCCGCCGAATGCACCGGCCCGGCTTCGCCGCCTGCGGCGATGGCGGCTTTCATGGCGGCGAGCAAGCGGTCGGCGAGTTGGCCTTCGCCGTGCTCGAACGCTTCGACCATGGCCTCGATGACCGACCGGTCGGCAAGCATGTTGCCGGCGGCGACGCATTGTTCACCGCAGACGGCGTTGTGGTTACCCAGGGTCTGCGCGCCGCTGAAATGCGCGGTCTGGCCGAGGTGGTCGATGGCAGTGATCTGGCGGTATTGGCTGTAGCCGTTGCGGGTCAACCCCTTGTCCAGCGCTTCGGCGGGCGCCAGGCCTTGCTCCATCAGGGCGAGGACTTCCGGGCCTAATGACGGCAGGGTGATGTTTTGTGTGGAGACCGCGCCGACACCCGGCAGCAGCCAGGGGCAACGGGCGCCGACGGCGATGCTGGAGGAACTGATCGCGATGCCGAACTGACCGGTTTCGGGGCAACGGGCGGCGATGGAGAAGGTCATGGGTTTTGCTCCTTGGTGGCCTTGGCAAATGAGGTGTCTGTGCGGACCTCATCGCGAGCAGGCTCGCTCCTACAGATGATCGGGGTCGTGCATGAAATCGAGATCTACCGTAGGAGCGAAGCTTGCTCGCGAAGGCCGCGACTCGGTCTACTTCTTTACTCAGGAATCACCGCAATCACATCAATCTCCATCAACCACTGCGGCTGTCCGAGCGCTGAAACCACCAGGCCAGTAGAAATCGGAAACACGCCTTTGAGCCACTTCCCGACTTCCTGATACACCGGCTCGCGATACCGCGGGTCAATCAAATACGTCGTGGTTTTCACGATATGGCTGAGGTCGCTGCCAGCCTCTTCCAGTAACTGCTTGACGTTGCGCATGGCTTGTTCGGCCTGGGCACGCGGGTCACCCAGACCCACCAGCCTGCCCTCGAAATCAGTCCCGACCTGACCGCGAACATAAACGGTATTACCGGCGCGGACTGCCTGGCACAGGTCGTTGTCCAGGCTCTGGTTCGGGTAGGTTTCCTTGGTGTTGAACATGCGAATACGGGTGTGGGTTGGCGTGGACATTTTTAGCTCCTGACAGAAAAAGGCTTAGGCACTGACCGTGGTTTTAAGGGCGGCCGGGGCCTGTTCAGCCTTGCGTTGCGCCGCATCGTGGTAGTCGAGATAAGAGCGCTGAATGGCGATGTGATCTGCCACGTACTTGGCGTCATGCCAGACACCCCAGATGAACGACGACCCGCGACGGGACTGCCACGGCAGGCCGAGGAAATACACGCCAGCCTCGCTTGACACGCCGCGCTGATGCTGGGGCTTGCCGTTGGCGTCGAAGGCATCGACCTTGAGCCAGCTGTAATCCGTGGCAAAACCGGTGGCCCAAATGATCGAGGTCACGCCGGCCTTGGCCAAGTCGAGTTCAAGAATCGGGTTCGTCACGCACTCTGGATCGGGGAAGGTATGGCGCGCTTCCGGTTCTTCCGGCAGGTCCAGGCCATTGCGTTCGATGTAGGCATCGGCGGCATTCAGCAGCGCCAGATAGTTCTCATCGCCACGCGCCAGGTTGTCGGCCAGGTTCGGCTGGAACGTCGCCACGCCACCGTTGAACGATTGGGTCAAACCCACCAGCGTCATGCCGCGATGGGCGAGCCCACGGAAGTCCACCGTGCGCCCGCCATGGGCGCCGCTGACTGCGATGGTCACGTGCTCGCGACCCGGTTTCATCGCCGCCTGATCCCATTCCCCCAGTACACCCAGCCACCAGCAGAAATCACGGTTGCGGTAAGCGCGAGGAGGGCGGTCGTGAGCACCGACCGAGAGGTAAACCTTCTTCCCGGCACGCTGCAATTCATCGGCAATCTGCACGCCGGACGAACCCGCGCCGACCACCAGCACCGCGCCTTCAGGCAATTGCGCCGGGTTGCGGTAGTCGGCCGAGTGGATCTGCATGAAAGGCTGATCTTTCGGCGCAATCGGCGGGATGACCGGACGCTGGAAAGGCCCGGTGGCGGCCACGACGCGGTTGGCTTCAATCACACCTTCCGAGGTCTCAATGGTGAAGCCCGGGCGACCGACATTGCGCTCGACATTCAGTACGTCCACGCCAGTGCGGATCGGGGCATTGAACTTCTTGGCGTAGGCTTCGAAGTAATCGGCGACGCGTTCTTTCGGGGCAAATTCGTCGGGACTGAGGTCGTCAAAATCGAGACCGGGAAAGCGGTCGTGCCACGCCGGACCATTCGCCACCAGCGAATCCCAGCGCCCGGTGCGCCAGCGCTCGGCAATACGGTTGCGCTCCAGCACCAGGTGCGGCACCCCGAGTTTGCTCAAGTGTTCACTCATGGCCACGCCAGCCTGACCGGCGCCAACAATCAGCGTATCCGTTTTTATTTTTTCAGTGGTCATCTCAATACCCTTCGAAGTTGGAGTGAGGTCGCGAACGGCCTGCCATTTCTTGGGCTCAAGACTAGGGATGACCCTGGTATCGGTAAAATATTATTAAGCTGGCATTTGAGTATAAATAACTGAGGCAGAGCCCTCTCTGGCGCTCGAGTGGATACGCCGCAGTGGCGCTGCGGGTTAACATGGCGCTTTATCAACGCACCAGACAACCGGTTCGGTAACGTAATGGAGTGGGTCGAGCATTGATCGAACGACGCCAATTCAGCGGAGGCATGAAGGGCAAAAACCTTCGCTATCTGAATGAACACCCTGATGGGACCCGGCAAACGGTCCGCGCAGGCTTTCTGCTGCTCGAACATTTCTCGCTGCCGGCGTTTACCCAGGCGTTGGATACGGTGGTTACGGCGAATTTGCTAAGACCTGATTCGTTCTCTTCCGGCACATTCGGTTTGAACGACGGCGAAGTCGTCAGCGATCTGGGCCTGGTCATTCGGCCCGATGCCCGTATCGATTGTGCCGCGGTCAAAGCGCTGGACCTGCTGGTGATCTGCGGCGGCTACCGGACAGAACTGAAGGCCAGCGAAGGCTTGATCAGTCTGTTGCGCACGGCATCGGACCAGGGTGTCAGCCTGGCCGGGCTGTGGAACGGTGCATGGTTTTTGGGGAAGGCCGGTTTGCTGGAGGGTTACCGTTGCGCGATTCACCCCGAACATCGCCCCGCGCTCGCCGATTTCTGCAAGGCGACGCAGGTCAGCAGCGAGCCCTACATCATCGATCGAGACCGTCTGACGGCGTCCAGTCCTTCCGGAGCCTTCCACATGGCGCTGGACTGGATCAAAGGCCTTTACGGCAAAGCGCTTGTCGAGGGGATCGAGGACATTCTGGCGTTCGAGGAGTCGCGCTACCGGCGTATCAAACCGACGGAAAATGTCTGTGTGAGTGCGCCATTGCGCGAGGTGGTGAAGTTGATGGATGCCAACCTCGAAGAGCCGCTGGAGTTGGAGCAACTGGCGGTTTACGCCGGCCGTTCGCGGCGACAACTCGAGCGTTTGTTCAAGGAGCAACTGGGCACCACGCCGCAGCGGTATTACATGGAGCTGCGAATTACCGAAGCGCGGCGGCTGCTGCAGCATACGGAGCTGTCCCAGGTGGACGTGCTGGTAGCGTGTGGCTTTGTGTCGCCGAGCCATTTCAGCAAGTGCTACAGCTCGTATTTCGGCTACAGGCCTTCCAAGGAAAAGCGACTCGTTAAATAAGAGTCGCTCGCCCTGAAAAACTGTGATGCCGTCTAACGAAGACAATGTTCAGCCGAGCATAAACCTGTGAGGAGGGGCTTTTGTGGCGAGGGGATTTATCCCCGTTCGGCTGCGAAGCAGTCGTAAATCCGGACAACTCGGTCTGTCTGAACGGACGCTGGGGGCCGCTTCGCAGCCCAACGGGGATAAATCCCCTCGCCACAAGTGACCCCCCACAAAAACCCCGTCAGGGCAGACATGTGGATGCCCGCACTGGGTGAACAGCGTTAATGCATCTTGCTGTGATCAACCATGCCAAGTGCCCGAGCTTCGGCTTCCACCTTAATCGTCTCTTTCTCGCCCTTGGCGCCTTCCACAGTCAGGATCAGCGGGACTTTATCGCCTTCCTTAACCTGCGTCGTCAGGTCCATCAGCATCACGTGGTAGCCGTGGGGATCAAAGCTCACCGGCTTGCCGGCCGGCAGCGCGACGGACTCGACCTGACGCATGCTCATCACATCGTCTTTCATGCTGGATTGGTGGATTTGAACGGTTTTGGCGATAGGCGATTGCACGCTGAGCAGCTTGCTGTCGCTGTCGGCTTGCAGGGTCATGAAGGCGCCGGTCGACTGCTGGCCGGCAACGGTCGCGCGAACCCAGGCGTCGTCCACTTTTGTTTGCGCCGATACCTGCCAGGCCATGCCGATCAGGGCGCATCCCAGGACCGCTTGTTTTACACGTCGCGAGAAAGCGGTGTTTGCGAGGATCGAATTCATTAGCAGACTTCCATGACGGTGAGCAGGTCTTCTGCGCACTCTTGAGCCGTAAGGGACGCGGACAGCCCCAGGCGCAAGTTGCCCCGGGAGTCGAAGACGTAGCTGGTCGCGGTGTGGGAAAGGGTGTAGGTCGAACCGCTCGGGATCTTTTCGAAGAATACGCCGAACTCCTTGGCGGTGGCGGCGGTTTCTTCCAGCGTGCCGTGCAGCGCCTCGAAACTCGGGTCGAACGTTTTGACGTAGGCGTCGAGCATTTGCGGCGTGTCGCGTTCCGGGTCGAGGGTGATGAAGATCACCTGCAGCTTCTCGCCGTCGCGGCCCATCAGTTTTTTGGCTTGCGCTGCGCGGGCCAGGGTCGTGGGGCAGACCGCCGGGCATTGGGTAAAACCGAAGAACACCATCGGCATCAGGCCGCGATAACTGGTGAGCATCTTCGTTTCGCCCTGGGCATCTTTGAGCTTGAAGGTACGTCCCATGATCTTGTCGCTGAGGTCTTTGCCGTACTTGAACGACAACTTGGGGCTGTCATCGCAGCCGGCGAGCAGGCCAAGACTCAACAAGCCCATACCGCGCAGGACCGTGCGACGGGTAAACAACGTACTCATGGAAAAGCATTCCTGTGTTGCGACGGGAAATCTGTAGCGCCTGATGAGTCAGACGAAAAAAGCGCGTGGATATTAACAAACTGTGGCCGTGCTTCGCTCATTGTTGGACGAGGGGCGGGTTTGGTACAGCATCAGAAGCTGCAGAAAACTACGGATCAGAGTTGGACCTGTAGGAGCCAGGCTTGCCGGCGAAGGCGCTCTCAAGTACGCCTTCGCCGCCAAGCCTGGCTCCTACAGGTTCCGATACATATCTCGGCCGAACGGACACATTCCAGATACATAAGTGCGCTTTCATGGGCGCGTCCCCCATCACAATGAGAGCGTTGCCATGTTCCGTAAACTGCAGCAAGCCGCCCGCGTCCTCCGCCAGAGCGCACGTTTGATGGTCGGCGTCCCCGATTACGACAACTATGTCGCTCAGATGGCGCTTAAACACCCGGACGAGCCGGTGATGAGCCATTCGGCGTTTCTTCGTGAGCGTCAGGAAGCCCGCTACGGCGGCAAGCAATGCACGACGCGTTGCTGCTGAACGCCGCCGGGAATGCGCTGATCACCACAATCTCCTCGCCATTGCGTAACGGCTGCTAAGCTTCGACGTTGCAGCGTCCTAGCCTTCTTGGAATCGGGCGTTGCGCGTGGCCATGGAGTACGACTTCAGTATCAATATCCACTTCTAACAGGGGTGGCGAGCGATTGTCGGTAACCTGCAAGGAGGCAGGCAATGGTGATCAAGCACGTAGGCCATTCGAGTGCCGAGGGTGTTCCCGAGCCACTCGATCGCGAAGAGATAGAGCGGGTGCTGGCGTTGTTGCTGGCCAGTCCGGTGTTTGCCAAGTCCAGGCGCATGGGCAGTTTGCTGCGTTTCCTGGTCGATCACGATCTGCAATTTTCCGACACCCCGCTCACCGAGCATGCCATCGGCATTGCGGTGTTCCGCCGTGATCCGGCGGTTTACTGCACGGGCGACGATCCAGTGGTGCGCGTCCAGGTGGGCCGGTTGCGGCGCAAGCTCGCGACGCATTACGCCACCTTGGGGCAGCAAGACCCGGTCCGTCTGAGCATACCGGCCGGTTGTTATCGGCTGGCTTACCAGCGGCTCAGGCCTAAAAGCACCTCGACTCGCCATCCTGTCCTGCAGATTCAGCCGTTTACCTGCATCACCCGCGACGGCGATGACTTTACCCGGGGCTTGTGCGAAGAGCTGAGCTGCCGGCTGTTCGAGTCGTTCGAGCAGACGCAAAGCAATGGTAACCATGTGTTGATGAAGGTGCCGCGAAGCAGCATTAAGGCACTGGACGCTGTTCGGGCCGGGCGCGGTAACTATTCCCTTGAGGGCAGCGTACGGGTGGAACCGAGCCGTGTCCGGACGTCGGTGCGCCTGATTGATGTCGCTCAGGGGCGGATCCGCTGGTCCGAGCAGTTCGATCGCAATCGACCTTATGGCATCGCGACTCAGGAAGATCTGGCGGAGTCGATCTGTCGGTCGTTGACGGGCTATTTTGCCCGGGGCGGCGGTGATGTTTCCTGAGTAGAAGGGGCAACCGCGGGGTTGCCCCTCGATGCGACGATTACACGGTTTTCCATGCACCGTCTTCGTAGAGACGGGTTGCATCGTTAACGACCGTCAGGTCGATTTCGATCGCCTTGGACCGCGACGTGCTGAACATGGTGCTGGTCTGCACGTTCTGTTCGAACCACACGAGAATGGTCTCGACAGGGGTCAAGACGGTATTGCCGGTGACCACCTGGTTGGTGGCAACGTAGATCGGCGTGCTGACCTGCTTGCCGTCGATACCGACCGACAACTGGTTGATGCCGGGGTGGATCGGACCGTATTCGTTATCCAGAGTGATGGAGATGTCAGGGCCGCCGGTCACCGCATTACCCAGCAAGCCTTCCGGGCTGAGGATCGATTGTTGTCCCAGGCCGATCGTGACGATGTTGGTCGACACCTTCACCGTCACGTCAGCCTGAAAAGTATTGGACCCGAAGAGCTGGTATTGCGGGGTCCAGCTGAAGCCATTGTTGCTCAGGTACTTGTCATAGGACTGCCAGACAACGTTATAGGCTTCGTTACCGACTTTCTTGGCGAAGCACAACTTGTAGCCTGACTGCTTGAGCAGCGTCAGGTCATCGGGTGCGATTTCGATCGTGACGGACTTTTGAGTGGCCGCCAGGGTCGATGTCAACACCTTGCTATAGTCCGACGTTTTCAGAGCCGTGGGGGCAAGACTCTGGAACGATTTGAGGGCCTCTTGCACATCATTGTGAAGTTGCAGAGCTTGCTTGCTTACTGCGCTCGACTTACTCATGGCTTTCCTCTTCCTTGGTTGTGTTAGGCAATCAATGGGCAGCGGGCAGTGAATCCGACAAGTGATCGGGCAGCACCCTCTAAACACATTGACGGCTTCACAGTAGGCGCAGGATCGAGGGCGGCGAAGTGTCTTGGCGTTACAGCGGGGAGGGCGGTTTAACCGGCGAGGTAACAGTCTGCGTAACCGGGTTGTATCAAGGGGATCTGTGAGTTGAAACAGTGGGGCGGCCGTTCGACCGCCCCACCGTGGCCTCATGCCGCCGGGCTACTCACCTTCGCGTCGGCCCAGACGAAGTTCCAGCTGGTCCGTTTGCCCTTGGCAATCTCGATCAGCTTGTTCTCATACACAGTGTGATTGACCGTGCCGGTGTAGGTCAGCTTCCGGGCCGCGTTGGTCCCGGTGACTTCCCCGGGTTTGCCGCCAGATTCAGTCATGGCCTTTTTCATATCGGCTTCCGACGGGGCGCTGCTCTGGTTTTTTTCAACGGTTACGAAACTCATGGTGTCACCTCTTCCGTGATGGGGGGATCGGCGGAAAGCCGGGTCGAGACGTTCTCGACCCGGCCAACACACCGAAGCCAATACTCTATTGGCCTGCCGGGCACCGCAGAAGTGACAACTCGGTCGGTAAGGTAACAACGCGGATACAGCGAATGGCGAGATGTAACGGCTACGTATCAGCCAGCGACATCACTTCGCTTTCCAGTGACCACCGCCCGATTCGCAATCAATTTTCGATTGGTTCAAGTGTTCCGCGCCGTAGTAATACGTAGTGACTTGGGCGTTGTCGGGAATATTCAGCGACTTGCTGTTCTTGTCCTTGCTGGTGGAGTGAGGGTTGGCCAGGGATTCCTGGGTCAGCGTCGCGATGCAGGTGGCCTGGTAATGGTCGTCGCACTGTTCGACTTTTTTCTTGGTGCTGCTGAGCATCTCCTTGCTCTCGTTGCTGCATGACCAATCGATGGCGTTCACCGGCATGCCTTCGTACTCATAACAGCTATGGGACTCGACCACCGGAACGGAAGGGCTTTGGGATCGGGTCAGGACGTCACAGCCTTCAGCGAATACCAGCGTGGGGCTCAGGCTGGCGAGCAGAAACAGCAATCTACGGTTCATCGGGATTTCCTCTCCAATGGCGCTGCTCATGATCAAAGATCGGCGCTTATAGGGTTTCGAAAACACGATGAGGCGTGGGGTTCAATTCGTTTTTGAGCTGCTGCGGCATTTGATCCATCACCGCGCGATAAAAAGGATTGCCCTCTCGCTCACGAGAGGGCAAGTGTCCGGCTTTATGTGTGATGAATCTCCCGATCCTTGGTTTCCGGCATGAAGAATATGCCCAGAACGGCGGTCATCACAGCGATGACAATCGGGTACCAGAGGCCGTAGTAGATATCACCCGTGGCCGCGACCATGGCGAATGCCACCGTCGGCAGGAAACCGCCGAACCAGCCGTTGCCGATGTGGTAGGGCAGCGACATCGAGGTGTAGCGGATGCGCGCCGGGAACAGTTCCACCAGCCAGGCAGCGATCGGGCCGTAGACCATGGTCACGTAGATCACGAGGATGGTCAGAAGTAGCAGCACCATCGGGTAGTTGGTCTTGGCCGGGTCGGCTTTCTCGGGGTAACCGGCCTCTTTGAGTGAGGTGCCAAGGTTGGCGACGAAGGCGTCGTTCTTGGCCTTGAAGTCGGCGGCCGGCATGCCGGTGCCCTCGAAGCTCTGGATCACCTTGTCGCCGATGCGCACTTGCGCGACGGTGCCCGGTTCGGCTTTCTCGTTCTTGTAGGGGATGGCCCGCTTCGCCAGCACGGTCTTGGCGAGGTCGCAGGAACTGGTGAATTTGGCCTTGCCCACCGGGTCGAACTGGAACGAGCACTGGTCGGGATCGGCGATCACCGTGACCGGGTTCTTCTCCTGCGCGACGAACACGTCGGGGTTTCCGTATTGGGTCAACGCATGGAAGATCGGGAAGTAGGTCAGCGCCGCGATGATGCAGCCGGCCATGATGATGCCCTTGCGGCCGATGCGATCGGACAGGCTGCCGAAAATGACGAAAAACGGCGTGCCGATAAGCAACGATCCGGCGATCAGCAAGTTGGCGGTCTGTGCGTCGATCTTCAGTGTTTGCAGGAGGAAGAACAGCGCATAGAACTGCCCGGTGTACCAGACGACCGCCTGGCCGGCCGTACCGCCTAGCAGGGCCATGATCACGATTTTCAGGTTGTCCCAGCGGGCGAAGGATTCGGTCAGCGGCGCCTTGGAGGACTTGCCCTCAGCCTTCATTTTCAGGAACACCGGCGACTCGCTGAGCTGCAAGCGGATGTACACCGAGACAATCAGCAGCAGGATCGACAGCAGGAACGGAATCCGCCAGCCCCAGGCCTCGAAGGCTTCGTTGCCGAGGATCGTCCGGCAAGCAAGGATCACCAGCAGTGAAAGGAAGAGGCCCAGGGTCGCGGTGGTTTGAATCCACGAGGTGAAATAACCGCGCTTGCCTTTCGGCGCATGCTCCGCGACGTAGGTCGCCGCGCCGCCGTATTCGCCGCCCAGCGCCAGGCCTTGCAACAGGCGCAAGGTGATCAGGATGATCGGCGCCGCCACGCCGATGGTCGCGTAGCCGGGCAGAAAACCGACGATGGCGGTGGAAATGCCCATGATCACAATGGTGATGAGGAAGGTGTGCTTGCGCCCGATCATGTCGCCCAGTCGACCGAACACGATGGCGCCGAAGGGGCGCACCGCGAAGCCGGCGGCGAACGCGAGCAGCGCGAAGATGAAGGACGTTGTCTCATTGACGCCGGCGAAGAAGTGCTTGGCGATGATCGCTGCCAGGGAGCCATACAGATAAAAGTCGTACCACTCGAACACAGTGCCCAGGGACGAGGCAAAAATGACCTTGCGCTCTTCCTTGGTGATGCCGTGGTGGGGCGCGCTGCCCGTGGAGGTGTTGTCGATTGCGGCCATGAGTCTTCTCCGTCGTTCTTGTTATAGGCCGGAGTACCTCATTACCTCTTTGCCGCACCCAGGCCCTTGGGCTGATGTCGTCGGATTACGGATTGCGCGAAGCATGCACACAGGTTGACGGCCTCGCATCGCTGCAAGGTTTCCTGAAGCATAATCGGCTTCGCGCAGATATCCACTCGCCATCACGTTCAACCTCAGGAACAGGCGCTGAGTTAACCCTGACGCCTCACTTCGCACCCATTCGTTTAATCAATAATCACCATCAAGGAATGCAAGTTCTGTTTTTTTGTCATGAGAGGAGGATAGCGTCATACCAAAGTCGCCTCTGAAGGAACCTGCGCGATGAGAATCTCTAACTTGCTGGCCCTTGTCGCCGTATTGACCGGCAGTGTTGCCGCCACCGTGCCGGCCTGGCCGCCCCGTCCTGCCATTTCCTGCCGATGGCCGACAGCACCGCCAGCTTGCAGCACACTCAATCGGTGGGCGTGCTCTACAGCGAAAACACCCTTAACACGATCCAATACCTTGAGCAGTACCATTCTGTCGCGCTGAACGGGGCGAAGAATCCTGCGCTGGATTCGCGCATCAGCAACGCCTTCGTCAACAGTTCCGATCCTGTACTTGCGATCAACTGGCTGATGGGCTCGCTGCAAAAACAATTCGCCTCCGTAACGGTCTACGACAGTCTCGACGCCCTGGTGCAAGCCCATCCCGATGTGGTGGTGATGCTGGACACCTACAGCCGCCTGGTGTCCAAGCGCAACAACCAGGTCGAAGCGCGATTCCTGGCCAAGTTCTACGACTCGAACCTGCAATACATTGGTGAGGCTGAAGGCTCACGTGAACAGCAGATGCCTTCGGTCTGGGTTCATGGCAAAGCCGCCAGGGAAATTGCTGCGCAGATTGACCAGCAAAATGCGGTGCAGCTGAATGCGTTGAAGCAGTTTGATGCGTCGTTGAAGGCGTTGGTGACGGCTGGAAAAGGGGCGCGAGTAGCGAGCAACTGACGCACAGTCAAAGTGATCCATGTATCCGCCATCCCTTGCCACAATGTATTGGTGAACTCCATGCATAGATGTCTGACCGCCCCCTCGCCACAGCACTTTATGATCTCCACACATTGGCCTGACCGACCCCGTACCTGTGGCGAGGGGGGTTACCCCCGTTCGGCTGCGCAGCAGTCGTGAATCCAGTGCACGCGATTTGCCTGAATGAACGCGGTTGCAGGTTTTTGGGGCCGCTACGCGACCCAACGGGGGCAAGCCCCCTCGCCACACGGTATTGTGAATTCCCACACATCGAGGTCTGACGGCCCCCTTTGTAAGGCAGGCTGGCCAGATGATTTTCAGACTTATTCAAGTACCGCGCTTATCAAGTGACGCATGACCTCGGCCTCTACGGCGCCTTCGTTGCCACTTTCATCAAAAACCGCGCAACTCGCCGTGCGGCTGCCATCAACGCAGCGTTAGACCGCAACGACGCTGCCCGGTCCGGCTCCAATCCATCACGCACCAGCGAAAGCGCTGCGGCGGCGAGTACCGTCTTGGTGAAACTCCACCACGGCACGGTGACGTCGGGCGGGTCAGGCGTGAGGAGTGAACCGTTTGAGACAAGGGCGAGATGCATGGGCTGACTGCTCTGGAGGGAGACGCCCGGGGAGTTTGCCAGAAAACAAAACCGCGATTGTGTTTGCGCAACGGTTTGGCTAATCTCGCACAAACACGCAAAGTCAGGCATAAACATGCAAGATCAGCATTCGGCAACCGAGTTTCCTTCCGTTCGGCGACAGAAAATCCTCTTGATCCTCGAGCGCGACGGCAAGGTCATGGCCTCGGAACTGAGCCAGCATTTCGCCGTTTCGGAAGATACCATTCGCCGCGACCTGTCGGAGTTGCACAGCGCCGGTCTGGTACAGCGCGTGCACGGCGGCGCGCTGCCTCGTCCCAAGGACACCGGCAAGGATTTCTTCACCCGCGTCGGGGAAACCGATGAAGTGAAAACCCACCTGGCGCAACTCGCTTCACGCCGCGTGCAAAACGGCCAGATTGTGATGTTCGATTCCGGCAGCACCACGCTGCAGATCGCGCGATCGCTGCCTGCGGATATTTGCATCACGGCTATTACGGCGTCGCCGATGATTGCGATCACGTTGGCTGAGTACAGAGGCATCAAGGTGATTCTGGCCGGTGGCCAACTCAATCCGGCGACGATGTCTGCCAGCGGGCATGAAACCTTGCGCCTGATTCAGGGCATCAAGGCGGATCTGCTGTTCACCGGGGTTTGCGCGATTCACCCGGACGTGGGCATCAGCTCGCTGCATTTTGATGAAGTGCCGGTGAAGCAGGCGTTGTTCGACAGCGCTTCCCACGTGGTAGCCGTGACCACGGCCGACAAACTCGGTGCGGTTGAGCCTTTCGTGGTCGCGCCGTGCAACCGCGTGCATACGCTGATTACCGAGCAGCACGTGGCGTCGGGCGATGTCGGGGATTACCGGAAACTGGGAATTGAAGTGGTGCAGGCCGACGCGTGAAGCCAAGCCTGCACACCAAGGCAGCCAACCCTAAACCAGGTATTTGTTGAACCAGGCCACAGTCCTGTCCCACGCGAGTTTCGCCGCGGCTTCATCGTAGCGAGGCGTGGAGTCGTTATGAAAACCATGATTGCAGCCTGCGTAAATGTAGGCCTCGTAGGTCTTGCCTGAGGCTTTCAGCGCTTTTTCATACGCCGGCCATCCTTCGTTGATGCCCTTGTCCAGTTCACCGTAATGCAGCAGCAGCGGTGCCTTGATTTTCGGCACATCTTCGGCCTTGGGCTGACGGCCATAAAAGGGCACGGCCGCCGCCAGTTCCGGGTAAGCCACAGCGGCGGCATTTGAGACGCCGCCGCCATAGCAGAACCCGGTAATGCCGACTTTCCCCGTGGTCTTGTCGTTTTTCATCAACCAGTCAATGGCGGCGAAAAAGTCATTCATCAGCTTTTCCGGATCGACAGTCGCTTGCAACTCCTTGCCTTTTTCATCGTTGCCGGGATAGCCGCCCACCGAACTCAGGCCATCGGGGGCGAGCGCAATAAACCCCGCCTTGGCGACGCGCCGGGCGACGTCCTCGATGTAAGGATTGAGCCCACGGTTTTCATGCACCACCAGCACCGCCGGCACCTTGCCGGTGGCTTTGGCCGGGCGCACCAGATAGCCGCGAACATTGCCGTGGCCCTTGGGCGATGGATAGGAAATGTACTCAGGGAGGATGTCCGGGTCGGTAAATTCAACCTGCTCGGCGAGCGCGTAGTTCGGGCTCAGGGCGGCGAGGAGGGCACTGGCCGTTAATCCGCCCAGGGTGAACAGCGCCGCTCGATCAAGAAACTCGCGCCGGTTGATCTTGCCGTGGGCGTAGTAGTCGTAGAGCTCCAGCAGTTCCGGGGCGAAGTCTTTGGCGGTGAGACGTTCCATGGGCGCGATTCCCGTTGGTTCAGGATCTGAATCAGTAAAGCAGTGTTTGGCGCACTGACTCAGTTTTCGAAACAGGACGCCAAAAAACCCATCACCGCCTGCACCGACGGGGTGTGCCGGACGTCGCTGTGGACCACCAGCCACACTTCACGCGCCAGCCCCGCGCCCACGGTCGCCTGGATGTTCAAATCATTGCTGCGCAGCAGGGTCGGCCGATCACCCGCTTGTTGCTTGAGCCAGACGGGATTATCGGCCTCGCGCCGCGACAGCGAAGCGTTGTGTCTAATGCCCGCCCACCACCATGCTGCTGAACGGCGCCACATAAGCCTGCAACGTCACCAATCCACCGACCAGAATCGCCAGCACAATCGAGTGGAAGAACACATAACGCAGAATCTCCCCTTCATGCCCATACCAGCGAGTCGCCGTGGACGCGACCACGATCGACTGGGCGTCGACCATCTTGCCCATGACCCCGCCGGAACTGTTGGCCGCCGCCATCAGCACCGGGCTGATCCCCAGTTGCTCGGCGGTCACTCGTTGCAAGCCGCCGAACAGCACGTTAGAGGCGGTGTCCGAGCCGGTCAGCGCCACGCCGAGCCAGCCGAGGAGGGTGCCGAACATGGGGTAGAAAATGCCGGTCGCGGCGAAGGCCAGGCCCATGGTGGCGTCGAGGCCCGAGTAGCGGGTGAGGAAGCCGAGCGCGAGCATCGCCACAATCGTGATGAGTGAGTAACGCACCACCCACAGCGTTCGCAGGTATTGGCGTGCCAGTTGCGGGATGGAATAGCCCATCAGCAGGCCGCCGACGATCGCCGCGAGGAGGATGCCGCTGCCGGTGCTGGTCAACCAGGTGAACTTGTAGACCGCTTCCTCGGTTTTTGCCGCGGGAACCACGGGTGGCACCTTCTCGATCTGCTGGTGAATGGTGGTGAAGGTCACGACCGGGGCGAAGATCGGGTTGGCTTCGCGCATCGGTTTGCCCTGTGGGTCGAGCTTGGCCGAGTTGGTGGCCGGATCAATCGCCGGGCGGGTGTCGAACATGTTTTTGAAGCCCTGGGTGCCCCAGGCGAACACGAAGACTGTGAGGATGATCCACGGCATCCACGCGCGCATCACCGCCGGTTTCGCATCGCTGGCAAAGGCCCCGCTGGCCTCGGGTTTTTGCTGATGCTCCTCGTCGATTTTCGAGTTGTCGACGCGCCCGGACAGGGCGGCGGAGGTGTGGATCGTGGCCGGTTTCCAGACCTTGAGGAAACCGGTCAGGCACGCCATGGAGATCAGCGCGGCAATCACGTCCACCAGCATCGGCCCGTGGTAGTTGGACACCAGGAACTGCGGCACGGCGAAGCTGACCCCGGCGACCAGGATGGCCGGCCAGATTTCCAGCATCTTGCGCCAGCCGGCAAAGGCCCAGATCAACCAGAACGGCACGAGCACCGAGAAGAACGGCAGCTGCCGGCCGACCATCATCGACAGCTCCATTTCATCCAGGCCGGTGACCTTGGCCAGCGTGATGATGGGCGTACCCAGAGCACCGAACGCCACGGGCGCGGTGTTGGCAATCAACGCCAGGCCGGAGGCGGCCAGCGGCGAGAAGCCCAGCCCGATCAGAATCGCCCCGGTCACCGCCACCGGCGTGCCGAACCCGGCAGCCCCTTCGAAGAAGGCGCCGAAGCAGAAGGCAATCAGCAGCAGTTGCAGGCGTCGATCGTCAGTAATGCGCGCAAGGGAATCCTGCAACACTTTGAACGAACCGTTCTCGGTGGTCAGCCGATGCAGGAAGATGATGTTGAGCACAATCCAGCCAATCGGCAGCAGGCCGTTGGCGGCGCCGTAAAGTGCCGCCGAGCCGGCCATGTCCGCGGGCATGCCGAAGGCAAAGATTGCGATCAACAAAGCCGAGCCAAGGGCCAGCAAGGCCGCCAGATGCGCCTTGATATGGAAAAACGCCAGGGATGCCAGCATGACCACCACCGGCACTGCCGCCATGATGGTTGAAAGCACCGGGTTACCGAAGGGATCGTAGATTTGCTGCCAGACCATGTTCCACCTCTGCTTTTTATTGTTGGTAGTGCAGTCCCCAGGCGGGGTTGGTGGAATGGAGTATAGGTGGCATTACGCCGCTGTCCTGTAAGGTTGGTCGGCGTTAATACCTTGTATCAGTGCCCGTCATTGTCCCGGTCGAACTTCTACTACGCTCAGAAAGAATGACTGCAAACCCTGTCTATTCACCACGAGAGGGAGACAGCGATGACTGAACGGCATGAGGAACACAAGGAAACGCTTTCCAACGGATGCAGGATCGAGGTGAAAGCCGAGATATTGAGGGACGGCTCCCTGAAGATGTTCATCGGTGTTTATCGGCCGGACGGCTCGATCATCAAAGAGGACAATGAACCACGTCCGCATCTATTGGACATGGAAGACGCCATGGCGTGGGCAATCAAAAAAGCCAAAGCCATCGGCGATAGTCAGCATACGTTGTAAGAGCGGTGAACCACCGCTCTGACCATCGCCCTTATTGCGTACCGAACATGGCTGTCCAGTAAATCCCGGCGTCACTCTTTGGATCAACCGCATAGGCCGCGCCCAGTTCGCGGAATTTCGGGTTCATCAGGTTGGCGCAATGACCGGGGCTGGCCAGCCAGCCATCGACGACCTTGCGCGGAGTGTCTTGCCCG
This sequence comes from Pseudomonas sp. NPDC099000, assembly GCF_044759925.1. NCBI lineage: Bacteria > Pseudomonadati > Pseudomonadota > Gammaproteobacteria > Pseudomonadales > Pseudomonadaceae > Pseudomonas > Pseudomonas sp. NPDC099000. Next base: position 186,996 of record NZ_JBIWAF010000001.1, read on the forward strand.
GCGGCGATGTTCTCGCCGACTTCCTGATAGTTGTAACCCGCCAGTTCTGCGCGATCCCCCGGGGTGCGGTCGTCGCGGCCCTTGTGGTCGAAGAAATTGTTATTGGCCATGGACCGGGTATGTTCCTGGGCTGCGGTCGCCAGTGTTGCGTTCCAGGCCAGCGGTGTGGTCGCGGCAAACGGTTGACCGCCGCACTGGCGGGGTTGGGTACGCGCGGCGTTGAGCATTTCCAGGAGCTTCTGGCCTTCAACCGCAGCGTCGCCAAGGCGCGCGGTCAATAGCGGTCGCGCCAGCACAATGCGCCAGTCGCGTCCCTCGTGGCTGACACCGACGTCGACGAACTGTGAATCCAGCACCACCTGGCAAAAGCTCTCCTTGATCGCCGTGATGGCGGACTGCGCATCACGCGGCCCGGACATGGTAATCGCCTGCACGTTGACCATCGGGTACGACGCCCGGGCCATGGCCTGCTGCAAATCGACGGGCCCGCTGGCCGATAACACCAGACGCGGATCGCTCGTCAGCGGTGGCAATTCCGGTGACACCTGACTGCCGCAACGCTGCACCTGACTGCGGTAAGCGTTGATTGACTCGACCAGTTGCGTCTCTTCGGTCGCCATGGCACTGGCGGCGAATACCAGCCCCAGCGGCAACACGGCAAAACGCACAGCGGATGACAGGACGCGCATGGAATTCTCCCTTGAATTGACTGCGCCCATGATGCGCGATTCCACCCCATGCCGCGCAATGCCTTTTTGCGCTTTGTTGCCAGCGATTGACATGATTTGGCTACTACACTGAAGCCAAGTCGCCAGACGGGCGCTTCCCTCGACGCCACACAGAGTGTCTCCATCATGTCCTTCAAATGGTCCGTTGCGTTTCTCGTGGTTACCCTTGTCGCAGGCCAGGTTATTGCCGACGACCAGCAGCAAAAAAAAGAAGTGGCTGAAGACAAGGCCCAAGTGCTTGAGCACAAGGCCGCAGAGAAGGGCGGCGATCTGCCCGTACCGAAATCCGAAGCGATCACTCAGTCCGAAGTCCAGGCCGTCGACCCGGCCGGCAAGTCCCCGCTGGACGACGCGATTACCTGCATGGCCCGCTCCATCTACTGGGAAGCCAAAGGCAAAGACACCGCCGAAATGGAAGCAGTCGCCAACGTGGTGATGAACCGCCTCGGCCACGCCGGTTTCCCCGACACCGTGTGCGCGGTGGTCAAGCAAGGCTCCGAAACCAAGAGCTGCCAGTTTTCGTGGTGGTGCGATGGGAAATCGGACACGGTCCAGGAAGAAACCCAATATGCCCTCGCCAAGGAAATCGCGCGCAAGGCGCTGAACAAACAGCTGTCGGACCGCACCGGTGGCGCGATGTATTTTCATGACCGCACGGTGAAACCGGACTGGTCCAGGGCGTACACCAAAACCTTTGAAACCAAGATGTTCCGGTTTTACAAACCGCATGATGGATCGGCGAAGTAGGGGGGGAACCACGTCGAATATCGCCTTGCGAAGGAGTGACGCAGCTTTCTCAGAAGAGGTAGAGAAGGGTTGCAATGACCACAACGGGGCCATCACAGGCAGAAAAAAGGCACCTTCATTGTTTGATAAAGGTGCCTTTTGCGTTGGCGTCAGGCTTTACAGCTCCTGCCCCAAAAAGATCAACGTATTGCCATGCGCTTCAGCCGCTGCACGCTGGTTGTAACTGTCGCGATGCGAGCAGTTGAAACCATGTTCCGCTTCCGGGTACACGACAATTTCCACGTTGTCATTGTTCTCGAAACGCTCGGCGATTTTTTCCACGGCTTCCAGTGAAATGTGGCTGTCCTGTTCACCGAAGTGCATCAGCAACGGCACCTCGATTTCATCGGCGCGGTCCAGATGATTCTGGATCCCGCCGCCGTAGTAGGCGACGGCTACATCCACCAGGCCATTGGTGGCGGTGAGGTAGGACAGCAAGCCGCCAAAGCAGTAACCGATGGAAGCAATGCCGCCGTCCAGACCAGGTTGCGCATCCAGCGCGTCGATGGCCAGTTTGATGTCGGCCTGTGCCTTGTCGATGTCGGTGGCGTTCATCAGCTCGACGGCGCGTTTCCAGCCGGCTTCGTCGTAAGTCAGTTCGATCCGGTGGCCGTTGCGCCAGAACAGGTCCGGTGCAATCACCAGGTAACCATCGGCGGCGTATTGCTCCGCGACCGAGCGGATGTGTTCATTCACGCCGAAGATCTCCTGGATCAGCACGATCCCCGGACCTTTGCGGGTATGCGGAATGGCCAGGTAAGCGCCGAATGTGCCTTCGTCGCTGTCGATCTCGATCCATTGGGTGGTCACGCTCATGGTGGCTCCTGTCTACACAAGTGAGAGGGATGTAGCTTACTGCGGTGGTGTGGCCTGAAAGCTTGGCAGTGCCTGAATCCGTTTCCACCAGTCATCGAAGCCGTTGACGGCAAACACCTGCGGTGCATCCGGCGTCATCGCCATGTAAGCACAGGCAGGTGCCAGGTAAAAGTCACCCAGGCTTGGATCCTGGCCGGCGACGAAAGGATCGGAGCCTTTGATTTTCATCAATTCACGCAGGACCATTTTCGAGGTCTCGATGCCTTTGCGACGGGATTCTTCGTTCTTCCCACCGATGAAATCGGGGAACAAGTGATAGCCGAACACCGAGCCTAGCGCACCGTAGCCATAAGAATCATAAATTCCCATGACCATATGTGTGCGGGCACGGTCGTGGGCATTGTCGGGAGTCAGGGAAGGGCCCGGCAGGACTTCGTCCAGATAGGCCACGATCGCGTCGGTTTCAATGATGCGGAAACCGTCGTGATCGATGACCGGCACCTTGCCGAATGGATGGCGTGCCAGGTGTTCGGGCAAGTGCGGTTCGCCTTTCATCACATTGACCTGCAACTGGTCGAAATCCGCACCTTTTTCCGCAAGCAACATCTTCACTGTGCGCACATACGTACTGCCGTCAAAACCGTAGAGAGTGAGGCTCATGGCGAATGCTCCGTGTTTATGGGAGTGGAGGACGCGCCGGGCTCTGGTCGGTCAACGGTTATGGCGACGCCAGAAGAATCGAGCCAACAGTGCATCCAGGCTGAGCTTGCCGGCACCCGAGAGCAACAACGGCATAAGGGCGGCGAGGTAGATCAGCGGCAGTTTGAAGTTGCCGTGACCCTTGTTGCTGATGGCGTAACCCTGAGCAAGCTCACTCAATGTAGACCAATCGGCCGGCCAGTGAACGGCGGCGGTCGCGACGATGGTGACGACGATCAGAATAATGGCCGACACCCGCGTTCCGAGACCCACCAGGATGGCCAGGGCGCAAATCAGCTCGGCCCACATCGACAGTTCCCAGTTCAGCGTGGCCGGCACGTGGTTGAACGGAAACGGGAAAGCGTCCTGGATGTCGGCGAACCAGTTCTCGCCGTTCCATTTTTCCAGGCCCGACTCGAAGAATTCCCAGGCGATGAACAACCGCAGCGTCAAAGGCGCGAGCCAGCTGCCGGCACGGTCGAGGTTCAGGTGCAGGCCTTTGACGGCCGATGAAAGTGAGGTGTTCATGAGCTTGATCTCCGTTCAGTCAGGTGTGCGGGGCAGTAATTGCCCCGCGGCAATGAATTACTCGCCGGAACCGCACTTGCCTTCGCCACATTTGCCTTCACCACATTTGCCTTCAGCAGGCTTTTCCGCGGTGTCGGCCTGGACCTGGCTGTAGCCGTGGGCCAGTTGTTTCATGCTGAACGCCTCGGATTCCGAAGCCGAAGCCACGTTGGACAGAGCCAGGCCGCCTGCGATGACCAGGCCGAGGGTGAGGGAGGAAGTCGAGAGCTTGAACATGGTGATACTCCGTAGCATTGAGTGAGTTGAGCGCTTTGATCGGCTTGGCCGATCGACAGGCACAGTTCATCAAGCGGGTGTATCTGCGATGTGTCGTTGGTGCGGGGTTTTATGGATGGGGTGTGTCACAAGGGCGTCTGTACACACTCCGATACACAGGCACCATCGCATCCCTGTGGGAGCGGGCAAGCCCGCTCCCACAGGGATGTTGGTGATTTTGAGGGAGGTGTTTAAGCAATCTGTGATCCAGCGCCAGCCAATAGCGTCTAGCCTCCGTGTCCCCGCAATCCCACGGGGCGAGACTTCGGAACCCGGCATGCAAGCGCTGTTGAACGAGATCCTTGACGCTGTCCGGCCGCTGATCGGTCAGGGCAAGGTGGCTGACTACATTCCCGCCCTCGGCACGGTGCCGGCCAATCAGTTGGGCATTGCCGTGTATGGCAACGATGGCGAGTTGTATTGCGCGGGCGATGCCGAGACACCGTTCTCGGTGCAGAGCATTTCCAAGGTGTTCAGCCTGGTGCAGGCCATCGATCACTCCGGCGAAGCGATCTGGGAGCGCCTCGGTCATGAGCCCTCCGGTCAGCCGTTCAACTCGCTGGTGCAGCTGGAATTCGAGCGCGGCCGCCCGCGCAATCCGTTCATCAACGCCGGCGCCCTGGTGATCTGCGACATCAACCAGTCACGCTTCGCCGCGCCGGCGTTGTCGATGCGCGACTTTGTCCGTCGGCTGTCCGGCAACCCGCAGGTCATGGTGGACGGCAAGGTCGCCGAATCCGAATACCAGCACCGCGCGCGCAACGCGGCCATGGCGTACCTGATGCAATCCTTCGGCAACTTTCACAACGACGTCGAGGCCGTGCTGCGCAGCTACTTCAGCCATTGCGCGCTGCGCATGAATTGCGTGGACCTGGCCCGGGCGTTTTGCTTCCTGGCCAACGACGGGTTCTGCAAACACAGCGGCGAACAGATCCTCACCGCCCGCCAGACCCAGCAAGTCAACTCGATCATGGCCACCAGCGGGCTGTACGACGAAGCCGGCAACTTCGCCTACCGCGTCGGCTTGCCGGGCAAAAGCGGTGTGGGCGGGGGGATTGTCGCGGTGGTGCCGGGGCAGTTCACAGTGTGCGTCTGGTCCCCGGAACTGAATGCCGCCGGCAACTCGCTGGCCGGCATGGCGGCGCTGGAACTGCTGAGCCAGCGGATTGGCTGGTCGGTGTTCTGAGGCGTTCGGACCGGCGCGGTTAATGACGCTCCGTGGATTTTCCTATACATTTTCCAGCCGCCCCCTGCATGGTGAAACCGCTTCATGTCTCTTGCGCTCGAACGTCTAGTCGCTGGCACGCCGATCCCTTTTGCCGGTAATCGTGTCACTGTCGTCAGCCCCGAACTGGCCGCGCGCTTTCAGCCCGGGGACCACCTGTTGGTGGAACAGGTCAGCGGCGAGTTGTTGCTGATTCCGGTGGCTGACCAGCAAGCGGCGGCCGTCGCCATCGAGCGCGCGGAAGCGGCGTTCACTGCGCTGTCCAGCGTCTCCGATCAGGCGATCAGCGCGTTCTTCGATCTCTTCGCCCAACGTCTGGAAAACCTGGATTGCTGGGCGTTGATCGAGGCTGCGAACCTGGCTGACATCGAACGCGCCAAAGCCCGTGGACGATCCACCACACGGCTGCTGGCCGATGAGCGCATGCGTCGCGACATGATCGCCGGGCTGCGCGCCTGGCGCGATGCGTCGGCGACTCGCGGCAAGGTCATCAGTTGCGTCGAGCACGACGGCTGGAAAGTCGAGCAAGTGGTGTCGCCGCTGGGCATCGTCGCGTTTGTGTTCGAAGGCCGGCCGAATGTGTTCGCCGATGCCGCCGGTGTGTTACGCACCGGCAACACCGCCGTGCTACGCATTGGCAGCGATGCGTTGGGCACCGCTCAGGCCATCGTCACTCACGCGCTGAACCCGGCCCTCAGCGACGCCGGTTTGCCGACCGGCGCGGTGTCCTTGGTGGAAAGCGTCAATCACGCCGCCGGATGGGCGATGTTCGCCGATCGGCGTTTGTCCCTGGCCGTAGCCCGAGGTTCGGGTCGCGCGGTCAGTCAACTGGGCAGCATCGCCCAACAGGCCGGCACCGCCGTCAGCCTGCACGGCACCGGTGGCGCCTGGCTGATCGCCGACCAAGACGCTGACGCCCAGCGCTTTGCCGCCGTGGTGCGCAATTCCTTGGACCGTAAGGTCTGCAACACCCTGAATGTCTGCCTGATCCAGCGCGACCGCGCCGCTGAACTGGTGCCGTTGTTCCTCGACGCGCTCAAGCAGGCCGGCACCGCTCGGGGCCAGGGCTGCAAGTTGCATATCGTCGAGGGCAGCGAGCCGTGGTTGCCGACTGAATGGCAGACCGGCAGCGTTGAGGTGTATCGCGCCGAAGGCTACCAGACCGAAGCGCTGGCCGAACCGTTGCCCGAGGATCAGTTGGGCCGCGAGTGGGAATGGGAAGAGACCCCGGAAGTCAGCCTCAAGATCGTTGACGACCTGGACAGCGCCATCGCCTTGTTCAATCGCTACAGCCCGCAATTTACCGTGTCGCTGATCAGCGAAGACGGGGCGGCGCATGAGCGTTTCTACAACGCGGTCAACGCACCGTTTGTGGGCAACGGGATTACCCGCTGGGTCGACGGCCAATATGCGCTGAACAAGCCTGAACTGGGGCTTTCGAACTGGGAGAGCGGTCGCCTGTTTGCCCGCAGCGCCATTCTTTCGGGAGACGGGGTGTTCACCATTCGCAGTCGCATGACCCAGACGGATCTGTCGGTCAAACGCTGAGCATTCCTGGCACAGGCAACGATCGCACTATAATTAAGGTGTGTTTGCGTCTGTGTCTTGAGTGAGGGCTGCGTCATGAAACTTCATTCTTTTCGGAATTACTCCCACGAGCTGGAAACGGTCGTGCACGACACGTGGATTACCGCCAGGGTTAAATCTGCCCTGACCAGGGCCGAGTCGGCCCTTGGCATGAATATCCATGTCAAAACCCATGCGGGCACGGTCTCGCTGAGCGGTCGCGTCAACACGCACCGCCAGTGTGAACAGGTGGTTGCACTGGCCCGCACGGTCCCGGGTGTCGTCGAAATCGATGCCCGGGACTTGCTGACCCACGTGTTCACGCCGGGCAGTAATCCAGTTCCGCCCAACGCCGAAGAAACCACCGAGCGTCGGCCATCATCGTCAGATCAGGACGACCACTGATCAGGGCGACCTTGTGAGCGCAGCGCTCCCGTGAACCGGGAGCGCCTCGGCGCAGGCATTTCAGCTCAAGCAACAATGGATTGCGGTTTTTGGGTACGTATCGTCGGTGTGCCTGGGCGTTGCCGGGGTGCTGAAAGGCAAAGACGCCACGACCTGTCACCAGGTGGGTGGCAAGCGTAAAAACCAGCTGCTTGAAACTGGTGCCCGTTTCGTCGACTGGCCCGTGGGTGGTCGATGGCCGCCTCATCACTTCTAGCGGCCCCGGCACGGCAACGGCAGTCGCTTTCCTGCTGCTGGAACAGCTGAGCAGCGCCGCGAACGCTGCGCATATCCGGCAGAAAATGCGTTTCCCGACGCCGTCTCGCCAGTGGTATGAAACCCCTCAAGGGCCTTGATCCGGTACGCCCTTCATCTGCTCCGTACATCCGACGACCCGCCATAGGCCGACACGGCGAACTACGCTTGAACGTCTGAGCCACAAAAGCCAGCACAGGCTTGCGGGCGATAGACACCTGTTTACGAAGGCGTAGAGGTCGTCATGAATCAGTCGCAGGAGCAGGGCGCGTCACCCTGGCACGCGGGCGAGCGGCAGTTGCAGGAAAGCGTCGGTGTGGCCGAACGCATGGAGGTGTTCGGGCGCAAGGTTGTGCGCGATTACCTGCCCGAGCAGCATCAATTGTTTTACGCGCAGCTGCCGTATTTGCTGGTGGGCGCCGTCGATGAGTACGGCGTGCCATGGGCGACCCTGATCGAAGGGCCACCCGGATTTGCGCATTCGCCGGATCCCCGTCAGTTGTTACTCGAACACCTGCCCGCCGAGGGCGATCCCGTCAGGCCGACGCTCAAGGTCGGCGCTCCGGTGGGGCTGCTCGGTATCGATCTGAAAACCCGTCGGCGCAACCGAATGAATGGCCGCATCAGTGCCGCCACCCAAGACGGTTTTGCCGTGGCCGTCGAACACGCCTTCGGCAATTGCCCGCAATACATTCAACTGCGTGCCGTCGACCCCGGGTCAGTGGGCCGCGCTTCGTCTGCGGTGGAGGTCGAGCGATTTGATGAGCTCGACGAAGCCGCCCGGGCGACCATCGGCAACGCCGATACCTTTTTCCTTACCAGCTACGTAGACCTTGATGGCGACCCGACAAAACGTTCGGTGGATGTCTCGCACCGCGGCGGTAATGCCGGCTTCGTACGGGTAGAAGGCAACGTGCTGACGATCCCCGATTTCGCCGGCAACCTGCACTTCAATACCTTGGGCAATCTGCTGCTGAATCCACGGGTGGGTCTGCTGTTCGTCGATTTCGAATCGGGTGATGTGCTGCAAATTGCGGGGCGCACTGAGATCATCCTGGAAGGCCCGGAAATAGCGGCGTTCCAGGGCGCCGAACGGCTCTGGCGAATGACCGTGGAGCACGTCGTGCGCCGCGCTGGCGTACTGTCGCTACGTTGGCAATTCGAAGGATTCTCCCCCAACAGCCTGATGACCGGCAGTTGGCAGCAGGCCGAAGGGCGTTTGCAGGCCGACGCCCTGCGCGATCAATGGCGGTTGCTGCGGGTGACCCGCATCGTTGAAGAAAGCACCAGCATTCGTTCGTTTTACCTGGAGCCAACCGACGACGCGGGCTTGCCGCGCTTCGAGGCCGGGCAGCATTTGCCCGTGCGCTTTTGCCTGGCTGAGGGGCAGGCGCCTTTGGTGCGCACGTACAGCCTGTCGAGCGCACCGTCGGACAGTTTCTTCCGTATCAGCGTCAAGCGTGACGGGTTGATTTCATCGCATCTGCACGAACGTGTCCGCGAGGGCGATCTCATTGAAGCCCGCGCGCCTCAGGGCCGGTTCACGGTGAAAGCGGATGAGCGACGGCCGCTGGTGCTGCTGGCTGCCGGAGTCGGCGTGACGCCATTGTTGTCGATGCTGCGCGAAGTGATCTACGAAGGCGAACGCATCCGCCGCACTCGACCGACCTGGTTCATTCAAAGTGCCCGCAGCCTCGCCGAGCTGGGGTTTCGCGATGAGTTATACGAACTGGCCACCCGTGCCAAGGACTCGGTGCGGGCGCTGCGCCTGCTCAGCCAACCCGAGGATCATGCCCGTGAAGGTGAGGATTTCGAGGTGGCGGGGCGGGTCGATATCGAGTTGCTCAAGGCGTTGCTGCCGCTGGACGATTACGATTTCTACCTGTGCGGACCCGGTGCATTTACCCAAGGGATTTACGACAGCTTGCGGGCCTTGCGCATCGGCGACGAGCGCATTCACGCAGAGACGTTCGGGCCTTCCACGTTGGTCCGTCTGCGCGACCAACTCAGTCCGGCCCCGGCACAGGTGCCGGCAGCGGACAGCCCGGTGAAAGTGGTGTTTTCAGGCTCGGCCAAGGAGGCACGTTGGGAGCCGGGTGGCGGGAGTTTGCTGGAACTGGCTGAAAGCCGAGGCGTGAACCCGGATTTCAGCTGCCGTGGCGGCTCGTGCGGGACGTGCCGCACCCGGTTGCTCAGCGGGCAGGTGCATTATCTGAACCTGCCCGCCGAGCTGCCGGCGCCAGGGGAAGTACTGATTTGCTGCGCAGTGCCGGCCAAGGGTGATGAGCCCTTGGTGTTAGAGATTTAGTCCGGCCACCCATCAAGCGGCTTCGACGGCTTTGCCATACACGGCGCAGGTGGTCGGGTGTTCGGCCAGTGACACAAAGCGGCGGCTGCCGGCCTCCAGCGCGTCGACCGAACCGGTCTCGATGTCGTAGACCCAGCCATGCAGGTTCAACTGCCCTTTTTCCTGGGCCAGGCGCACGCTCGGGTGTGTCTGGATGTTAGCCAGTTGCGCGATGACGTTCTCCCGAACCATCGAACTCACCTTCGCCGCGTCATCGGCGTGAGGGCGGGATTCGTTGATGACCTTGGCGGATTCAGCGTGTTGCAACCAGCCGCTGACGGCCGGCAGGTGATCCATGCATTTGCACTTGGCGATGGCAGTCATGGCGCCGCAATCCGAGTGGCCGCAGATCACAATGTCCGTCACGCCCAGCACCGCGACCGCATATTCGACGGTGGCCGAGACACCGCCCGGGTGCGGGCTGTAAGAGGGCACGATGTTGCCGGCGTTACGGATCACGAACAGTTCTCCGGGTTCTTGCTGGGTCAGCAGTTCTGGCACAACGCGACTGTCAGAGCAGGTGATGAACAGCGTGCCGGGATGCTGGGTGGTGGCCAGGTGTTTGAACAGATCGGTGCGTTGCGGGAACGCTTCGTTCTGGAACTTCAAGAAACCTTCGATGAGCGCTTTCATGGTGACGTCCTCATAAGTTATTCAGATGCCTGTAGCAGCTGTCCTGTGGCGAGGGGGCTTGCCCCCGTTGGGTGGCGTAGCCGCCCCAGCACTCCTTCAGAGACACCGTGCTTGCAGGTTTCACGACTGCTTCGCAGCCGAACGGGGGCAAGCCCCCTCGCCACAGGACAGCTGCTACAGGGAGATGTGTGATTAGAACGGGCGCAGTGGCAGGAACTTGCCATCGAGGGTGATCACGGCGCGGTGGCCGCCTTCCGGATCTTCGACTTTCTTCATGTCGAGCTTGAAGTTGATTGCGCTGATGATGCCGTCGCCAAATTGCTCATGAACCAGGGCTTTCAACGTGGTGCCGTAGATCTGGATCATTTCGTAGAAACGGTAGATGGTCGGGTCGGTCGGTACGCCCGAGAGGCTGCCGCGCAGCGGGATGATTTGCAGGCGGGCCACGGCGTCGGCGTCCAGGTCCAGTTTTTCGCCAATCACTTTGGCGGCGGATTCCGGCAGCGGGTGCTGGCCGAGCAGGGCGGCGGTGACGTAGGCAATACCCAGGCCGGTGCCGTCGGTCAGGTCCTGCCAGGACAGATTTTTCCGGGCCTTCGCATCGAGGATCGAGGTGGTCAGGGCCAGGCTTGGATCGTTGTAGGCGTGGGATTGTTGCATGGTGTTTCTCCTGTAGGCGTTGGGTTGCTTGGGTGTGAAGCAATCTTCTGCCGATTGATCCATAGCGTCCAAGACCCATATACAATGCTGCGCATAAGCCCGGCCTATAGATGGTGTTCCCATGCTGCTGAGACATCTGCGTTATCTGCTGGCGGTTGCCGACCACGGCGGCTTCACCCGCGCCGCCGAGGCGCTGCACGTTTCACAACCGACCCTGTCCCAGCAGATCCGCCAGCTGGAAGAAACCCTGGGTGTGAGCCTGTTCGATCGAACGTCGCGCACGGTCAAGCCGACCGATGCGGGCGAGGCCTACATCGAATGTGCTCGTCGAGTGTTGGTGGAACTGGAAGCCGGCAAACGGGCGCTGCATGACGTGAAGGACTTGTCGCGCGGCACCTTGCGCCTGGCGATGACGCCGACGTTCATGGCGTATCTGGTGGGGCCGTTGGTACGCGATTACGTGGCACGGTTTCCCAACATCCACCTGCAGATTTTCGAGTTGTCGATGGATGACATCGAGGCGGGGCTGGCGGATGACTCGCTGGATATCGCCATCGCGTTTACCCAGGTGAGAAATGCCGACATCGAATCGATCCCGGCGTTTACCGAAACCCTTGGGGTGATGGTAGGGCGGGATCACCCGTTATATGAACGCCAGGTCGCGTTGTCCGCTGAAGAGGTGGCGCAGTTGGACTTTGCGCTGCTGGCGACGGACTTCGTCACCCGCACCCGCATCAATGAATATTTTGCCCAGGAGCAGATCACACCGAAGGTGGTGATTGAGGTCAACTCGGTGAGCACCTTGCTGGAGGTGATTCGGCACACGGCCATTGCCACTATCCTTCCGGAGCCTATTGCCACCCAGGACCGGGCACTGCGCAGAATTCCATTACGGGGGGAGGCGCCTACTCGCGGGGCGGCTTTGCTTCGGCGCAAGAACAACTATCACAGCGCGGCGTCGGTGGCGTTTATGAATCTGGTGTTGGGCGCGGTGGCGACGGAGTCAGTCGTCCAGTGATTGGCAGACGCCATTGGAGGTCTTGCCCGTGGAGCTCACAGTCACCGAGTCGTCATCGGCGAGGACGATCGAGAGCGTGACGCCTGAACCTTTGGCTTCGAAGCTGCGCTCTTTGATCATGGCTTTGGTTTCGGCTTCTACGTTGTTGATCAACACCGGTCCGTCCTGATCCGCGTGAACGATGATTTTCCCGGGGCATTCCACATCGAACGAGGGAACACCTTCGATCTTGTTTGCTTGAGCAATCGTTGCGGTGGACAGCAACAACAGAAATGTCAGCGCATTTTTCATCGCAAGTCTCCAAGGGCACAGCAGCGAATACGCTTAACGATAGCTGCATTTGCGGCGCACGAGACAAACAAAAAAAGGCCCCGCTCGATATGACGAGCGGGGCCTTTTTTATTGATGAGCAGTGGGGGATATCAGTAGAACCGGTCAATCACCCGAACTTCGTTCTTGTTCTGCATCGAAGCCCACGCCTGTTTCAGCGTTTGCAGAACATTACCGATGAAGTCCTTGTCTGCCGCGGCTTTCTTGCCGACATAGCCCTGGCCGCGACGGTACATTTTCAGTCGGGCCAGCAGGTTCTGGTTGTTCTGGTCGAACTCCGCTTCATGGGAGTGCGGCGACAGGCAGTCGATTTGAACCTGGCCCGATTTGCTGATCCACAGAATGTGGCTGTCGTGGCTGTCTTTTTGCGCCGCGAACAGATGAGCCAGTTCATCGATAGTAGGTTGATTGTTCAGATTCATAATATGCCCCTTGACCAATTTGGTGATCTTTCAAAGTTGATTCGCTAATACAGGTAGCCCATCGGTTAGTTGATCCCTGGCACCGAAACCAGGACGTCAGCGGTCGGCCGTCAATTCGACGGGGTCTCGCGTCTGTTGCATGTAGTCGTGTTGAATAACTGCTACGCAATAGCGTCACAACGAAGAGAAGCAGCGAAAACCTGGAGGCCACCGCCGACTTTTGAGGGTCGGCCACAAGCTTCATGAGGATTGATCGCCAGCGCTTCTCGTCTTTGTACTGGACGTTCGGGCCAGGTCAGCTTCTTCAATCTGCCTTGTGGGCAGCGTGTATCCGGGAAAAACAGCTCGGCGGTCAGACGAGCTTGCTCAAACATGTTGCTGTACTCCCGATCGGGGAGATGTCTGCATCATGCAAGGGCAAATCGGAGGCGTCAACCGTTATGTAGTGATTATTTTCAGTCACTACATATTGTCGGACAAAGCGCTTTGGAATTAAAAAGCAGCGCCGCAACGCCCCGGTCAGGACGATGGCAGCAGGTGTTGGAAGCGATAGAAGGTGCAGGGATAACCGTCTACCGACCGTTGATGCAGGGTGAATTCATCGCCCGCGAGCTCGGGCATCACCTTGGCCCAGAATCGCCGTGCAGGCGGGTTCGCGTCGATGTGGAAAATCTGCCATTGACCGGGGAACCGGCTCAAGAGGGTGGAAACGACAAACTTCGCGACACCTTGGCCACGAAAGCGCCGGCTGATAAACAAGTAGCCGATGTTGTGCTCGGCACCCTCGATATGAACGTCGTCGTCCACCGTCACGAAACCAGCAAGCTCTCCATCCACTTTGATCAGAAACGGCCGGGTTGCGGGGTTACGCCAGTAATCCTGTTTCGGCTGGATATTGAAGAAACCGTGCTCACCGAGTTTCAGCGGCAGAAACTCGCTGAAGTCGTGCATATAGAACTGCATCAGGTTTTCAATCGTTTCCAGGTCGTCGCGGTGTGCGGCGTGCAGTTCCATCGAGGGCATGCCGGGTTCTCCTCCAGATCGAAGGGCCGTCCGTGGCCCTTTCGGGATCACTCAGTGGGGCGCGAAGTCGTACGTCCCACCTGTCTTCAACGCCGCGGCGTAAGCCGGACGTGCCTGGAAGCGTTCAACCCAGGCCGCTACATGAGGGTAGTTGCCCAGCTTGCCCTGAGCCCGGGCAATCTCGCCGATAAAGCTCATCTGGATATCGGCAGCGCTGAACGCGTCACCGAGCAGGTAATCGGACTGGCTCAACGCCGTATCGAGGTAGCCAAGGTAGTTGGCGACTTCGGAGTTGATACGAGGATGCAGCGGCGCACCGGCTTCACCCAGGCGCCCGACGTACAGGTTCAACATCAGCGGCAGCATGGCCGAGCCTTCGGCGAAGTGCAGCCACTGGACGTATTCGTCGTAGGCGGAAGTAGACGGATCGGGTTGCAGGCGCCCTTGGCCATGACGACGGATCAGGTAGTCGATGATCGCGGAGGACTCGATCAGTTTCTGCGCGCCATCTTCGATGACCGGCGATTTGCCCAGGGCGTTGATCGCTTTCAATTCCGGCGGGGCCAGATTGGTTTTCGGGTCACGCTGATAGCGCTTCAGCTCATAGGGAATGGCCAGTTCTTCCAGCAACCAGAGAATCCGTTGGGAGCGGGAGTTGTTCAGGTGGTGCACGATAATCATAAACAAGGTTCCTGTAGCAGCTGTCGAGTGAAACGTGGCTGCGATGCCTTTTCAGAAAATGGGGCCATCGCCGGGCTTGAAGAACACTAGACCATCACGGTCCATTCGAAGTGCCTTTAAGCGTTGTTGGCCGGTTTCGCCGTGCGTTTGGCGCCTGTCGACGGCTTGCGCTTGGCGGACTTTCGTTTGTTTTTCCACGGGGTGGCGCCACGACCGGCCGGGCTCGCCGGCCCACTGATGGTCAGGCTCAGGCCCGCGCAACGGGCGACCTGCTTGCTCATCCACGCGGCCTGCTTGGTGACGAATTCCTCCAGGCTCATCTCACCGCTTTGCACCATGTCCAGCGCCTGTTCCCAGATGGCCGTGGTGCCGGGATCGGCGATGGCGCGCGGCACCGCATCGATCAGGCTGAAGGCGGCCGGAGTCGCGGCTAGGGCCTTGCCGTTCTTGACCAGGTAACCGCGGTCGAGCAGGCCCTGGATGATCGAGGCGCGTGTCGCCTCGGTACCAATGCCGGTGGTGTCCTTGAGCTTCTGTTTGAGCAGCGGGTCTTCCACCAGTTTGGCGACGTTCTTCATCGCTTTGATCAGGTCGCCTTCGGTGAACGGTTTTGGCGGTTGCGTCCAGAGATCCTTGAGCTTCACGTCGGCCATCGCGCAGTCACGCCCTTCGGCCAACATCGGCAGCGTTTGCGGCGCCGGTGCCTCACGACCCTTGGCCGGGGCGAGCGCCTCGGGCAGGGCGCGTTTCCAGCCGGGTTCGACGATTTGCTTGCCGACGGCGCGCAAGGCTTCACCGGCGCAGTCAAAGTCGGCCTGGGTGCGGTCGTATTCATGGTTGGGCAGGAACTGCGCCAGATAACGCGCGCGGATCAGGGTGTAGACCGCACGTTGCTTGCCCACCAGTCGATCAAGATGCTTTGCCGCGGCCGTCGGGATGATGCCGTGGTGAGCGGTGACCTTGGCGTCGTTCCAGGCGCGTGAGCGGCGCTGTGGCTCCAGGTGATCGTTCAAGGCGTTCAGGGACGGATCGGCCTGCCGGAGCGCGGCGAGAATGCCCGGGGCTTCGCTGTGCTGGCTCAGCGGCAGGAAACCGCAATCGCTGCGCGGGTAGGTGATGACTTTGTGGGTTTCGTAGAGCGCCTGCGCGATGTCGAGGGTTTCCTGGGCGCCGAGCCCGAGCTTCTTCGAACAGACTTCCTGCAAGGTGCCCAGGTCGAACGGCAACGGCGCAACCTCACGCATCCGCTCGGTGCGCAGCTTGATCACTCGGGCACTCGCCGCGCTGCTGATGGCGGCAGCCGCTTGCTGGGCCAGCGCCTGATTCAGGCAGCGATCCTGATCGTCACAGACGTCGGATGCCGCGCGCCACTGGGCGGTGAACGCCGTGCCGTCGTGCAACAGCTGCACGTCGATGGCCCAATAGGCGACTGGCACGAAATCGGCAATGCTGCGGTCGCGATCCACCACCAGCCGCAAGGTCGGTGTTTGCACCCGGCCCACCGGCAACACGCCCTGATAACCGGACTGACGGCCCAGCAACGTAAACAAGCGGCTCATGTTCATCCCGATCAACCAGTCGGCCCGGGAACGTCCCAGCGCCGAATGATAAAGGCTGAAGGTCTCGGCCCCCGGTTTGAGCGCCGCCAGCGCCTTGCGTATCGACGCGTCGTCCAGCGCCGACAGCCACAGTCGCCGGATCGGCCCACGATAGCGGCAATGCTCGACCAACTCCCGGGCAATCATCTCGCCCTCACGGTCGGCGTCGGTGGCAATCACCAGCTCATCCGCCTCGCTGAGCAGGCGTTTGACCGCCTTGTATTGGCTGGCCGTGCGCGGTTTGACCGTCATCTTCCATTTTTCCGGAATGATCGGCAGATCTGCCAGCACCCAACGCTTGTAGCGCGCGTCGTAGGCGTCCGGCGGCGCGGTTTCGAGCAGATGGCCAATGCACCAGGTCACCGTGACGCCCGTCCCCAGCCAGCAACCGTCGCCCCGACGCTTGGCGCCGAGTACCGCCGCGATGTCTTTGGCCTGGGAAGGTTTTTCACAGAGGTACAGCTGCATAACCACCATCGTTCATCAAGTGTGCAAGAGGCGCACAGAATGGCCGGTGATGAGCAATGGATCAATCATTATCTGTATGGATGTACAGCAAAGCTGTTGCGTTTGTTTGCGGCAGTCAAAAAGGTCCGTTCGGCTGCGAGGCCGTCGTGCCGACGAATTTTGGGTTATACCTGAAACTTCGCAGTCTCAGATTCTGAGGCCGCTGCGCAGCTGAGAGGGAGCAAGCTCCCTCGCTACATGAGCGGGGCGTAAATCTTGCCCCACAGGTCCATCACCGTCATGAGGAATGCATTCCATGAGCACCGGTCCCAGTCCTGTCATCACCATCGCCGAGCAGCCGGGCAGCCTGCTGGTGAAGTTTCATGGTATTCAGGTGGCCGCCTCCTCGCGTGCACTGGTGCTGCTGGAGGCCAATTATCCTCCGGTGTATTACGTGCCCTGGGAGGACATCGACGAAAAGTATTTCGCTCGCACCGACCACACGACCTATTGCCCGTACAAGGGCGACGCCACATATTACAGTTTGCAGATCCCGGGGCATGAGGGCGCCAACGCGGTGTGGCGCTATGAAGACCCCAAGGTGTCGGTCGAACAGATTCGCGGGTATGTGGCGTTCTATCCCGATCAAGTCAAGTTTGAGCTGCTCAAAGACGTTGAGTGAGGCTCGCGAAAATGCCACGGCGGCCCCCTGTAGGAGCTGTCGAGTGAAACGAGGCTGCGATCTTTTGACTTTGCTTCTTTAAAAACAGGATCAAAAGATCGCAGCCTCGTTTCACTCGACAGCTCCTACAGAAGATGGGGCGTTTTCAGCGTCAGTGTTTAGCCCATTCGTACCGCTTCGACTAACGTAGACTCATCAATCTGCCCAATCGAAGTCACCCCCGTCAGCGTCATGGCCACGCGCATTTCCTTGGCGAAAATATCCAGCATGTTCTCCACCCCGCGTTGACCATCGGCCGCCAGCGCGTAGGCCATGGAGCGCCCCAGCAATACGCCTTTGGCGCCCATGGCCAGCATCCGCACGACATCCAGCCCCGAGCGGATGCCCGAGTCGACCAGCACCGTCAGGTCATTGCCCACCGCTTGCATGATCGGCGGCAATGCCAGGGCGGTGGAGAGGACGCCGTCGAGCTGTCGCCCGCCGTGGTTCGACACCACAATGCCATCCGCGCCAAAGCTCACCGCGTCCCTGGCGTCCTGCGGGTCGAGGATGCCTTTGATGATCATCGGGCCTTTCCAGAAATCACGAATCCACTCCAGATCGCTCCAGCTGATCGAAGGGTCGAAATTATTGGCCAGCCAGCCCATGTAGTCTTCGAGCGTGACGGCTTTGCCCAGGTACTTCGAGATGTTGCCCAGGTCGTGCGGGCGGCCCATGACGCCGACGTTGAACGCCCAGTCGGGTCGGGTGATGGCCTGAAGCATTCGTCGCGACGATGCAAAAGGCCCGGACATGCCCGAATGCGCATCCCTGTAGCGGGCGCCCGGGGTAGGCATGTCGACGGTAAACACCAGGTTTTTCACCCCGGCGGCTTTCGCCCGCTCCAGGGCGTTTTTCATGAAGCCCCGGTCTTTCAACACGTACAGCTGAAACCAGATGGATTGCTGGCTCTGCGCCGCGACTTCCTCGATCGAACACACCGACACCGTTGAAAGGCACAGCGGGATGCCTTTGTTCTGCGCCGCTCTGACCGCCTGCACTTCACCCCGGCGGGCGAACATGCCCGTCAGGCCGACCGGCGCCAATATGATGGGCATTGAAAGGGGCTGATCGAAGAGGGTGGTTTCCAGGCTCAGGGTTTCGACGTTTTTCAGAATGCGCTGACGCAAGCTGATGCCCGCCAGATCGGCGCTGTTGGCCCGCAGCGTATGCTCGGCATACGCCCCGCCATCGATGTAATCGAACAGAAAACGCGGAAGTTTGCGGCGTGCTGCCTCGCGGTAGTCGGATGCGGATGAAATGATCATGGGGCCTCGGTCTGGTGAGTGTCGGGGCTGTAAAGATCGTTTAGCTTACCTGTGGCGAGGGGATTTATCCCCGTTGGGCTGCGAAGCGGCCCCAGCGTTCTTTCATACTGAATGAGTTGTCTGGATTTACGACTGCTTCGCAGCCGAACGGGGATAAATCCCCTCGCCACAAAAGCCCCCTCGCCACAAATGTGTCGCCCCGGGCTTGAGTGAACAGTATCACCGCAGCGCGGGGCGTTATTTCGCGGTCGCTATCAGTTGGTATCCAGATCCACGTTTTTCGTCTCACGCAGGAAGATCATCCCCACCACCAGGCTCACCGCGGTAATCACCACCGGGTACCACAGCCCATAGAAGATATCCCCGGTATACACCACCAACGCAAACGACACCGTCGGCAGGAACCCGCCAAACCAGCCATTGCCGATGTGGTACGGCAGGGACATCGAGGTGTAGCGGATGCGGGTCGGGAACAATTCGACCATCAGCGCCGCCAGCGGGCCGTAGCACATGGCGGAAATAATGATCAGCACCACCATCAGCGCCACGATCATGGCCTTGTTGACCTGTTGCGTATCGGCTTGCGACGGATACCCCGCCAATGTCACCGCACCACGCAGGGCCGCTTCGTCGAAGCCATCCAGTTTCACGTCACCGACGCTGACCTGCACGCCGCTACCGGCCGGTGCCGCTTGGCTGGTGTAGGGCAGACCCTGTTTCACCAGGAAGGTTTTGACCTTGTCGCACGGACTGTCAAATTTCGCCTTGCCCACCGGGTCGAACTGGAAGGTGCAGGTGGCCGGGTCGGCCAGCACGGTGATCGGGGCCTGATGGCTGGCCTGGTCGATGGCCGGGTTGGCGTAATGGGCGATGGATTTGAAGATCGGGAAGTACAGCGCGGTGGCCAGCAGCAGGCCGATCATCAGCACCGGTTTGCGCCCGACCTTGTCCGACAGCCAGCCAAAAAAGATGAAGAACGGCGCGCCGATAATCACGCTGACAATCAGCAGACTGTTGGCCAGGGCCGGGTCCATTTTCAGGAACTGGGTGAGGAAAAACAGCACGTAGAACTGCGCCGCATAGAAGGTCACGGCTTGCCCGGCGTTGATGCTGAACAGGGCGATCAGCACCACTTTGAGGTTTTCCCATTTACCGAAGGAATCGCGCAGCGGCGACTTGCAGAGTTTGCCTTCCTCTTTCATTTTCACGAAGGCCGGCGACTCGTGCAGGCTCAAGCGAATCCAGGTCGAGATGCCCAGCAGCACGATGGAAAACAGAAACGGAATGCGCCAGCCCCAGACTTCAAACTGGTCGCCGGTGAAATAACGGCAGCCGAGCACCACCAGCAGCGACAGCAACAGGCCGAGGGTCGCGGTGGACTGAATCCAGCTGGTGTGGAAACCGCGCTTACCCATCGGCGCGTGTTCGGCGACATACGTCGCAGCACCGCCGTACTCACCGCCCAGGGCCAGGCCCTGAAGCATGCGCAGCACCACGAGGATGATCGGCGCGGCGATGCCGATGCTCGCATAAGTCGGCAACAGCCCGACGCAGAAGGTCGCCAGGCCCATGAGGACGATGGTCGCGAGGAACGTGTATTTACGCCCGATCATGTCCCCCAACCGGCCGAACACCAAGGCGCCGAAGGGCCTCACGATGAAACCGGCAGCGAAGGCCATCAACGCAAAGATGAACGCCGTGGTGTCGTTGACCCCGGCGAAAAACTGCTTGCTGATCACCGCCGCGAGGGCGCCATAGAGGAAAAAGTCGTACCACTCGAACACTGTCCCGAGTGACGACGCGAAAATGACTTTGCGGGTGTCGGGGCTGGTGTCGACGCTGAGCGTGGCATCCAGGGGCTGAACATGTTCTGACATATCGGTATCCCTCACAGTGATTGTTTTTGTTGTTCCACTGTCGGCGCCGGTCTTGTGGGCTGGCGCCGCGTATCCATAAAGCGGGTGAATATCAATCTTTGTAGGAGCGAAGCTTGCTCGCGAAGGCGTCAGACCTGATACACCGCGTCATCGTTCTTCGCGGGCAAGCCTCGCTCCTACGGGTGTGATTCAGGCGTTAGTTAGCAGTTCCTTCTCTGGGGTAAGGCTCCCTGCGCCGGGGTTGAGGATCAATTGCGCAGCCTTTTCGGCAATCATCAGCGTAGGCGAACAGGTATTGCCCGAGGTGATGCGCGGCATGATCGAGGCATCAGCAACGCGCAATCCGGGAATCCCGTGAACGCGCAACTCGGCATCGACCACCGCCTCCACATCGTTGCCCATGCGGCAGGTGCCCACCGGATGGAAAATCGTCGTGCCAATCCGCGCAGCGGCTTCGTGCAGTTCTTCTTCAGTCTGCAAGCTGTCACCGGGCAGGTACTCCACCGGTTTGAACGCTTGCAGGGCCGGGGCGGCGACGATGCGTCGGGTCAGGCGAATGGCATCGGCGGCGACCCGCAGATCCTCTGGATGACTCAAATAATTGGGCTGAATCAGCGGCGCTTCCTGCGGATCAGCGGAACGAATCTCCACCCGTCCACGGCTTTGCGGCCTGAGGTCGCACACTGACGCGGTAAAAGCAGGGAAGGCGTGCAGCGGTTCACCGAAGCGTTCCAGCGACAGCGGCTGCACGTGGTATTCAAGATTGGCCGAGGTCTGTTCCGGCCCCGAGCGGGCAAACGCTCCGAGCTGACTCGGCGCCATCGACAGCGGGCCACTGCGGTCGTACAGATAACGCAGGCCCATGCCCATCTTGCCCCACACGCTGCCGGCGATCTGGTTCAGGGTGCGCGCATTTTCCAGT
This sequence comes from Pseudomonas sp. NPDC099000, assembly GCF_044759925.1. Classification (NCBI taxonomy): domain Bacteria; kingdom Pseudomonadati; phylum Pseudomonadota; class Gammaproteobacteria; order Pseudomonadales; family Pseudomonadaceae; genus Pseudomonas; species Pseudomonas sp. NPDC099000. Next base: position 208,305 of record NZ_JBIWAF010000001.1, read on the forward strand.
TTGTAGATCAGCCGCAGTTGCAGGTGATCCTGCAGATTGCCGCCAACGCCGGGCAGCTCGTGGGCCACGCCGATCCCCAGTTTTTCAAGCAGCGGGCGAGGGCCGATACCGGAGCGTTGCAGAATGCTCGGTGAGCCGACGGCGCCGGCGCACAACACGATTTCCTTGCGCGCCTTGAAGGTTTTCGGCTGGCCTTGGTAACGGGTGCTGACCGCTGAGGCACGGCCGTTTTCCAGCAGCACACGGTCCACTTCGACGTCGGTCAGCACGGTGAGATTGGCGCGATGGCGGATCGGTTTGAGAAACGCCTTGGCCGCGTTCCAGCGAATTCCGCCTTTCTGATTGACCTGAAAATAGCCGCAGCCTTCGTTATCGCCCTGGTTGAAGTCATCGATGCTGGCAATGCCGCTTTGTTCGGCGGCGCTGCGGAACGCATCCAGAATCGGCCACGACAGCCGCTGACGCTCGACCCGCCAGTCGCCGCTGGCGCCGTGAAATTCCGAGTCGCCGGCAAAATGGTTTTCGCTTTTCTTGAACAGCGGCAACACGTCGTTCCAGCGCCAGCCCGGATTGCCGTCAGCGGCCCAGCCGTCATAGTCGCCGGCCTGGCCCCGCATGTAGATCATGCCGTTGATCGAGGAACAGCCACCCAGCACTTTGCCGCGCGGGTAACTCAGGGCACGACCTTGCAGGCCGGGTTGCGCTTCGGTCTTGAAGCACCAGTCGGTGCGCGGGTTGCCGATGCAGAACAGGTAACCCACGGGGATGTGAATCCACGCATAGTTATCGCGGCCGCCGGCTTCGAGCAGCAAGACGCGGTGTTGCGCGTCGGCCGACAGCCGATTGGCCAGCAAACAACCGGCCGGCCCCGCGCCGACCACGATGTAGTCGAATTCATCAAGGGAAGTCTGCATCCCTGACCTCGTATTGTTGTTCTTGTTGTCGGTCATCCTAGTTGTTAGCTTTCGTCAAAAGAATGTTAGTTTTTGCGCAGCCGCTGTGCGTTTTCAGACAGCGCCTCACACAGCGTAGAACCAAGGACGACTTATGTTCGACTGGAATGACCTGCGGTTTTTTCTCGAATTGCAGCGCAGCGGGCGTTTGCTCACCGCCGCCCGCCGTTTGAACACCACCCACGCCACCGTCGCCCGGCACATCGAGGCCATCGAAAAGAGCCTCGGCACTGCGCTGTTTGTCCAACATGCTCAGGGCTACGAACTGACCCCGGCCGGCGAAGCACTGCTCAAACACGCCGAAGCCATGGAAAATGTCGCGTTGCTGGCCCAGGAAGAAATCACCCAGTCCACCGCACCACTGGGCAAGATCCGCGTTGGCGTGACCGAAGGGTTGGGCATCATGTTCCTCGCCAGCCGCATGAACGGGCTGTTCGAACGCTACCCCGGACTGGAAGTGGAACTGGTGGCGGTGCCGCGCTTCGTCAGCATCCTCAACCGCGAAGCCGAGATCAGCATCCACCTCGAACGCCCGGCCGCCGACATGCTGGTCACGCGCAAACTCACCGACTATCGCCTGGCGCTCTACGCCAGCCAGGCCTACCTCGACAAGGCACCCCCGCTGCACAGCCGCGAAGACCTCGGCCGCCACGCGTGGATCGGCTACGTCGACGACCTGCTGTTCAGCCAGGAACTGATGTTCCTCAACAGCTTCTGCCGCAATCCCCAAGTGGTCTTCCACAGCACCAGCGTCATCGCCCAGCAACAGGCGGCGCGTTCGGGGTTGGGGATCGCGGTGCTGCCGTGCTACATGGCCAGCGCCGATCCGGAGCTGGTGCCGCTGTTTGCGGATGAGAGCATTGAGCGCAGCTACTGGATCAGCACGCGTCGGGAGCTGCACAAGTCGGTGAGATTGCGGGTGATGTGGGATTACGTGGTGGAGTTGTGTGAGCGCGAGCAGGACTTGCTGCGAGGCCCAGTTCCCCAGTAGGAGCGAAGCTTGCTCGCGAAGGCGACAGGCCTGACACACCGCGTATTCGTTCTTCGCGGGCAAGTCGGATCGCCGCACCGCTCGCTCCTACACAGATGTGTTCCGACTGGACTGCGCAGCCATCCTGGCCTTCAATCGTTGGGTGAAGACAAGGAGCGTCCACCGACACTCCGTCGTGAAAAAGGGAGCTTGCAGCATGAGCGAAGAGACAAAAGTGAAAGGCCCGGCGTCGTACTTCCCGTCTATCGAGAAAAAGTATGGGCAGCCCATTAGCCATTGGCTGGATCTGCTCGGGACAGTGAGCGGCAAGAAGCATATGGAAATGGTGGCTTGGCTGAAGGATGAGCACCGGATGGGGCATGGGCATGCCAATGCGTTGGTGGCGCATTATTCGGCGAGCGTTAAAAAGTGAGGGAACTGTAAACGGCTTGCAAAGTGGCATGGCAATGACTTCAAGGCTGGATGTGCCACCGCTATCGCGAGCAGGCTCGCTCCTACAGGGGGGCGGTGTTGGTTTTGAGTGTTGTGGTCGACGCAGAACCTTGTGGGAGCGAGCTTGCTCGCGATGGCGACCGATCTGCCACACCGCATTCAGCCGAGGATTGCTGGAGAACTCACACCGCAAGCCCCTGCCGGAGATCCTCAAGCATTCGGCGGCCACTCGCGCGTGGTGCGCTGTAGCGGGTCTCGCGGCTGGATGTCGGGAATGGACAGCGTCGCGCGCAAGCCGCCTTCCGGGCGGTTGACCAGCGTGATGCGCCCGCTCTGAAATGACGGATATCGGCGCCGTGAGCCTTACGAAAACGTTGCTGGATAAAGGCTTCGAAGACAGGCCGCTCGACGTCGTCCGGCAACGCTCTGGCCAGGTTCATCGGCGGGGTCTCGGCCTGGCCGAAGCGCAGGGGTAGAGGAATATTCCATTCAAAGTCAGGCATTGGAAGACGCCTCCCGGGTAAGTGTGGGAGGAGTATCCGAGGCATTTCTTAACGGAGTCTGAAGGTGGCAAAAAGACCATAAGCCGCTGTCTTCAGATTGCCTTAAGACTCGGCGGGCAGGGTGTGGCCCGTCGGTGCGGTGACACACCGGACCCCGGCCGCATGAATGACTCGGCAGCCGGCAATGACATTCAAGAGGCCCGTTATGACCCGCGACTCAGCAGTACAACGCTACGGAAAACTCTCAATCACCTTGCACTGGCTGATGCTGGCGTTGTTTGTGGGCGTGTACGCCTGCATCGAAATCAAAGGCCTGCTGCCCAAGGGCCAACCGTTGAGAGCCATGTTTCTCGGGCTGCACGGCCTCTTCGGCTTAAGCATCTTCGCCCTGGTGTGGGTGCGCTTGCTCGGCCGCCTGACGCCTCGGCCACCGATTGCCCCGGCACTGCCCAAATGGCAGACCGGCGTTTCGCACCTGATGCACCTGGCGTTGTACGTATTGATGATCGCCACGCCGTTATTGGCCTGGCTGATGCTCTCGGCCGGCGGCAAACCGATGCCCTATTTCGAGTTCTACCTGCCCTCGCCGGTGGCGATGGATCCGGATTTGGCCAAGCAATTCAAGTACTGGCACGAACTGCTCGGCGGCGCGGGTTACTGGCTGATTGGCCTGCACGCAGCGGCGGGGTTGTTTCATCACTATTGGGTGCGGGATAACACCCTGACGCGGATGCTGCCGGGCCGATCCAGTAATCCCATCAACCAGCGCCAGCGATAAACCCGAACCCGATGCACCCACGACGTCGAATTCGCCACAAGCCCTGTGGGAGCGGGCTTGCCCGCGATGACGCCAGACCTGACACCCCATATTCAGGCATGGATGTTTTGCTCGATTGTTGATGCACTTAAACAGGTTTCAAGGCTCACGTTTAAAGACACTCAGTGTTACGTCCCAACGGCTACAACGCCTTGCGTCATTACCTACGCGTACGCCAGAATCCGCCGGCTTGTGCGTCTAGGGCGTGGGTTCTATCGTGGTCCCGTCGCTGAAAAACAGCGATGGGTTTGGTAGACCCACAGCATCGACGCATAGCGTCACCTTCGGTGGTCCTTTCTCAGGACTGCGATTTTATGGTGGCCATGCGTAGGGCTCCTTCGGGAGCGCCGGTTCCGATGCCCGGTCTACCAACCTCCGTATGGCCGCCACCCTCCGTTTGGTAGCGAGAGGGCGATGGCTCCTTTTTAAGTAGCATCGGAGTTTTACTATGATCAAACCAACACCAAACCCACCAGACACCAATCCGGCATCCCCTACGAATCCCTCGATTCCAAAAAACTCCACGAAGCCGCCGAACGCGCCCTCGACCACTACCTCAATCCAGGTGCAAACATCATGGCCAGCACCCACGAACCCGAACCCATGTTCCTCGCCAACCCCAAGTACGACACCGAATCCCTGCTGGCCAACGCCAGCGAATCACTGGGCTCGGCCACGACCATGCTCAGCAATTTTGCGGCGTTGCTGGATAACTCGCACCGCAAGACGCTGCTGGGGATTACGCAGGTGGTGATGTTGGGGGAATTGGCGGTGAATCAGGCGTTGGATAAGGTTGAGGTGAAGGAGTAATACAAAAACTCTGTGGCGAGCGGTTCGCCCGTCGTCACAGAGGAAGTAAAATCTAGGATCAGTTAACGCCTGATTTCTTTTCTTAGTAGCTGACGAGCAGCGTGAGGCAGCGTTCGAGCGGGCTCGCGCTGCCTAAAGTTACGGGAATAAGTAAATCCATTTCGAATGGTTGAATCGCGTTTTTTTTATGGAGTTGAACTTGGTTTCCTGGCACGTCTGATTAGCTGCCTATGGCCGATCACTACCTGCGGTGGCGGGCAGCTAACATTGCTGCCGCTCGAGCCCGGCAAGTGTCGGGGTAACTACGTCCGCTCAATGGATTGCAAATTCACCTTCGCCGGTTCGCTTCTGACCTCGGCCTCCACTCTTAGACGCTTAGGTTAATGAACTGCGTGGTTTTTTATGCCCTCAGGAAAGTGATATGTTCTCCAGTTTTACCAACTGGGTTCCGCAGCCTCTGAAAATTTTGACCTATAAGGCACGTTGCTTTGGCTAATGGCTTTTTGATATGAATAGTAACTGCGACTGTGTTATCTTTGCTAAGAGTGGAGTGAGCGTTTCATGCCAAATGATTCATTTAAAATCTATTAATCTACTAAAGAAGATCTTCATGTGTTTAAAAAGAGTTTGGGGGGCGGTCGGTACTATCTTTTCATGGCTTTTTAGCTTAGGGCCTATAGAAAAAAATATAGATGATCCTGCGGAGAAGCTTCTGAATAGCATGCGCGTGACTGCTAGATGCAGATTCAATGCTTCTGTGCGCTTAAAAAGGCAGAGTAATTTTTCGTTTTTTACTACTACAATGCTATCGCTAGGCCTGATTTTTATACCCTTGGTGCAGAACTCAGATGTGAGTATTGCATTCAGTTCCAAGGTTTTGAATATGCTGCAGATTTTTCTCGCAGTTGCAGTTTTGGTTTATTCGGTCATAAACTCTACTGCTAGATATGAAGTTCGCTCTCAAACTTTAAATGAATGTGGAGACAAGATAAAAGAATTGATAAGGGAACTCAGGACGGAGATGAAGCAGTCAAAATTAAGTGGTATAAGCATTCCACTCGACAAGTTCCATGATCGATATAATCTCATATCTACTGATTCTGAAAATCATACACGGGTTGATTTTTCACTCGCCTCGCTTGAAATGAAGGATGATTACCATATAACTGGTGTCTCTAGAGTTTATCAACGGATTCGTGCAGTCACTATTTACGCTATACCATATATTGTGCCGGTCTCATTCATTGCGTTTCAAATCTTGTTTATTTTGGATATGTTAGGGGTTACGTGTGTTTTGACTCCTTATCTTAAACCATTGGTTGTTTGACTAGCTACTATAACTCTTAAATTGGATTACTCGAAAACACGATGATAGATTTCGCAGATTATTTAGACTACAAAAAATATGAAAAGCACGCGCTTCCCTATCTGTTAGGCGCTGTGCGCCGTTTTTTTGGCTGCTTAGTTAGATTCGACTCGCGTCCGATTGTTGGTGTAAAAATGCACCATGGTATAGACATTCTAGACAATGTTAATCGTGGTGTTTATGTAGTAGATGACGGGAAGACTGTAGTTTTACTCGGGCGAATTCTTCAGGGGGAGGAGGTAAAAGCTTCGTTTTCGCTGATTTTGTCAGGCGCATATTTTTCCGGTTTGGAAAAGCTGCTTAATAATTTTGAAGCTGCTTTGGCGTTAACATTAAGTAGTGCAACAATAAAGAAATTAATTGTTAGACCGCAGCAGTTTGGGGATGATTTGGTTGAACTTGCTATTGCTAAGCATTTTGGCAAAGGGAGCTTTGACTACAGGTACATTCAATACCTTATTCGATTGTTTGGCCAACTATCAACGACGCAATTTGAAGGTAGAGGGTTTACTACGGGGTTAGTGCTTACACGGTCCATACATGCGTTTTCGAAGAAGAGTGATCAAGAGCGTCAGGGCGATCTTTATCAATTGGTAAGCGGGAGAGCGTTGTCGCCAATTAATCAGCTCGATAAGAGATTTTGGTATTTGGCCGACGGGCAGACATCTTTTTTCGTTGCGGATCAAACTTTGAAAGTTTCAAATTTGTTTGTGGTTGATTCCTCTCGTCAATCGCTTGGTTCTTTTGTTGATGATTACACTCTAAGCAAAACTATCAAGGGTGGTGATGTATTGTTCAGAGTTACAAGTCAATCAGAGTTTTCGATTGTCGGATCTGAAGGTGTGGAATTTAACTATAAAGAAAACGGGTGGCGTGTTCGTGACTTGAATAAAATTGCAGAAGTAATCCGTGTTACGTTGGGCGTGGATGAGCCTTTTGTTCAGAGTCTTTTATACTTTATTCTATATCTTTCTCGGCGACGCTTAAGTTCAATTATTTGGATTCCTTTTGACTCGGATGCTGTTAATTCGTTGTTGTTGTCTGAGAATGGTTTTACGATGAAGCCGTTGTCTATAATGAATGAAAAGCACACCCAAACTTTGCTGCGCATTCTTTCCAGTGATGGTGCTACAGTTTTTACAAAACAAGGCGATCTTGTTTCATATGGTTCCTTCATTGATATTTCAAAGAAACCTGTTAAAGGCGTCAAAGGTACGGGGGAGACAGTGGCTGCTTTATTGGCGGAAAATGGATTGGCTATAAAAATTTCTCAAGATGGAAGAATAAAAATGTTTAGCGATAGTATGGCAGGCCCACTGATAATATGACGGTTAATCGGTGGTGGGGGCGGCGTAATGTAGCCTCACCCCGAGTCATCGGTTAGAACCATTATTGGTGGATGGATTGTTTTTATACTCGAATTCACAGTCGGTTTTGCAGAGGGCAGAGAGGGAGGTGTGCGACAACCTGAAGCCAGTTTCGACCCAGCAAAAGAATTGTTTGGCTGGTCAGTATTAGATCACTGGAACAATTGCTGCTGGACGTGTTTACATGTGCGTCTGATTTTTTCGTATTCAAATAATTAATATGGAAATTTTTAAGGGTTCCATTGCTTTTTGTTGTTTTGTTGACAGAGCTGTGTATAAATATTCGTTGCATTTTGGGGTGGCCATCTTCTGAAAGTTTGCCAACCCCTTATTTGATGTCTTTCGATAATAGCGTAGATAATATTACCCTGGATATATACTATGAAAGCGCATCTGCTTTGGGTGAGAAGTTAAACATCATTATTGTTGCACTCAAGGTGAGTGTGCTGTGGATGTTGGTATTGGAGTTGGTAGTGTCGGAGCCGGAATAGGGAAGGCGACCAAAGGAGACGTGTCGTAGAAGTAGACGCCGGACGCTTTTAAGTATCCAAAATTGGGATCAGCTGCAACGTGGTCACCTCCGCCTACTGAAGGCAGCCAACCCTTAATATTTGCCTCGTAGGATAAAAGCCAATGCTCCTCATATAGTCCAGCCGGAGTCATATGGATTTCCCAATTGGACTTGTCGAGCACTGCCGTCATAAGCCCTCTACTCTCACAATCTAATGCCATCAGCGCCACAACCGAATCATCTGCCAGCGACAGCGCCGAAACGGCCTCGGTCGTGAGTTTGACTTTAAGGGCGATGCTCGCCCACAGCGCATGCGAAACTTCGCTGGAATGCGCTAGTGGCGCATGTGTAGTAATTATTGAGTTAACTACTTCATGTAGTTCTGGAATTGTCGCAGAGAAACCGGCGTTCACCCATTTGATTATAAGGTCAATAGCATAGGGAAATGTCGCTGGCTCTGGCATAACGCAAAGAAGTAACAGTCGCTGAAATAACTCCCAATTGCTCGAATGCAAAACAACTGCTCTAAGTTTGGCAATTGCGTAACTTAAGATTGCTTCATCTGGAAATAGCTTATGCAAATAAAAAGCCCTGTTAATAAGTGCTTCCATATCAACTGCTTGGCCAGATACTGATGTCCGAATATTATGACTTCGAAGCTCGGTTGCCCATGATGCTTCAAATTGTAAAGGTAACTCAAGAACCCTGGTTTTCTTTGGGTTTAAAGCCAGTTCATAATCGCTTAGCGCTCTTTCAAGTAGATGAAACGCATCTTCAGCTTCCGTTCTGGTATAGAAGCTTAGCTCATAGTCGTCAATAAATCGGTGGCCTTTTAGCTTTGGAATTTTTGCGATTAATTCAGCATCGCATCGCTGCATAAGAAGTTCCGCTAGAACCAGCGATGTGTCAGGGCCAATTGGGATTCCGATAGTTTGTCCATCCTGCCCCATTCTTACAAGATAATCGAGATTGTTTCCAAGTAAGGTCGTCCGACTTCGGTTTGCCTTGGCGGCAGCCTTCGTATGAAGAGCCCAAGGTATCGAATGGGTGTAAATGCTACTATAGAAACGACTTATATCTGTTTCTAATGAAAATCTTCTACCCAAGCGATTCTTCTGAGCAAGTATTGCCCGTGCACCGTGAGAGTGCCGGCCTTCGATTGCGCGACCCGAGGTTTTAAATTCGGGGGCGGTTGCGGCAATGGCAGTTCCAGAAACCATGGGGGATATAGTCGCCCAGTTATCAACTATTTCCTTAGCGAGAAGATAATAGTGTAGTGGGTTACATATTCCCAATTTACGTCGTAATAGTCCGCCACGGGCATGAGAGTATCTAGCTATTTTTGACGTCGGTAACTGCTTGTATTTTGGATCTGCTCCATTCGCGAAATCAGCAGGAAGTGGGGCGACTGGTGCAGCTACAATATTTGCAAAGGGCGTTGTGGTGAACGGAGGGCTAGGTAATTCTTTCGGGAAATAGCCTCGCTCTAATAAGTCTTTTAGTGACATTCGATATCCTTTCAATATTCAACGCGGCGGCTTCACGCTACCAACTTGCCATCAGCCTGTCTACGGCAGTTTTGGACGGCAGCATCTCAGACGCGGTGCGCGTTCGCAGTTGACCGATTGCTGCCTGTCGCAAAGTCCTTCAAGCGACCCGATGTGGACATGTCTAGTCCTGAAATAGATTTACACCTGTTTCACCCCAACGCCCGAAGCATTGCATCGGGCGTTTTGTATTTCAAAGACAGGCGCGTCGCCCGTTGTATCGATTGATCATGCTGAGTACGAGAATCTGGAGGCATGTCAGTACGCATCTGAACAGCTCAAGGAAGAAGTCGGACAGTGTCAGATCGGTGTTCACACCAGATGCACACCCACGAAAAAGACAAAATAAAGCGCGGCCATCAGGCGATGTTGCCATTTTTGATGTGCTGGCAAGATGGGGCTGGGAAGAGCGGGGTGGATTTACTTAACAGGCAATCGGTGCCTGAATTTTTTGCGGGTGATGAGCAGGGCGAGGCTGCGATTGAGGGCGTGGTCTTCGCAATCCGGTAAACGCGGTTTTTCTGAAAGAACCCGTTGTCTGATTTTACGACTGCTTCGCAGCCGAACGCAGCCTCGCGCTGCTCGGCAGCTGCTACAAAAAAGTTAGGCGAGGATTTCGAAGGAGGTGGTGGCTAGGCGTTCGCCATTCACCAGGATGTGCACTGCGTGTTTGCCCACATAGTGCTTCCGAGTGGTTAGCTCCTTGATCTGCTGACTGCGGCTGACCTGTTCAGTCGCCTTGCCCGGTAGCGTCATCGCCTTAAGCTTGAACACCTTCGCCGAAGTGCTGCCATTGGCTTTAACGTAGTCAATCGCATAATCAATCACCAACCGCTGGCTCTCCGCCACCGTGGATTTCACCGCAAACGACAACGTAATCTTTTCCCCCAACCGAATCACCGCCGGCTCCACCTTCACCCCAATAATCTCAACCTCAGCCTTACCACTCGCCCCAATAATCGCGAGCGCCCGCTGATTCCCCTGCTTAATCAAACTACGCAACGCATGCTTGGCAATCCACGCCGTGTGCTTGTTCTCCAGCGACCACCCCTCAATCAAGTCCAACACCCACTCCGGATGGTCCTTGGTGATGTCATTCAGGTGATTGGCTACCGACTTGCGCACGTAAAGGCTGTTATCCGCCTTGAGGTTATCGAGAATCCCCGCCGCCAACGCCGGATCACTCTGAATCTGCTCCAACCGAAACGACCACGGCAATCGCGGTCGACTGCCTTCACTGGCCAGCCGCCGAACATGCTCATTCTCATCCCGAGACCATTCGTGCATCAGCGCCAACGACCGCTCCAGATCGCTGCGCAGAAAATACCGAATCGCAAATTCCGCCGACCCAAACGCGGTGAAGTATTTGAGCGCGTCCATCGAGCGCTCGAAATCATGCGCACCATACATCGCCACGTAATGCGGCAGGGAGATGCTGACGAAACCGCTGTTGAGGCGGGGGGCGAGGGCGCGCAGGACTTCGAGGGATTCGTCGTAGTCGAGCGGGAGCACGGCGTGCAGGCATTCGCTGACGCGGGCCATGCGTTGCATGATCGACAGGTCGGCGAGGCCGTCGTTGGCCATTTTCAGGAAGGCTTTGGAGTTGAACTCGGGGTAGACCGCCGTCATTTCGGTGGCGATGTGGTTGAGGCGTTCGGCGTTGAAAATTTCCTTCAGGGCCGGGGCAGGTTGTTCGGCGGCGGTCATGGTCGGGTCCGTTCGAGGGGGGCCGGTCAGGTTATCGGGGTACTGATGAAGGCCTCAAGCTTTTCTGCCTGGGCGGTGAGTTCGGCGATTAAAGGAAAGCGTGAGGCATCGACTTGATCCGGTGTCACCAGGTTGGTGAAGCTCCAGGCGACGGCGAGGGTGATGCCGTCTTGTCCGATCAAGGCGCCGTTTGCCAGAGGCTGTTTTTCCAGCTCGCGCTCAAGCGCTGTATAGGCTGCGGCGAGTTGGCCTTCAACCCGCTCGACCCACGGCTGGTATTGAATTTCGGCGGGGCGCAGGTTGCGTTCGTAGTAAAGCTGCACTGACTTTTCGCACGCTGCCAACCCGAGCCCGATCAGGCGCCATGCGCGCAGTCGCTGTTTGAGGTCGCTGGGCATCAGGCTTTTGCCGGGGCCGGCCAAGGCTTCGAGGTAGTCGATGATCAGCGTCGAGTCGATCAACACTTCGCCGTCGTCCAGCACCAAGGTTGGCGCCTTGACCACGGGGTTGATCTGCTGGAAGTGCTCGAAGTGGCGGAACACCGAAACCGATTCGTGCTCCAGGTCGATGCCCAAATGCCTGGCGGAAATGGCCACGCGCCGCACGTAGGGCGAATCCAGCATGCCGATCAGTTTCATTGCGCCGCTCCTTCAGGTGTCCATGTCGGGATGGACTACCTTAGCTGAGGTTCGGCAACGTGCAAACGGCGCGGGGCTAATCTTCGAAACCGACCTGCTCGTGGATCTCGTCGACCTTCAGTTCCAGTCGATAGGCCACGGCGATGAACAGCGCCTGGCACAGGCACAAGGTCGCGCTTAGCGAGCGGAAGGCGAACGAGCTGCCTTCGTTGACCAGCAGCACGGTGTTGGCGCGTTTGGCCAGCGGCGAGAGATTGCTGTCGGTGATGATCAGGGTTTTCGCCTGATTGTGCTGGGCGATGCGCAGGCAGTGCTGGGTTTCTTTGCCGTAGGGCGTGAAGCTGATCGCGATCACCAGGTCATTGGCGCGCACGCTGCGCATTTGCTCGCGGTAGCTGCCGCCGAGACCGGAGACCAGGTGGATGCGTTTGTTGGTGTGTTGCAGGTTGTAGACCAGGTAATCGGCGACGGCGAAGGAGCGGCGCACGCCGACCACGTAGATGTTGTCGGCATTGACCACCAGGTCGACGGCTTTGTCGAAGGCTTCGTCATCGAGCTCTTGCCCCAGTCGCTCGATGCCGGACAGGGTCGCGTCGATGCACTCGCGGGCGAGGTCGCCGCCGCTGGCTTTCTGCGATTTGTTGGCGATCATGCTGCGAATGCGCTGCTGGTAGTTCTGCACTGGCGTGGTTTTGTGCGTGTACGCCTCGCGGAACAGGGCCTGCATTTCGCTGAAACCGCTGAACCCGAAGCGCTGGGAGAACCGCACGATGGCTGACGGGTGCACTTCGCACTCGCGGGCGATGTCGCTGATGCGGTCGACCATGATCCGGTCGCTTTGCTGGCTCATGTAGCTGGCGATGCGTTTGAGCTGGCGCGGCAGGCTTTCGTATTCGTTGGTGATCAGCTGCAGCAGACGCTCGGCATTGATCGGGGGGCTGACGAGATCGCTGTCGGGCGTGCTCTCGGTCGTAGCCGGCTGATCGGTGCGGGACATAGGGAATCCTTCTGGCTTGTTCTTATAGGGCTGACTTGTGTGTCGTCCCCTGACAATAGGTTGGCTGTGCGCAGTCTACAGGGTAGGCCGGAATAAAATCTTGAGCTTGCGGCCGGCGTGAGGTTTGCTGAAACGATGCACTGTGTCTGGAATGCTTTTGTAAAAGTTTATTGGAAAAAATATTCCACGTAAAAATTATTTGGAATAATTATTGATTGTTCGGTCCCGGTCGTTTTAGTCTGCATCCCACCAAGAGCGTTCGGCGCCTCCATCGCCCCGAACGCAGGCTGATAAAAATAACAGGAGCCAGCATGGGCCAGACTCGTTTTGCCAGTGGGCGTCAATTGGATCTGATTTGCCTGGGGCGCCTTGGCGTCGACCTCTATGCGCAGCAAGTCGGGGCGCGGCTCGAGGATGTTTCAAGCTTCGCCAAATACCTTGGGGGATCGTCCGCCAACATCGCTTTCGGCACCGCGCGGCTGGGCCTGAAATCGGCGATGTTGAGCCGGGTAGGGGACGACCACATGGGCCGGTTCCTGCTGGAATCCCTGGCCCGCGAAGGCTGTGACGTCAGCGGCGTCAAAGTCGATCCGGAACGCCTGACGGCCATGGTCCTGCTGGGCCTCAAGGACCGCGAAACCTTTCCGTTGGTGTTCTACCGCGAAAACTGCGCCGACATGGCGCTGCGGGCCGAGGACATCAACGAAGCCTTTATTGCCTCCAGCAAAGCCTTGCTGATCACCGGCACCCATTTCTCCACCGACGGCGTCTACAAGGCGAGCATCCAGGCGCTGGATTACGCCGAGAAGCACAACGTCAAACGGGTGCTGGACATCGATTATCGCCCGGTGTTGTGGGGGCTGGCGGGCAAGGCGGACGGGGCGACGCGCTTTGTTGCTGATCAGAACGTCAGCCAGCATGTGCAGAAAATCCTGCCGCGTTTCGACCTGATCGTGGGTACTGAAGAAGAGTTTTTGATTGCGGGCGGCTCGGAGGATTTGCTCACGGCGTTGCGCAATGTCCGGCGTTTGAGCGATGCCACGTTGGTGGTCAAGCTCGGGCCGCAGGGTTGCACGGTGATTCACGGGGTGATTCCGGTGCGTCTTGAAGACGGGGCGATTTATCCCGGCGTTCGGGTGGAAGTGCTCAACGTGTTGGGGGCCGGCGATGCCTTTATGTCGGGCTTTCTCAGTGGTTGGCTGGAAGACGCCAGCGATGAACGCTGCTGCCAGTTAGCCAATGCCTGCGGCGGGCTGGTGGTGTCTCGCCATGCCTGCGCCCCGGCGATGCCGACCCGTGCCGAACTCGATTACCTGCTCAACAGCCCGGTGCCGATTACCCGGCCGGATCAGGACGCGGTGTTGCAGCGTTTGCATCAGGTCAGCGTGCCGCGCAAACAGTGGCGGCAGCTGTTCATCTTTGCCTTTGATCATCGTGGGCAACTGGTGGAACTGGCGCACAAGGGCGGTCGCGATCTGAACGCCATTTGCGAACTCAAACAACTCTTTATCAAAGCCGTGGAGCGGGTCGAAGCGGATTTGCGTGAGCAAGGGATCGAGGCTGATGTCGGGTTGTTGGCCGATCAACGTTTCGGCCAGGACTCGCTGAACGCCGCTACCGGTCGTGGCTGGTGGGTGGCTCGGCCTGTGGAAGTGCAGGGGTCGCGGCCGTTGGCGTTTGAACATGGACGTTCGATTGGTAGCAACCTGATTGCCTGGCCGCAAGAGCAAATCATCAAGTGCCTGGTGCAGTTCCATCCTGATGATGAGCCTTTGCTGCGCCTGGAACAGGAAGCGCAGATCAAGGGGTTGTATGAAGCGTCCCAGGTCAGCGGCCATGAACTGCTGCTGGAAATCATCCCGCCCAAGGATCATCCGTCGACGCATCCGGACGTGCTGTATCGCGCACTGAAACGCCTCTACAACCTGGGGATTTACCCGGCGTGGTGGAAGATCGAAGCGCAGAGCGCCGAGGAGTGGAAGCAGCTTGATGAGTTGATTCAGGAGCGTGATCCGTATTGCCGAGGTGTGGTGTTGCTGGGCCTGAATGCGCCGGCGGCGGCATTGGCCGAAGGGTTTCAACAGGCGAGGCAGAGCCAGACATGCCGAGGTTTCGCCGTGGGCCGCACGATTTTCCAGGAACCGAGTCGCGCATGGCTGGCCGGTGAGATCGACGATGAAGCACTGATCCGCCAGGTGCAGGACACCTTCGTCGAACTCATCGACGCCTGGCGCACCGCCCGCGCATGACGCAGCACCGCGTTATCGTTCTTCGCGGGCAAGCCTCGCTCCTACGGTATTGCGGTGATCTGTAGGAGCGAGGCTTGCCCGCGAAGACGGCCTCAGACCCAACGGAAATTTAAAAAACAACAAAAGGTGCAGCCATGCCCGCTATCCGAATTGGCATCAACCCGATCTCCTGGAGCAACGACGACTTGCCGTCCCTTGGTGGCGAGACGCCGCTGAGCACTGCCCTGAGCGAAGGCAAGGAAATCGGTTACGAAGGTTTCGAACTCAACGGAAAATTCCCCAAGGATGCCAAAGGCGTCGGTGACGTGCTGCGGCCTTACGATCTGGCGCTGGTGTCGGGTTGGTATTCCAGCCGTCTGGCCCGCTGTTCGGTGGCCGAAGAAATCGATGCCATCGGCAGTCATGTCGAGCTGCTGGCGAAGAACAGCGCCAAGGTGCTGGTTTACGGTGAAGTGGCCGACTCGATCCAGGGCCAGCGAATTCCCTTGGTGGAACGCCCGCGTTTCCACACCGACCAAGCCTGGCAGGACTACGCCGACAAGCTCACCGAGCTGGCGCGTTTCACCCTGTCCCAAGGCGTGCGCCTGGCCTATCACCACCACATGGGCGCTTACGTCGAATCCCCGGCAGACATCGACAAACTGATGGCGCTGACCGGCAGTGAAGTCGGTCTGCTGTTCGATTCGGGCCATTGCTACATGGGCGGCGGCGAGCCGTTGCACGTTTTGCGCAAACACATCGAACGCATCTGCCACGTGCATTTCAAGGACGTGCGCAAACCGGTGGTGCAACTGGCGCGCAACAACCTGTGGAGCTTTCCCGACTGCATCATCAACGGCACCTTCACCGTGCCGGGCGATGGTGACATCGACTTCGCCGCACTCCTTGATGTGTTGCTGGCCAACGATTATCACGGCTGGCTGGTGGTCGAGGCCGAACAAGACCCGGCCGTGGCGCCGAGCTACGTCTACGCGAAAAAAGGCTACGACACCTTGCGTGCCTTGCTAGACGAGAGGATTGCGCTATGAGCCTGCTGGTCAAAAGCAACGCCCGTGGCCGGACCATGGTCGAGTTGGGTAAAGGTGAACTGGAATACGTCGGCTTCGCCGCTTACCGCTTGAGCCTGGGCGAAACCCTGCCGGTGGCGGCAGGCGATAAAGAACTGTGCCTGGTGCTGCTCAGTGGCCGCGTCAGCATCAAGGGCGAAGCGCCGGGGCAGGGCGCGTTCGACTGGGACAACCTTGGCGATCGCCAGTCGGTGTTTGAAGACAAATCGCCGTTCGCCGCGTACTTGCCCCCCGGCAGTCAGGCTCAAGTCGTTGCGTTGAGCGACGTGCAGATCGCCGTCTGCGCCGCACCGGGCTCAACCGAAAAAGGCCTCGGCCCACGTCTGATCAAACCCGAAACCATGAAGCGCAGCGTGCGCGGCAAGGGCGCCAACACCCGTTACGTCTGCGACATCCTGCCCGACACCGAGCCCGCCCATTCGCTGCTGGTGGTGGAAGTGCGCACGCCGTCGGGACACTCGTCGAGCTACCCGCCGCACAAACACGACACCGACGACTTGCCGCACCAGAGCTTCCTCGAAGAAACCTATTACCACCAGATCAACCCGCCCCAGGGCTTCGTGTTCCAGCGCGTCTACACCGACGACCGCAGCATCGATCAAGCCATGGCCGTGGAAAACAGCGACCTCGTGGTCGTGCCCAAGGGCTATCACCCGGTCAGCGTGCCCTACGGCTACGAGTCGTATTACCTGAACGTGATGGCCGGCCCGAAACGGGTCTGGCAGTTCCACAACGATCCGCAGCACAGTTGGCTGCTCGACCTCTGATTTGACTTTTCTGCACGGAGAACAAGAACAATGAGCGACGCCCTGGTCATCGGCCATTACATCGACGGTCAAGTGCAAGACAGCGGCAGCGAGCGGTTCAGCAATGTCTTCAACCCGGCCACCGGCGAGGTGCAAGCGCGTGTCGTGCTTCGCTAGCGACGACAGCATCGCCAAGGGCCCTGAATTCAGCATGCCGACAGCCAAATGATTCACCTGTGCGGAGAACAACAATCATGAGCAAACCCCTGCGTTTCGCCCTGAACCGTATGGTCGCCCCACGTTTGTCCCTGCCTGCGTTCATCGACCTGGCGGTGGCCCTCAAGGCCGACGCCATCGAGATCCGCAACGACCTCAAGGACGTCGAGATCGAAGACGGCTCCGCGCCCGAACGCGTCCGAGAGTTGTGCGCAGCCAAAGGCATCAGCGTGCTGTCGATCAACGCGCTGTATCCGTTCGATGTGTGGAATGACGAGCGCCGGGCGCAGGCCTTGAAACTGGCGGCTTATGCCCGGGATTGCGGTGCGCAGGGTTTGGTCATGTGTCCACTGAATGATCGCGCCGACCGGCGAAATGAAACCGAGCGCGCTTCAGGTCTTCGCACCGCCTTGAGTGAACTGGCGCCGATTTTGCGCGATCACGGCATTCTCGGTTTCATCGAGCCGCTGGGCTTCGAGGAATGCTCGTTGCGCCTCAAACGCACGGCGGTGGAGGCGATCAAGGTTGTCGGTGGGCTGGATGTGTTCCGCCTGGTCCACGACACCTTTCACCATCATCTGGCCAGCGAACAGGAGTTTTTCCCCGAATTGACCGGGCTGGTGCACATCTCCGGTGTCGAAGATGCCGAGGCTCCGCTGGCGACCATCCGCGACGGCCATCGCGTGCTGGTGGGCGAGGGCGACATTCTTGGCAATGCCGTGCAGATCGACACATTGCTCGGCGGTGGATACAGCGGCTACCTGTCGTTCGAACCGTTTGCCGACAGCGTCCATGGCCTGACGGACATTCAGCAAGCCATCGGCGCAAGCATGGATCACCTGAACAAATCTCTGGCCTGACTCATTCCCTGTAGGAGCTGTCGAGTGAAACGAGGCTGCGATCTTTTGACTTTGTTTTCCACTGTCAAGATCAAAAGATCGCTGCCTCGTTTCACTCGACAGCTCCTACAGGGGATCGGGTGCATTTGAAAGGATCGGTTATGACCACAACAAGACTGACTATGGCTCAGGCCCTGGTGAAATTCCTCGATAACCAGTACATCGAGGTTGATGGCATCCAGAGCAAATTCGTCGCCGGGATCTTTACCATTTTCGGCCACGGTAACGTGCTGGGCCTGGGTCAAGCCCTGGAGCAGGACAGCGGCGACCTGATCGTCCATCAAGGCCGCAACGAGCAAGGTATGGCGCACGCCGCCATCGGTTTCGCCAAGCAAAACCTTCGGCGCAAAATCTACGCCTGCTCCTCATCCGTCGGCCCGGGCGCGGCCAACATGCTGACCGCCGCCGCGACCGCCACCGCCAATCGCATTCCCTTGCTGCTGTTGCCCGGCGATGTCTACGCCTGCCGCCAGCCGGACCCGGTGCTGCAACAGATCGAACAGTTCCACGACTTGAGCATCAGCACCAACGACGCGTTCAAGGCCGTGAGCAAATACTGGGACCGCATCAACCGTCCCGAGCAGTTGATGACTGCGGCGATCCACGCCATGCGCGTGCTCACCGACCCTGCCGAAACCGGCGCGGTGACCCTGGCCCTGCCACAAGACGTGCAGGCCGAAGCCTACGATTACCCCGATTATTTCCTGCAAAAACGCGTGCACCGAATCGAGCGTCGTCCGGCCACCGACGCGATGCTCGGCGATGCCTTGGCGCTGTTTAAAGGCAAGCGCAAGCCGCTGATCATTTGCGGTGGCGGGGTTCGTTATTCCGGTGCCAACGCGGCGTTGCAGGCGTTTGCCGAGCGCTTTGATATTCCCTTCGCCGAAACCCAGGCCGGCAAGAGTGCGGTGGTGTCTAGCCACCCGCTGAACGTCGGCGGGATTGGCGAAACCGGGTGCCTGGCCGCGAATCTGCTGGCCAGGGAAGCGGACCTGATCATCGGTGTCGGCACCCGCTACAGCGATTTCACCACCGCGTCGAAATCCCTGTTCCAGCACCCGGACGTGCAATTTCTCAACCTCAATATCAGCCCGTGTGATGCCTTGAAACTCGACGGTGTGCAATTGCTGGCGGACGCGAAAACCGGTTTGCTGGCGCTGTCCGAAGCTCTGGGCGATTACCGTTCCAGCTGGGGCGATCAACCGCGCCAGGCCAAGGTGCAACTGGACGAAGAGGTCGATCGGCTCTATCAAATCGAGTACCAGAGCAAAGACTTCTCCCCGGAAATCAACGACCCCATGGACCCGGCGGTCCTGCGCGAATTCATCGAGTTGACCGGCTCGTGCCTGACCCAGAGTCGCGTGCTCGGCGTGCTCAACGAAACCCTCGCCGAGGACGCGGTGATCGTCGCAGCCGCTGGCAGCCTGCCCGGTGACTTGCAGCGCAGCTGGCGCAGCAAGGGCGTGAACACCTACCACGTCGAGTACGGTTATTCCTGCATGGGCTACGAGGTCAACGCCGCATTGGGCGTGAAGCTCGCCGAGCCCGAGCGTGAGGTCTACGCGCTGGTTGGCGACGGCTCTTACATGATGCTGCACTCGGAGCTGGCGACCTCGATCCAGGAGCGACGCAAGATCAACGTGGTGCTGCTCGACAACATGACCTTCGGCTGCATCAACAACTTGCAGATGGGCAACGGCATGGACAGCTTCGGCACCGAGTTCCGTTTCCGTAACCCGGACACCGGCAAGCTCGATGGCGGTTTTGTGCCGGTGGATTTCGCCATGAGCGCGGCGGCCTATGGTTGCAAGACTTACAAAGTGAACACCGTTGAAGAGCTGCAAGCGGCGCTGGCCGATGCGCGCTTGCAGACCGTGTCGACGCTGATCGACATCAAGGTCCTGCCCAAAACCATGATTCATGGCTACCTGTCGTGGTGGCGGGTCGGCGTCGCGCAAGTCTCCACCAGCGCCCGCACCAATACGGTGGCCAAGACCCTGAACGAACGACTGGCCAAGGCCCGTCAGTACTGATTGCCCTGAATCGAACAACAAGGAGTCCTTACATGTCATTAAAGTTAGGCGTCATCGGCACCGGGGCCATCGGCCAGGATCACATTCGTCGTTGCAGCCAGACCTTGCTCAACAGCCAGGTCGTGGCGGTGACCGACATCAATCTGCAGCAAGCGGCCAAGGTCGTGTCCGACCTGAAACTGACCGCCGAGGTCTACCCCGACGGCCACGCGCTGATCCAGGCGCCGGAAGTCGAAGCAATCCTCGTCACCTCCTGGGGGCCGAGCCACGAAGAGTTCGTGCTGGCGGCGATTGCTGCCGGCAAACCGGTGTTCTGCGAAAAGCCCCTGGCCGTCACCGCTGAAGGCTGCCGCAACATCGTCGAGGCCGAAGTGGCCCACGGCAAGCGTCTGGTGCAGGTCGGTTTCATGCGGCCGTATGACGAAGGGTATCGCGCACTGAAAGCGGTGATCGACAGCGGCCAGATCGGCGAACCACTGATGCTCCACTGCGCGCATCGCAACCCGACCGTGGGCGATAACTACAAGACTGACATGGCGATTACCGACACGCTGATCCATGAACTCGACGTGTTGCGCTGGTTGCTCGACGACGATTACGTCTCGGTGCAAGTGGTGTTCCCGCGCAAGAGCAGCAGGGCCCTCGCGCATCTGAAAGACCCGCAGATTGTTTTGCTGGAAACCGCCAAAGGCACACGCATCGACGTCGAAGTGTTCGTCAATTGCCAATACGGCTACGACATTCAGTGCGAAGTGGTGGGGGAGACCGGCATCGCCAAACTGCCGGAGCCTTCGCAGGTTCAACTGCGCAGTGGCGCGAAGTTGTCGAACGCGATTTTGATGGACTGGAAGGATCGCTTCATTGCCGCCTACGACGTTGAGTTGCAGGCGTTCATTGATGGCGTGCGCGCTGGCCAAGTGGGCGGCCCATCAGCCTGGGACGGTTTCGCCGCCGCCGTAGCTGCCGACGCCTGCATCGAAGCACAAAACAGCGGCCAGATCGTCAAAGTCGCACTCCCTGACCGCCCCCACTTCTACGGCTAACCCCGATTCAGATCGTTCCCACGCTCCGCGTGGGAATGCATCCCGTGACGCTCCGCGTCACTTAACGGCGGACGCAAAGCGTCCATGGCGGCGTTCCCACGCAGAGCGTGGGAACGATCATAAGGAGAATTCACTCATGCGCATCGGACTTGTCGGTTACGGCCATGGCGGCCGGTTTTTCCATGCTCCGCTGATCAGCAGCCTGCCAGCGGCGACGTTCGTGGGCGTGGTCACTCGCTCCCCGGAACGCCGACAATTGCTAGGTGCCGAGCACCCCGGCGTACCGGCCTTCGACAGCATCGGCCAACTGGTGGAAGCCGGAATCGATGTGCTGGTGGTGTCGACGCCGCTCAAGGGCCGCCCGGCGCTGGTGCTCGACGGTATTGAACACGGCGTTGCAGTGGTCTGTGACAAGCCGTTTGCGGCCGATGCGCAGCAAGCCCAAACCCTGATCACCATGGCCGAGCGCCAGGGCGTACAGCTCAGCGTCTACCAGAACCGCCGCTGGGACTCGGACTTCCTCACCGTGCGCAAACTCATCGAGTCCGGTGCGCTGGGTGACGTCACCCGTTTTGAATCGCGGATCGAGCGTTACTCGCCGCAATCGGTGAACAACGGCAGTGGCGGCGGCTTCCTGCGTGATCTGGGCAGTCATCTGGTGGATCAGGCGTTGCTGCTGTTCGGCCCGGTAACCCGGGTCTACGCCGAGCTGGATTACCTGGAAAAAGACCAGGCCTTCGACAATGGCTTCTTTATGTCCCTGACCCACGCCAACGGAGTGATCTCACACCTGGGCGGCAGCTGCCTGCAAAACACCCCGGGCCCGCGTTTCCGTGTCACCGGCACCCAAGGTTGTTACAGCGTCGATGGCCTGGACGGGCAGGAAGCCTCGGCGCTCGCCGGGCTGTCGCCGAAATCCGAGGGTGAGCGTTGGGGCGTGGAAGAGCATCGCCGCTGGGGCTGGTTCGAACAGGGCGACGTGCGTGAGCGAGTGCCTTCGGAGCGTGGCTGCTGGAATCAGTTCTATTTGCAGCTACAAACCGCGTTACAGAGCGGTGGCCCACTGCCTGTGGAAGCCCGTGATGCACTGGCGACCACCCGCGTTCTAGACGCTGCGCGGCTGAGCTTCGAGCGGCGTCAGGTGGTGAAATTAGGACCGTTTGAGCGTCATGGAATCAAATCAGAATAAAATTCTAAAATGAGTTGATATGGAAATAATATTCCAATAAAGTCATTTCCAGCGAACTGCCTCGCACAGGTTTTAAACGTTTTTCCCGCTTGCCTGCTTACTGAAAATCGTCACGCCTCATCCATAAAACCAACAAGAATGTGGAGAAAGACTTTTCATGAAGACCAAGATCCGTTTTGCCTCACTGGCCTTGTCTCTGATGTTCGCCAGTGGCGCTGCACTCGCCGACATGAAGATCGGCGTCAGCATGTCCCAGTTCGATGACACCTGGCTGACCTACCTGCGCGAATCCATGGACAAGAAAGCCAAGTCCTATCCCGATGGCGTGCAGCTGCAATTCGAAGACGCCCGCAGCGACGTGGTCAAGCAGTTGAGCCAGGTCGAAAGCTTCATCAGCCAGAAAGTCGATGCCATCGTGGTCAACCCGGTGGATACCGCCGCCACCAAAAAAATCACCGAAGCCGCCGTCAAGGCCGGCATTCCGCTGGTCTACGTCAACCGTCGCCCGGATGACCTGAAACTGCCCAAAGGCGTGGTCACGGTGGCCTCCAACGACCTGGAAGCCGGTGAAATGCAGATGCAATACCTCGCCGACAAGATGGGCGGGAAGGGCGACATCGTGATCCTGTTGGGCGACCTCGCGAACAACTCCACCACCAACCGCACCAAAGGCGTGAAAGAGGTGCTGGCCAAATACCCGAACATCAAGATCGAGCAAGAACAGACCGGCACCTGGCTGCGGGATAAAGGCATGACCCTGGTCAACGACTGGCTGACCCAGGGCCGCAAGTTCGATGCGGTCGTGGCCAACAACGACGAAATGGCCATTGGTGCCGCGATGGCCCTGCAACAGGCCGGCGTCGACAAGGGCAGCGTGCTGATCGCCGGTGTCGACGGTACGCCGGACGGCTTGAACGCGATCAAGAAAGGCAGCCTGGCGGTCTCGGTGTTCCAGGATGCGAAAGGTCAGGCCGACGGCTCCATCGACACCGCCGTGAAAATGGCCAAAAACGAGCCGGTTGAGCAGGCCGTGTGGGTGCCATACCGCTTGATCACGCCGCAAAACGTCGACACGTTCAAATAGCCCGTCTGCCCAATAACAACAATAAGCACGCAAGGTTGCCACCGCGACCTTGCTGATGGAGTACCTGATCATGTTCGCTTCAGCGACTGCTTCGAGCACCCCTTTGGTGGGTATCCAGCCAACCGCAACACCTGTCGATGAGCCGTACTTGCTGGAGATCATCAACGTCAGCAAGGGTTTCCCCGGTGTGGTGGCGTTGTCCGACGTGCAGCTTCGGGTCCGCCCCGGCTCCGTCCTGGCGTTGATGGGCGAGAACGGTGCGGGCAAATCCACCCTGATGAAAATCATCGCCGGCATCTACCAGCCGGACGCCGGCGAATTGCGCCTTCGCGGCAAACCGGTGGTGTTCGAAACGCCGCTGGCCGCGCTGCAGGCCGGGATCGCGATGATCCACCAGGAACTCAACCTGATGCCGCACATGAGCATCGCCGAGAACATCTGGATCGGCCGCGAGCAGCTCAACAGCCTGCACATGATCGACCACCGAGAAATGCACCGCTGCACCGCGAAATTGCTCGAACGCCTGCGGATCAACCTCGACCCGGAAGAGCAGGTCGGCAACCTGAGCATCGCCGAACGGCAGATGGTCGAGATCGCCAAGGCCGTGTCCTACGACTCCGACATCCTGATCATGGACGAACCGACCTCTGCTATTACCGACAAGGAAGTCGCGCACCTGTTCTCGATCATTGCCGACCTCAAGAGCCAAGGCAAAGGCATCATCTACATCACCCACAAAATGAACGAAGTGTTCGCCATCGCCGATGAAGTAGCGGTGTTCCGTGACGGCGCCTACATCGGCCTGCAACGGGCCGACAGCATGGATGGTGACAGCCTGATTTCGATGATGGTCGGCCGCGAGCTGAGCCAGTTGTTCCCGGTGCGCGAAAAGCCGATCGGCGATCTGCTGCTGTCGGTGCGCGACCTCAAGCTCGACGGCATTTTCAAAGGCGTGTCCTTCGACCTGCATGCGGGCGAGATCCTAGGCATCGCCGGGCTGATGGGGTCGGGTCGGACCAACGTCGCCGAAGCGATTTTCGGCATTACCCCGAGCGATGGCGGCGAGATTCGCCTCGACGGCGAAGTGGTGCGCATCAGCGATCCGCACATGGCGATCGAGAAGGGCTTCGCCTTGCTGACCGAGGACCGCAAGCTCAGTGGTCTGTTCCCGTGCCTGTCGGTGTTGGAGAACATGGAAATGGCGGTGCTGCCGCATTACGCCGGCCACGGCTTCATCCAGCAGAAAGCCTTGCGGGTCTTGTGCGAAGACATGTGCAAGAAGCTGCGGGTGAAAACCCCATCGCTTGAGCAGTGCATTGATACCTTGTCCGGTGGCAACCAGCAGAAAGCCTTGCTGGCGCGCTGGCTGATGACCAATCCACGGATCCTGATCCTCGACGAGCCGACCCGCGGCATCGATGTCGGCGCCAAGGCCGAGATCTACCGACTCATTTCCTACCTCGCCAGCGAAGGCATGGCGGTGATCATGATTTCTTCGGAGCTGCCGGAAGTGCTCGGCATGAGCGACCGGGTGATGGTCATGCACGAGGGCGACCTGATGGGCACCCTCGACCGCAGCGAAGCGACCCAGGAACGGGTCATGCAACTGGCATCGGGCATGTCCGTACGCCATTGAGTCAAGGGTGAACAGAGTCCAGGGGTAAGCAGAGTTCAGTGGTGATCAGGGATTCTGTGGTGAGGGGATTTATCCCCGTTGGACTGCGCAGCAGTCCCACTCTTTTGGGGCCGCTTCGCAGCCCAACGGGGATAAATCCCCTCGCCACAAGCAAGCTCCCTCGCCACATGCATTTTATTTAAAGGGTGGGTTATGAACGCGATACTGGAAAACAAACCAGCAACGACAGCGGTCAAGAGTCGCCGGCGCTTTCCGACCGAGTTGAGTATCTTCCTGGTGCTGATTGGCATCGGCCTGGTCTTCGAAGTCTTCGGCTGGATCGTGCGCGACCAAAGCTTCCTGATGAACTCCCAGCGCCTGGTGCTGATGATCCTGCAAGTATCGATCATCGGCCTGCTGGCGATTGGCGTGACCCAGGTCATCATTACCACCGGTATCGACCTGTCGTCCGGTTCGGTGCTGGCGCTGTCCGCGATGATCGCTGCCAGTCTGGCCCAAACCTCGGATTTCGCCCGGGCGGTGTTTCCGTCACTGACTGACTTGCCCGTGTGGATTCCGGTAATCGCCGGGCTCGGCGTGGGACTGCTGGCGGGCGCGATCAACGGCAGCATCATTGCCATCACCGGGATCCCGCCGTTCATTGCCACCCTCGGCATGATGGTGTCAGCCCGTGGCCTGGCGCGGTTCTACACCGAAGGTCAGCCGGTGAGCATGCTCTCGGACTCCTACACGGCCATCGGCCATGGCGCCATGCCGGTGATCATTTTTCTGGTCGTCGCGGTGATCTTTCATATTGCCCTGCGCTACACCAAGTACGGCAAGTACACCTACGCCATCGGCGGTAATATGCAGGCGGCGCGCACCTCGGGGATCAACGTCAAGCGTCACTTGGTGATCGTCTACAGCATCGCCGGGTTGCTGGCAGGTCTGGCAGGAGTGGTGGCCTCGGCGCGTGCCGCGACCGGGCAGGCGGGCATGGGCATGTCCTATGAGCTGGACGCGATTGCCGCAGCGGTGATCGGCGGCACCAGCCTGGCCGGCGGCGTTGGGCGCATCACCGGTACCGTGATCGGTGCCTTGATTCTCGGGGTGATGGCCAGCGGGTTTACCTTTGTCGGGGTGGATGCGTATATTCAGGACATCATCAAGGGACTGATTATTGTGGTAGCGGTGGTGATCGACCAATACCGTAACAAACGTAAACTCAAGCGCTGAGTCGTAGAACGGACAGCCAATGCGCCACGCCTGACCCGCGTGGCGCAGCCGTTTGTCTTCTCTATACAGCCGCTCGATTGAATTTCTTGCTATAAACGCACTCCGATAACCACCGCAGAGGTTGCCATAGAGCACTTTCCGGGCTTTGTCGGACAAATTCGCTGTCTTTTCAGTTGCTGAGGCCTCAAGTCGGCCTTAGACTGCCGGCCCTCGTAAATTGAGTGCCGGGTGGCGCTTGGAATAAACGGCGCCTTTCCGATGGCCAGACCTGGGTCCACCGGAACGCTCCCTAATTCGCCTTAATGCACGTTTTTTTATAGAGATATCAATGACAAAGGACAAGTTGCTGGCCATGCCGGCGGATGACTACATGAATGCCGAGCAACATGCTTTCTTCTCCGAGCTGTTGCAGAACATGAAAGTCGAAACCCATGAACGC
The DNA here is from genome assembly GCF_044759925.1 of Pseudomonas sp. NPDC099000. Classification (NCBI taxonomy): domain Bacteria; kingdom Pseudomonadati; phylum Pseudomonadota; class Gammaproteobacteria; order Pseudomonadales; family Pseudomonadaceae; genus Pseudomonas; species Pseudomonas sp. NPDC099000. Next base: position 234,760 of record NZ_JBIWAF010000001.1, read on the forward strand.
ATCGAACAGAACCGCATCGCCATCGAGAGCCTGGACACCCCAGCCGATCCGGCCGACGCTGCTTCTGTCGAAGAAGAGCGCACCTGGCTGGTGAACGCGATCGATCGCGACCAGCGCATGCTGCCTCAGTTGGAACAGGCTCTGGAACGCATCAAAGAAGACAGCTTCGGCTGGTGCGACGACAGCGGCGAGGCCATCGGCCTGAAACGCCTGCTGATCAGCCCGACCACCAAATACTGCATCGAAGCTCAAGAGCGTCACGAACAGATCGACAAGCACCAGCGTCAGGCCTGATTTCGTAGCGCCCCGCATCGCGGGCAATCCCGCTCTCACGGTTCACGATGAACCTGTAGGAGCGAGGCTTGCCCGCGATGCTTTTTGCCGTCTGCGAAAAGCTCGCGTACTTCTATTGATCTGCTGCAACGCCCACTACTAATGGACCATAGATAATGGCCCTGTAGTGGCGTTTAATGCAGGCACAACAATTAGAAGGTACATGGGGTGACGAAGATGACGAGAGACGGATCTCTGGTTGCGGCAGTGCCTGCACCAGTGTTTTTGCCGAAAAACCTTTGGCTGACGCCAACCCTGCAAAGCATCGCCCTGATGCTCTTGCTGTGCGGCATGGCGCTGGGTGGCTGGTCGCTTTACCTTTGTCTGCCACTGGCGGTGCTGGTGATCTGGCTGCCTCGCCTGCGCTCGCGCGCCACGCCCAAAGCAACGCCTGCCGACGGCGCCAGTGCCATCGCCATCGCCGAGTTGACCCGCGATCTTTCCTACACCACCAGTCATAACGCTTTGTCGGCCGCGGGCGTGGCCTTTTCGGTCAAGCAACTGGCCGACAAACTGCAATCGCAACTCGACGCGGCGGCGCAAATCGTCAGCAACGCCGAAGTGATGATCGCGACCGAACAAGCCACCTCGAAACTCAGTCGCGAAGCCCTCAGTGCCGCCAGCGAAGCTCATCAGAGCAGCGCGGCAGGGCGCACGGAACTGATCGAGTCCATCAGCCGCATGCATCAGCTCAGTCAGCGCGCCAGTAACAGTCGCGAACTGATCGAGGCCCTGAGCCTGCGCAGTGACGATATTCAACGGGTCACCCTGGTGATTCAATCCATCGCCAGTCAGACCAACCTGCTGGCTCTGAACGCCGCGATCGAAGCGGCTCGGGCCGGGGAACACGGTCGCGGGTTTGCGGTGGTGGCGGATGAGGTTCGCGGTCTGGCGGCGCGCACGGCGACGGCGACTGGCGAAGTCGGGGAGATGGTCGCCGATATCCAGCAACGCACGGCGCAGGTGGTGGAGCAGATCCGGCAACTGTCCAGCGACCTCGACATCGGTGTCGAGCAGGTCGAGCACACCGGCCAGCACCTGGAAAACATTGCGCGCCTGGCCGCCGGCGTCGAGCATCAGGTCGGGGAAATCGCCAAGGGCGCGGACACCAACCGCGAACAACTCGACAGCCTGTTTCACGCTATCGAACAGATGCGCAGCGACCTGGCGGTCAGCGACCAGCAGACCCAGCGCCTGGCTCAGGCAGCGGTGCAAATGGAAGGTCAGGCCGAAACCATCAGCGAGCGTCTGGCCGAAGTCGGGCTGGATGACTACCACCAACGGATTTATGACCTGGCTCGCGAAGGCGCCAGCCAAATTGCTGCGCGCTTCGAAGCGGACATCGATCAGGGTCGTGTCAGCCTGGATGATCTGTTTGATCGCAGTTACCAGGCAATCCCCAACACCAGCCCGGCCAAGTTTCAGACGCGCTTCGATCGCTACACCGATCAGGTCTTGCCCGCCATCCAGGAACCGGTGCTGCCTCGCCATGAAGGTCTGGTGTTTGCCATCGCCTGCACCCAGCAGGGTTACGTGCCCACCCATAACACAATCTTCAGTCAGCCGCTGACCGGTGATGCGCAGGTTGATACGGTACAAAACCGCACCAAGCGCAAATTCGCCGACCGCACCGGCATCCGCTGTGGCAGCCATCAACAGCCTGTGTTGTTGCAGACCTATACCCGCGACACCGGCGAACTGATGCACGACCTCTCGGTGCCGATCATGCTTAAAGGCAGGCATTGGGGTGGATTGCGGTTGGGTTATAAACCCGAGAGTCCCAAGAAATAGAACAATTGATGATTAACCTGTGGCGAGGGGGCATCTGTGGTGAGGGAGGCTTGCCTGTGGCGAGGGGGCTTGCCCCCGTTGGGTCGCGAAGCGGCCCCCTAGGTCCTTTCAGACAAACCGAGTAGTCCGGATTGACGACTGCTGCGCAGCCGAACGGGGGCAAGCCCCCTCGCCACAGAAGCCCGCTCTCCACAGGCAAGCTCCCTCACCACAGGTTTATCGTTGTCGGAAGACAGGCGGGCTAGTGAACCTGATGCATACGCAGGTTCAGGTCATCGACCACCCGCGCCCAATCGGCATCTTCACGCAATTGTTCTTTGAGAAAGCCTGCTTGTTGCGGCGTCCAGAACTCGGCATCGATGAGTTTCTTGTCGTCGGCCAAAGGGGAATGGCTGGCGATGAAATCGTCGATGGCTTTCTGGCTGGAGTTCAGGCCGAGCTGGTCGAACAAACCTTTCAAGTCGTGTGTAGGTGAATCCATCTTCATCTCCTTGCGGGTCGCGATCTGAGGTGCGGCTTCATTGCATCTGAGGGGGCCGCGCTTCAGGAGTTCGAAAGCGATGTTGGAAAGCAGGAGAGAGCATAGACGGCAAATCGGACGATCAGGCTTTCAATGCACCGTTATCGACGGCAAGTTTCAGCTCTTTGGCAGCTTCCTGGGCGGCGACGGCGGCGACATCCGAGGTTTTGAACCAGCGATCCTTCTCGACCTGGTGATACGTCACCGCGGTCAAGGGTGGTTTGGCACGCATGACAATGACTGCCTGGAATTCGCCTTCGACCTCTCTGGCTTCGCCCCGGATAAAAAATTCACCGATATCAAATTCCGTCACGTAGCTGCCTTCCCTTGGAAATATGTTGTTGTATTGAACGCCGTCCGTCCTGAGGACGGATTTCATTGGTCGGGCAGTATGGCAGTAGTTGCCTGCCGGCGGCTGAGTTAAGTCGCCGGCATGACGAAACGTCTATAGACATGAACGCAGGCGAGCGCGTCAGATGCGAGACTCAAGTGAGCGGGCAAGGGCGCACGCTTCGTTATGGCAGCCACGGAAACCTCTTACACGACCCGTGGAAATTTCCTTGATATGGAAGAAGGCGTTACCGGCTAGCACGACCTGGAAGCGCGGCAGCAGAAGGCTTTCAGGCTGCAACTCATGGGGCTGGAACACCGCCGGGTGCAAGGGCGCGCAGCTGTTCGCGCGCGTTGCCTGAGGGGAAGCGAAGTGAGTCATGGTGCACATATGAAGTCCTTTTCATTGTTTTGCCGACGTGTGTACGTCGTTTTGGGTAGTCTCGGTGAGCATCGCTGCTCTAGAATCACCATCATTGGTTGGCGAATGGTGTTCATCTAAAGCAATTTTTTACTGGCGATATGTCGGAAAAGTGCTTTTTTTAAAGAGTTTTTTCCCTAAAGTTGGTAATCCGGTTTCCTCTGGCTGTAAGAAAGGCGTTTTCCTTCAACATCTGACGACTTTCACAGAGGACGGCGCGAGTGAGATTCCAGTAATCTCACTGACCTCGCGAGGCATGAGCGCTCTGCTCGGCTCAGGATTACAACCCGGGTCTTACGGTAAAACTTCGGCATGGCCGCTTTTTTCTGCTGTGCGCTTTTTCTGCGTGCGGCATCATTTTCAGATGTGGGGATGTTTCCTTGGCAGTAAGTAATCTCGATATGCATGCTTTGTTCGTGCTGGGTGATTTGCGCGCAAAGCTGGTTAAACAGTTTCAGTCACGTTTCGTTTACATCACCGAACAGAACGCTGAAGGCATTTACATTGCCGAGATCGACACTGAAGAGGCGCTGGTGGTCGATGACAAGCCAGGGCTGAAGCTCAAGGTCGGCGATCATTTCAGCGCTTCGGTTCTGCCCAGTCGTGAAGGCGGCAAGCTCGACATCAAGTTCCGTGAAATCAAACTGACGGTTTACGGGCTGGGCGATTACGCCTTTGTCACCACCGCAGAGGGTCACGCGATTGTGTTCAAGGAAGGTCATAGCGTGGTGATGGTCTTCGCTGCGCATCAGCAGTTGCAGGAAGGCCTGACCAAAACCCTGAAAGCCGTGACCGCCAAAGCCGCCAAGTGGCGCAAGGGCGAACTGGTGACGTTCAAGTCCAGCGAGTAATGACCCTGACCCGCGCCGATTTCCACGAACAGAACCAGGCCAGTGCGCACGTCGAAGCCCGGCGGCTGTTCGAGCACAAGGCTGTTCTGCAGGGAGGCTGGCTGACTTGGGTGGCGTCACAGATCTACACGCTGCGGCCGGCGGCCTACGCCAGCATGGTAAGAAGAGAGCTGGCACGCTTGCAGGAAACTTCCGAAAATTGAATCACGCCCCTCGAAAGCAGGAACCTCTACTACAGTCAGTTGACTGAGTATTCAGAGGCTTGCGGTCTTCTGTCAGGCCATCCTGCTATTGCTGTGAACAGCACGAGGTGCAAAAGCATGAAAGGATTTCGACGGTTGTTGGCCGTTGCCTTGGCCACGTTGGGTGTGTTGAGTTCACCCGTTCCGGTATCCGCTGCCCAGGCGCCAATCCACTTCGCCGACCTGAACTGGGAAAGTGGCAGCCTGATCACCGACATCCTGCGGATCATCGTCGAGAAGGGCTACGGCCTGCCGACCGACACCTTGCCCGGGACCACCATCACCCTGGAAACCGCCTTGGCCAACAATGACATTCAGGTCATTGGCGAAGAGTGGGCCGGTCGCAGTCCTGTCTGGGTCAAGGCTGAAGCCGAGGGCAAAGTCGTGAGCCTGGGCGATACGGTCAAGGGTGCGACCGAAGGCTGGTGGGTGCCCGAATATGTGATCAAGGGCGACCCGGCCAGAGGCATCAAACCGTTGGCGCCAGGTTTGCGCAGTGTCAGCGACCTGCCCAAGTACAAGGATGTGTTCAGCGATCCGGAAACCCCGGGCAAGGGCCGCTTCCTCAACAGCCCGATTGGCTGGACATCGGAAGTGGTGAACAAACAGAAACTCACGGCCTATGGCCTGAACGACAGCTATGTGAATTTCCGCAGCGGTTCCGGTGCGGCACTGGATGCAGAGATCAGTTCGTCGATCCGTCGCGGCAAGCCGGTGCTGTTTTATTACTGGTCACCGACGCCGTTGCTCGGGCGCTTCAAGTTGATTCAGCTGGAGGAGCCGCCCTTTGATGCCGAAGCCTGGAAAACCCTGACGGACGCTGACAACCCCAATCCGAAACCGACTCGCTCGCTGGCCTCGAAACTGTCGATTGGCGTGTCTACGCCTTTTCAGAAGCAGTATCCGCAGATTGCCGACTTCTTCAGCAAGGTCGATTTTCCGATCGAGCCCTTGAACAAGGCACTGGCTGAAATGAGCGAAAAACACACCCCGCCACGTCAGGCGGCCGAGGCGTTCATGAAGGCGCATCCTGAGGTATGGCAGGCGTGGGTGCCGAAGGATGTGGCGGATAAAGTCTCTGCAGAGTTGAAGTGATGCGGTGAGGCTGATACCGCCTTCGCGAGCAGGCACGCTCCCACATTGGATCTGCTGCGTTCACACAAACACGACGCAGCAGTAAAACATCCAGGCCATCAATGTGCGATCAGTTCGGGCGAATTTCATGGAGCGGCACTTTACCCACGTCGATGACAAATACCCTTACAAAAACGCTCAAGGAGGTTCATCCTGCTGCGACATTTCACGCTGGAAGTTTGAATATGAGCCTAATGGTCGCGCAATGGATTGCTGCAATCTTTCTCTTGATCAGCCTGGTCCATTTGTACTGGGCGGCGGGAGGCAAGCTGGGAAGCGAGGCTGCGGTCCCGCGAATATCGGCAGAGGGTGGCGGGGAATCCAGGCCGGCCTTCAAGCCTTCAGGCTTTGCCACGCTGTTGGTGGCGGTCGGGTTGCTGCTGATCGCAATGCTGGTGTGCCTGCGGGTCGGTCTGTATTTTCCGACGGTGCATCACTGGTCGCTGCAATGGGTGATCAGCGCCATTGCGATGCTGATGTTTGCCCGGGCGATCGGCGATTCGAATCTGGTGGGGTTCTTCAAGCAGGTCAAGGATTCGAAGTTTGCCCGGCTGGATACCTGGGCCTATTCGCCACTGTGTGTGGTGTTGGGCGCGGGGTTATTGGCTGTTGCCTGGATCTGAAAAGCTTTGCGGGCAAGCCTCGCTCCTACAGGTTTTGGGTCGACCACACGTTGGTGATTTCCCACGATCCTGTAGGAGCGAGGCTTGCCCGCGAAGAGGCCCTGACATCCAACACAATTCTTGTGAATTAACTCCCGCTTTCCGTGCGCCGACTACTCACCTCAGCCGGCACATCATCCCCCGCCATGCGCTTGCGAAACAACGCTGCCCGCGCCAACAGCAATGTGGTCACCGGCACCGTGATCGACAACAGAATCGGAATCAGCCAGGCGTGCAGCACCGGCCCGGACTTGAGCGCCGAAAAGTAAATGATCGAGGCCAGCGCCACGCACCACGCCCCCAAGGTCGAGGCCAGTGCCGGCGGGTGCATGCGCTGGAAATAATCCTTCATCCGCACCAGGCCAATGGCGCCGATCAGCGCAAACAGACTGCCGAGCACCAGCAGGATCGCCACCGGAATTTCAACCCAAAGAGACAGTTCCGCGCTCATTCGATCACCTCGCCACGCAGCAGGAATTTGGCCAGGGCAAACGAGCCGACGAAGCCGAACAGGGCGATCAGCAGCGCCGCCTCGAAGTAAGTGTCACTGGCATACCGAATGCCCAGCGCCAGCATCATCAGCATCGCGATGATGTATAGGTAGTCCAGCGCCAGAACCCGGTCCTGGGCCGAGGGGCCTTTGAACAGGCGAATCAGGGTCAGGATCATCGCCAGGGAAAAAATGAACAGGCTCAGCAGGATCGCGTTCGACAGCAATTCGCTCATTCGAAGATCTCCATCAAGGGGCGCTCGTAGGTCGACTTGAAGTGCTCGATAAACAACGCTTCATCGTCCAGATCGAACACGTGCAGCAACAGGATGCTGCGGTCCAGCGCCAGTTCCGACCAGACCGTCCCAGGCACCACTGTGCAGATCATCGACAGCGCCGCGAGGCCGTTGGCGTCGCGCAAGTCCAGCGGCACCTTGATGAAGCGCGAGCGCGGTGGACGACGACCGGCGTTGAGCACCCCCCAGGCCACGACGAGGTTGGACACCAGCACGTCGCGGCCGACCAGAAAGAACAAACGCAGGATCACCCCGGGCCGACGAATGCGGATCGGCAGCGGCCGCAGCTTACGCATCATCAGCGGTGCGCAGAACCCCAGCAGCGCGCCGAGCAACAGGTTGCCGGGGCTCATCGACAGGTTCAGCACCAGCCACAACAGCCACAACGCCAGCGACAACCACGGTGCCGGAAACAGTCGCTTCATGGCTGCACCTCCAGCATCGCGGGCCTGGCTTCCGGGCTCGGCACCACGCGCGTGCCAAGCACCGCCATGACGTATTGCTGCGGGTTGTTCAATGCATCAGCGGCCGCCTGGGTGTAGCGCAGCAGCGGGTCGGCCTTGAAAGTCAGCGCAACGCTCAGGCCCAGCAGGACGAAGATCGGCACGCATTCGAAGCGGCGTAGTAATGGTGATGGCCGTTCTTCGGGTGTCCAGAAACGCTGGATGCCCAACCGCGAGAAGGCAATCAGCGACGCCAGCCCGGACAGGATCAACAACGCCAGCAGACCCCACGCCGCGTTCGACACCGGTTCATCAGCGCCATTACCCAGCCCCAACGGGTTGAGCAGGGCACTCAGCAAGCTGAGTTTGCCAATAAACCCGGACAGTGGCGGCATGCCGATGATCAGCAGCGAGCAGGCAATGAAGCTCAAGCCGAGGAAGGCCATGGTCCAGGGAATCACCTGGCCGACCACGGCTTTCTGTTCGTCGTCGAGGTTGATGCCTTTGGGCGGTTGCAGGGATTCCATCGGCCGAGGCAGCAGGTCGCCGTCGTCGAACAGCGGCATTTCATTGGCCGAGCGGGAACGCTCGATCAACTCGGCGAGCAGGAACAGCGCGCTCAACGCCAGGGTCGAGCTGACCAGATAGAACAGCGCTGCGCCGATCAGGTTCGGCTGGGCAAAACCGATGGCCGACAGCAGGATCCCCGCCGACACCAGAATGCTCAGGCTGGCCATGCGTTCCAGGCGTTGTGCGGCGAGGATCGCCACGCCGGCGCAGGCGATGGTCGCCATGCCGCCGTAGATCAGCCAGTCGCCGCCAAAGTACGCCGACGCCCCGGCCTGACCGGAGAACAGCAGCGTCCATAGGCGCAGCAAGGTGTACACGCCGACCTTGGTCATGATCGCGAACATTGCCGCCACCGGCGCACTGGCCGCCGAATAGGCCGGCACCAGCCAGAAGTTCAGCGGCCACATTCCGGCCTTGGCCAGGAACGCTACGGCGAGAATCCCCGCGCCGGCATGCAGCAGGCCGCGATCGGCTTCCGGCACCAGCGGGATTTTCAGCGCCAGATCCGCCATGTTCAGCGTGCCGGTGACGCCATAAATCAGCGCCGCGCCGATCAGGAACAGCGACGACGCCAGCAGGTTGATCGAGATGTAATGCAACCCTGACGACACCCGCGCCCGGCCCGAACCGTGGAGCATCAGGCCGTAGGAGGCCGCCAGCAGCACCTCGAAGAACACGAACAGGTTGAACAGATCCGCCGTGAGGAACGCGCCGTAAAGGCCCATCATCTGAATCTGGAACAGCGCGTGAAAACTTGAACCGGCGCCGTCCCATCGCGCCATGGCGAACAGCAAGGCGCTGACGCCGATGATCCCGGTCAGCACCAGCATCAACGCCGACAGGCGATCGACCACCAGCACGATACCGAACGGCACCTGCCAGTTGCCCGGCAAGTAGACGCCGATCGAACCGGGCACGCCAGTGGTTTGGGTCCATTGCAGCAACAACACGGAAATCCCCAGGCCCAGCAGGCTGGAGAACAGGTTGATCCTGGCCTTCAACGGCCGGTGTTTCTCGCCCAGCATCAGCATGAGGGCGGCGGTCAGCAGCGGCAGCAGAATCGGTGCGGCGATCAGGTGCGTCATCGCAGTCATTCTTTAGGCTCCCGGCCATCGACATGGTCGGTCCCGGTCAAGCCGCGCGAGGCCAGCAGCACGACCAGAAACAGCGCGGTCATGGCAAAGCTGATCACGATGGCGGTCAGCACCAACGCTTGCGGCAAGGGGTCGGTGTAATGCAACAAGTCCTGCGGCACGCCGTCCTTGATGATCGGCTCCTTGCCGATGAACAGGCTGCCCATGCTGAAGATGAACAGGTTGACGCCGTAGGACAGCAGGCACAGGCCCATCACCACCTGAAACGTCCGTGGGCGCAGGATCAGCCAGACGCCGGACGCGGCCAGGACGCCGATGGCGATTGCGATGACTTCTTCCATCAGACGGCTCCTTTGGTGGCGACGGATCTAGGCAGGGCAGCGGTCTTGTGACCTCGAACCGATTGGTGAGCGAGGGCAGTGAGGATCAACAGCGTCGAACCGACCACCACGGCGTACACGCCGATGTCGAAGAACAGCGCGCTGGCGACGTGAATGTCGCCCAGCACCGGCAGTTCGAAATGCCAGGTGTGGGTTGTGAGGAACGGATACCCGGCCGCCATCGCACCGAGCCCGGTGACCGTGGCGAACAGCAGGCCGGTGCCCATCCAGCGCAGCGGCCGCAGGCTCATTTGCGCCTCGACCCACTGGGTGCCGGCGACCATGTATTGCAGGATGAACGCGACCGACATCACCAGCCCGGCGACGAAACCGCCGCCCGGTTGATTGTGCCCGCGCATGAACAGGTAGAAGGACACCACCACCGCAATCGGCAACAGCAAGCGCACCAGCACCGCGGGGACCATCATGAAGCCGAGCGCGGTGTCGCTGGCCTGACGCGGGTTGACCAGGTCAGTGACGACGTCGGGCGCGAGCAGGCGCTGCTGGGCCGGCAATTGCAGGCTTTCTTTCGGAGGGCGGAAGCGTCGCAGCAGGGCGAACACGGTCAGGGCCACGGCCGCCAACACGGTGATTTCACCGAGGGTGTCGAAGCCACGGAAGTCCACCAGCATCACGTTGACCACGTTACTGCCGCCGCCTTCGGGCAGGGCGCGGCTGAGGTAGAACGAAGAAATATAGTTGGGCGTCTGGCGCGTCAGCATCGCGTAGGACAGCAACGCCATGCCGCCACCGACCACGGTCGACAGCAGCAAGTCGCGGATACGGCGGATGCGCGCCTTGCGCAGGGTGCTCGGCAGCGGCGACACCTCTTCGATCCGCCGAGGTAGCCAGCGCAGACCGAGGAGGATCAACACCGTGGTCACCACTTCCACTGCCAATTGCGTCAGCGCCAGGTCCGGCGCCGAGAACCAGACGAAGGTCACGCAGGTCATCAGGCCGCAGACGCTGACCATGGTCAGGGCCGCGAGCCGGTGATACTTGGCCTGCCACGCCGCGCCGAGGGCGCAGGCAATCGCCAGCAGCCAGAGGGTCACGAACACGATCGACCCCGGAATCTTCGGCCGGTCACCCCAACTCAGGCTGCTGTGCAGCATCGGGATCAACCCGGCCAGCACTGCTGCGAGGACCACCAGGAACAATTGGGTTTGCAGGCGCTTGGTGCTGATCCGCCGCTCCAGCCGACGGGCCAGGCGCATCATGACCACAAGGCTGCGCTCGAACAGGCGCTTGCCGTTGAACCGCCCAATGATCGGCGGGTATTTGAAACGCCCGAGTTTGAGCTGATTGCGCAACAGCAGGTACAGCACGATGCCGCAGGACATGGCGATCAGGCTCATGATCATCGGCGCGTTCCAGCCGTGCCAGATCGCCAGGCTGTATTCCGGCAAGGTGCCGCCCACCACCGGCTGGGCCGCAGCGGCCAGCAAGGGGCCGACCACTTGCGCCGGGAAAATCCCCACGACCAAACAGGCGAACACCAACAGCTCCACCGGCGCGCGCATCCAGCGTGGTGGTTCGTGCGGGGTGTGGGGCAGGTCGGTGGCGGTCGGGCCGAAGAACACGTCAACGGTAAAGCGCAGCGAATAGGCGACGCTGAAGGTGCCGGCAATGGTCGCGACAATTGGCAAGGTCATCTCGACCCAGGCCGTGGCGTTGATGAACACGGTTTCGGCGAAGAACATTTCTTTCGACAGGAAGCCGTTGAGCAGCGGCACGCCGGCCATCGAGGCGCTGGCGACCATCGCCAGGGTGGCAGTGAACGGGATCAGCTTGATCAGGCCGCTGAGTTTGCGAATGTCGCGGGTGCCGCTTTCGTGGTCGATGATCCCGGCGGCCATGAACAGCGAGGCCTTGAACGTGGCGTGGTTGAGGATGTGAAACACCGCGGCCACGGCGGCCAACGGACTGTTCAGACCCAGGAGCAGAGTGATGAGGCCGAGGTGGCTGATGGTCGAATAGGCCAGCAAACCCTTGAGGTCGTTCTGGAACATCGCGCAGTACGCGCCAAGCAACAGGGTGCAGGCCCCGGCGCCGCTGACGATGTAGAACCATTCTTCACTGCCGGACAGTGACGGCCATAGCCGCGCGAGCAGGAACACCCCGGCCTTGACCATGGTCGCCGAGTGCAGATAAGCCGAAACCGGTGTCGGCGCCGCCATCGCGTGAGGCAGCCAGAAGTGGAAGGGGAACTGCGCGCTTTTGCTCAGGGCGCCGATCAGGATCAGGGGCAGCAGGATAGGGTAGAGGTGGTTCGCGCGAATCAGGTCGCCGGCGGCCAGGACCTTGTCCAGGTCATAGCTGCCGACCACATGGCCGAGCAGCATGACCCCCGCCAGCAAGCACAAACCGCCTGCGCCGGTGACCATCAGCGCCATATAAGCACCGCGTCGCGCATCGGCGCGGTGGTGCCAGTAGCCGATCAGCAGGAATGAAAAGAGGCTGGTCAGCTCCCAGAAAAACACGATCTGGATCAGGTTGCCGGAGATCACCAACCCGAGCATCGCGCCCATGAACGCCAGAAAAAACGCAAAGAAGCGCGGCACCGGATCGTCCGGCGACATGTAATAGCGGGCGTATAAAGAAACCAGCGTGCCGATGCCCAGCACCAGCATCGAGAACAGCCAGGCGAAGCCGTCCATGCGCAGGACGAAGTTCAGGCCCAGGCTGGGCAGCCAGAAGAACTCTTCACGAATGACGCCGCCATCGGCGATTTGCGGGTACAAGAGGGCAACTTGCACGGTGCCAATCAAGGCCACCAGGCCAGCCAACAAAGATTCGGTATTACGCGCGTTGTGTGGCAGCAAAGCCGCCAGACAGCTGCCGATAAAAGGCAGAAGCAGTAGAACTATCAGGGACATAGGCTTCTAATCTGCGGAAGTTTGTGAAGCATCATACGTGCCAGCTCCCCGATCACCAAACGCCAAGCTGTCGCAGAATCCTTCACGGTAGACGGGAAAAGCCTGATTTACATTGTTTTCGAAGGACTGTTTTAGCAGGTGCGGCCCCTTCGCGAGCAGACTCGCCCCCCCCTTCAAGTCTAAACATACAAGCGAGCCTGCTCGCGATGAGGCCCTGGCAGTCAACATCAATCTCGACGATCAAACGACGACCGTCAGAGCTGCGCCCTAATCTGCCGACCCAGTACATCCATCACATCACACCCATCACGCAACAACATTGCCGCCGCATGCGCCAGTTGCTGCACATCGGCCCCCTTGGCTTGAGTGATATCAAGACTGGCCAAACTTTCCATCATTTGCGTCACTGCCAGAAACCGTGTTGCCGCATTGCTGTGCAACACGTCCAGCGGCGCTTGAGTGGCGACCAGTAACACCGGTATGTCGCAGTCATTGTTGGTCATTGGCATATGCGGGTTCATACATCACCTCCAGCTTGGGTTGCGTGCATCCCGTCGATGGATGCTTGAACCAACGAGCGCGCAGTACCGAGCATTTGCTGGCTGGCCCAGCGTAATGAAGCTTTATGTTCCGGGCGGGTGGCGGTGGGGGCTTGATGGGCGAGGGCTTCGGCGCAGCTGAGGTAGACCGCGGCGTGTTCGAGGGCGTCGAGTAACGGGATGTCGGGTTGTACGGCGAAGAGGTGGTGGTCGACGTGGTCGCAGCGGGCGAAGGGGGTGGATTTTGTGGTTGGTTCGGTCATTGGTGGAGCCTCTTGGAAGTCAAAGAGCCGCCACCGCATCGCCGTCAAACGAATTGGGTGGCAACTGTGTGCAGGTTGACGGACCGGTCCAAGTACCCGGCGCACTCGAAAGTGCCCCGCACACAGTCACCATTGAGATTTACGTCGAGCACGCAAGTGCACGAGCAAAGTTGGAGAACTATCTGCGCTTGGAACCACCGAGCCGTCAAACCCGATCACGAATGAGTCGTGACAGGCGCGAGGATAGGGAGTGAGGGCAGGGCAGTCAACCGGCCAAAGGCCGGAAACAGATGCTTTGCTTGTAGGTATGTTCCGGGGCTGACATCAACACAAAATCGATCGTGCGGATCATGTACTATTCGCGATTCTTGATGTTCAAAGGAGAGAAATCATGGCAGGAAAGCCAGTTGCGCGACTTGGAGACCCAGGAAGTCACGGCGGAAACATCTCGACCGGCTCAAGCCCTATTTTTGTTAACACTCTCCCGATAGCCTTGGTGGGAGACATCTATTCCTGTCCCCTTCACGGTAGTAATCCAATAACAACGGGCGCCCCACACGTTTTTGGACTCGGTAAAGATGTGGCGCATGTGGGATCGTTAACGGCTGCGGCGCCACAATCACGGCAGGTTCTCCAGATACATTTGTCGGCGATGCTGGGGGCAGCGGTGTCAGTAATATTTTCCGCAAACTTTTGCAGGAAAAGACTTTCGTCGAATTTCAATTGCTCAATGATAGAGAGGAGCCGATTCCTAACGAGTCCTATGAATTGACACTGCCAGATGGTGCGGTGATCACCGGCGTTCTCGATGAAAATGGATTTGTTCATGTGCCAAATGTCCCGAGGGGAAGCTGCAGCATAAAGTTCCCAAAACTTGAAGATACGGAACATCTTTAATGGTTGATTCTACTAAGGCGTCGAGTACGACGCAGACGGCAAAAACTGTAGGGGCGTCAGGCAAAACTACGAAAATCAATCAGTTGGTAGTTTCCGGTGCCTACATGGAATTACTGGTCGGTGGTCCATACACTCGTGACAAGGAAGAGCATCTTTTTGGGCATGCGGCGCTTCATGTAGTCGTGGGCAGCAAAGACATTACGTATGATTTCGGACGGTATGGAAAAACCTGGGGAACCTTTGATAGTGAAGGTGAGGGTGTTTTAAATGTCTGGACCTCTTTCAAAGCTTATATTTCAGGAGAAAATAGCCTCGGGAGAACAACGACCGGTTTTGTCTACTATTTAGAGAACGCCAACGCTGAAGCGGTGATTGCTCACTTTGATGGGGTCGTGGCGCAGAAAAAAGAGTTAAGGAAAAAGACTGCTACCGCTATACGTTACGTCTTACCAGCTAACTATCATCCGACCACCAACAACTGCACGACGGTGACGATTGAGGGGGCCAAGGTTTCAGGTAAGACGATCGTGCAGAATCCTGCAGAGTATCGAGAGATGAGAGGGCTTTCATGGACAGAGAGGCAGGCAGCCCGCACACAGAAATGGACACAGGATGGCATTTTTATGCCAGCAGATTTGCAGGCTATGCTCGAAGGGAATACCGAGGCGCGTTATGACAAAAAGAATGTTTACAAATAACAAGTTTCCTTTGTGGCTAGCCGGATTGATTCTGATCAATGTGATCGTTTTGGCATATGTTGTGATTAATAACGTTTCGAGGGCGCACGATATGAAAATGATTAAGACTAAAGAGCCGTTGCTTATTGAAGGGCCGAATGGCGATGAAAACTACTATGTGCTTCCCCTCGGTACCACGCTTTATCATGACAAGAGCTTTCCTGAAGGGCATGACCGTTATGTCGTTTACTTGAATCATAAGGGTGCAATAGCACACGAAGAAGTGCCAATGAAGCCGGAATATGGAGGCTCGTTTATCGATCCGCTTTGGATGTCAAATATTGATGCCGATACGCTCAAGGAAATCTTCAAGCGCTTCCCACTTTCCAAGGACGATGTGGCTGCGGCCATAAAATCTAACGGTTTCACCAGAGATGATCTCGCTGACATTATCCGGTCATTACCAGAGTAAGCGCGGGAGCAGACTGATTCCAGAAAGTTGGAAGCTTGAACGTCGGTTGTGATGCTCATTCATTTGAGTCGACGGGCTCGCTTTCCAACTCTTCCTCAATCATTTCGCGATCTTTACCCTTGGTCTTCAACTCACTCACAATCACCGCCGCCACAATCAACCCCGCGCCCACCAGCGCAATCGCCGGCAACCGCTCCCCGGCGATCCTTCCGACAATCCCGGCCCATACCGGCTCGCCCGCATAAATCAACGTCGCCCGGGTCGGCGAGACGCTTTTCTGCGCCCAGTTCATCGCCACCTGGATCGCCGCACTCGCTGCACCCAGGCCCAACGCACTGCACAGCAACAGCCATGAAAAATCCGGAATCACTTCCTGTGTCGGCACCACCATCAGGAACGACAGCACCGACGTGGTCGCCAGTTGCACCACCGTCACCCGGCGCACATCGACTTGACCGGCATAGGTGCTGATCAGAATGATCTCCGCCGCAATCGCGACCGCGCTGATCAATGTGGCGATTTCACCCGGACTGAAATTTAACGAAGCGCCCGCAGGCCCGGACAGCAACATCAACCCGGTAAACGCCAGCATGATGCCGATGCTCGGCATCAACCCCGGACGCCGCCCCAGCACCAGCCATTGCAGCAATGGCACGAAGGGCACGTACAACGCGGTAATAAACGCCGACTGACTGCTGGGAATGCTCTGCAAGCCCACGGTCTGCAGGCCGTAGCCAAGCATGATCGCCACGCCGATAAACGCCCCGGCCTTGAGTTCGAACAGGGTCAGTTCCCGCAGATGGCGCCAGGAGAACAGCGCCACAATGATTGCCGCCGCGGCAAAGCGCAGGCCGACAAAAAACATCGGTCCGCTGACGGTCATCGCATGCTGCACCAGCAAGAATGTCCCGCCCCAGACCATGGTGATCAGCACCAGCACGCACTCGGCCTTGCTGAACCGCGAGAAACGGGAAGAAGTGTGAGAGGTGTTCACAGACGTCATGACCTTGCGCGCTACCTGAGGGAGACGCACAATGCGCCGAATGTTGCGCAGTATACTGCCCAACCCCACCAAGTGAGCAATATAGTGCACAAAGATTCTACCCAGCGGGCTTCGGTCCTCCAGCACGTCAGCCAGAACGTCCGACGCCTGCGCCATGCCGCCGACATGAGCCAGACCGCGCTGGCGGAAAAGTCCGGGGTCAGCCGCCGCATGCTGGTGGCCATCGAGGCCGGCGAGAAGAACGTCAGCCTCACCACCCTCGACCGCGTGGCCGAAGCGCTGGACGTGGCGTTCAGCGATCTGATCCAGGCCCCGGATGCCCGCGACCCGAGCCGCATCAACGAAGTCGCCTGGGCCGGGAAAATTCCTGGCAGCAAAGCCGTCTTGCTGTCGAAAGCCACCGCCACTCGCGAAGTGGAACAGTGGGAGTGGTGCCTGCAACCGGGGGAGGTTTATCCGTCGCAGCCGGATGCGGAGGGGTGGAGTGAACAGATCTATGTGTTCGAAGGTTGTCTGACGTTGATGCTGGGCGACACCCCCCATGAGATCGCGGCCGGCGAGTTCTACATGTTTGCCAGCGACCAGCCCCATGCCTATCGCAACGATGGGCCGGTGGCGGCGCGATTTGTGCGAAACGTGGTGATCTAAGCCCTGATTACCGCTCATCGGAAATGAGCGTGTACCTGTAATTTCTGACAGTAGACGTTAAACGTCATTGAGCTTTCAATAGCGTTCAGCGCTTCATAACATCAGCGGTGCAAATTCACTGCTGTAAGCGCTTCTCACGAACGTGTACTAGAGGAATGAGGAAATGGATTTGGACCCGCTTAAAATTAAAGAAGCTATCGATGGGGTGATCACGATGTCGGCGGTCGAAAAGGGCGGGACGGCTATTATTTCTCGTTGGTCTGATGCTTCTCCTGGTGATGAAGTTGATATTCACATTAAAAAAGAAGCTGTCTGCACCTATACACTTACGGGGCAGGAAGGTGAAGAGATAGAGGTGGTGGTGCTAAAAGAATTCTTCCTTAACTACTCAGGCCAGGGAAAGGTTCCATTTACGTATATGGTCTACCCGGGTGGCGGTGGTAATGGATGGGAGTCAAAACCGGTTTCCTATGAAATTCACTTGGCTGAGAGATCAATCTAAACGTTCCTGTTTATAAGCTGAGAGGACTTATAAGTTGGTTTTGATTGCTGCTTCGATGGCATGCTCAGCGTTCTGTAAGCCAGAGCGCTGACAAGTTCCTCTACATGCTGTTGCTCAAGCAACAGGTAAACGTCAGTTTGCTGCATATTCTTTATCGGATAATGCATGTTTTTTTGCATAACCAGTTGAATAATAAGGAATAGATATTCTGGCACGACTTGTGAAAGAGATCTCGGGTACTCACCCGAAATCCGGAGTCGGCCCATGACAGCCTCTGCCCAACCCCCTCGCACCGCCCACGTCATCCACTCTGACGCCGAAGCCATCGCCGTCGCTCACAAGGTCGCCGCACGCTTCGCCATCGAAGCCAGCGTGCGGGATCGCGAGCGACGCCTGCCAATCGCCGAGCTCGACGAGTTCTCCGCCAGCGGTCTCTGGGGCATCACCGTTCCCAAGGCATACGGCGGCGTGGGCGTTTCCTACGTGACAGTCGCCGAAGTGATCAAAATCATTTCCGCCGCCGATTCATCCCTCGGCCAGATCCCGCAAAACCACCTCGGCGTCCTCGACATCTTGCTGCAAACTGCCACCGAAGAGCAGAAGCGCTACTACTTCGGCAAAGTGCTGCAGGGCTACCGCTTCGGCAACGCCTTCTCCGAATCCAAAAGCAAAAACGCTGGCGCCTTCGAAACTCGTATTCGTTTCGACAAAGACACCGCGCAGATCGACGGCGAGAAGTTCTACTGCACCGGCGCGTTGTTCGCGCACATCGTGCCAGCGGTGGCGGTGGATGAAGAGAACAAGGCTTTCATCGCGTTTATCGAGCGCGACAACCCCGGCCTGACGGTGATCGACAGCTGGGACGGTTTCGGCCAACGCACCACGGCCAGCGGCGGCGTGACGCTGGACGCGGTGAAGGTCCCGCTCAGTGCGGTGATCCCGGCCCACAAGGCGTTCGATGAACCCACCGCCGACGGCCCGATCTCGCAAATCATCCAGGCCGCCGTGGACACCGGCATCGCCGTCGGCGCTCTGGAAGAAACCAAACGCTACGCCCGCGAATCACGGCCATGGATCGACAGTGGGCATGATCATGGCTGGCAGGACCCGTTCAGCATCGCTGCGATTGGCGATCTCGAATGGCGCGTCCACGGCACCGAAGCGATCCTCAAAAAGGCCGGGCAAGCCATCGACGCAGCGCTGCTCAACGCCAATGAAGACACGGTGGCCCGCGCCTCAGTGGTGGTCGCCCAGGCGAAAGTCCTGTCTGCGGAAATCGCCTTGCTCGCCAGCAGCAAACTCTTCGAACTGGCCGGCACCCGCTCGGTGCTCGGCAAGTACAACCTCGACCGCCACTGGCGCAACGCCCGGACCCACACGCTGCACGACCCGGCACGCTGGAAATACCACCTGATCGGCAACTACTTGCTCAACGGCGTGAAGCCCGCGCGCCACGCCTGGAACTGAGGAGCCCACCATGAATGCCCTAACTCAACCGATTATCGCCGGTCAGTTCCTGGCCAAGAGTCAGCATGACTTGCACAACGCCCGCAGCCTGCTCGACGCGACCCTGCGGTTTGTTCGCCAGCAAAAACAACCCACGGATGATCCTTACGTCATCGCCCGTTTCGGCGATCTGCACATCCGCATCGAAGTCGCCGCCGCACTGCTCGAACGCGCCGAAGACTTCCTGAACAGCAGCGAAGACGATACGGAAATCAGCGTCGCCATCGCCGAATCGCACCTGGCCAGCGCCGACGCACTCAACGCGGTCAGCAACGCCGAATTCGAACTCACCGGCCAACGCACTGCATTGCACGGCTCTTTGCACGATCCGCTGCGCTGGAAACTCCACCTTATCGGTAACTTTCGCCTCAACGGCCTCCATCCCCCAAGCTTCAGGAGCGCTGTTTGATGGCCCGTGAAATCCGTCTCAACGCCTTCGACATGAACTGCGTCGGCCACCAATCGCCCGGTCTGTGGGCGCATCCTCGGGATCGCTCGTGGCAGTACAAGGACCTCGAATACTGGACCGATCTGGCAAAGATCCTCGAGCGCGGCAAGTTTGATGGCTTGTTCATTGCCGATGTACTGGGCATCTACGACGTCTATAACGGCAACGGTGATGCGGCGATTCGTCAGGCGGCGCAGGTGCCGGTCAACGATCCGCTGCAATTGATCCCGCCAATGGCACTGGTCACCGAGCATTTGGGGTTCGGCCTGACGGCGTCGTTGTCCTTCGAGCATCCGTATCCATTCGCCCGGCGCTTGTCGACGCTGGATCACCTGACCAAGGGCCGCGCGGGCTGGAACATCGTCACCTCGTATCTGGAAAGCGGTGCGAAGAACCTCGGACAGAAAGCCCAGACCGAACACGACGCCCGTTATGACTTCGCCGAAGAATACCTGGAGGTTTGCTACAAGCTCTGGGAAGGCAGTTGGGAAGAGGGCGCGATCCTGCGCGACCGCGAGCGACGGATTTTCAGTGATCCGAGCAAAATCCATGAGATCAGGCATGTTGGGAAACACTTCCAGGTGCCGGGAATTCACCTCTGCGAACCCTCGCCGCAACGTACCCCGGTGCTTTATCAGGCGGGTGCATCGAGTCGCGGCAAACAGTTTGCTGCCGAACATGCCGAGTGCGTGTTTGTCGCCGCGCCGTCGAAAGTGTTGTTGAAGAAAACCGTGGCCGACATCCGCCGTCGCGCCGCCGAGGCCGGGCGTGATCCGTCGAAGATCCTGATCTTCAACCTGCAAACCGTGATCCTCGGCGAGACCGACGCCAAGGCCAAAGCCAAGTTTGAAGAGTACAAAACCTGGGTCAGTTACGAAGGGGCGATGGCGTTGGTTTCTGGCTGGACGGGGATCGATTTCAGCCAGTTCAAACCGGATGAGCCACTTAAGCATGTGCACACCAATGCCATTCAATCGGCGGTGGAAGCGTTTTCGACGGCGGATCCGAACAAGGTGTGGACGCCTAACGAGCTGGCGGATTGGGTCGGCATCGGCGGGTTTGGTCCGTTGTTTGTCGGCAGCCCAGAGACGGTTGCCGATTTGCTGCAGGAGTGGGTCGAGGAGACCGACGTGGACGGGTTCAACCTCGCGTATGCGTTGACCCACGAAACCTTCATCGACGCCGTGGAATTGCTGGTGCCGGAGTTGCAGAAACGCGGGGTCTACAAAACCGAATACGCGCCGGGGACGTTGCGCGAGAAGTTGTTTGGCGAGGGTGCGCGCTTGCCGGAGATTCACCCGGGGAGTGGATACCGGGACCTGGCGGGGTTGCGGCAGCAGGAGAAAAAAGCGGTGCCTGCCTAGACGCCATCGCGGGCAAGCCACGCTCCCACAGGGTTTTGTGTCGTCCACAAATATCGCTGGCAACACGAAACCTGTGGGAGCGTGGCTTGCCCGCGAAGAGGCCGGTGCATCCAGCAGCGATGTTGCCTGATCCACCGCCTTCGCGGGCAAGCCCGCTCCCACAGGGGATTTGTGGTGTTTTGGAAATTGCGTTAATCCTTCGGCCCGGCGGACCACCGCACGCTTTTGCCCATGAACAGGAGGTCAAACCCATGAGCGTGCACGAACTCAAGCGTCCGCCAGTCGCGGATACCGCCCAGTGGCGGGTCGATTTGCCCAAGGCTTTGGAACAGCTGCGCCACTGGGCGCAGGTCAGCCCGTTGCAGCCGGCGTTGCGTCACAAGCGTCACGGTCAGTGGTTTGTCTGGCGCTGGATCGACGTCTTGCGCGATGTCGAGCGGTTGGCCGACGGCTTGCGTCAGCAAGGTTTCACCGACGACTCGCGGCTGGCACTCAGCGGTGCCTTCGAACCCGATCTGTTGCTGCTGGCACTTGCTGCTCAACACGTCGGCGGCGAGTTGCTGACATTGCCGGACCACCTCGACGCCGAAACGCTGCACAAAGCGCTGTGGCGCAGCCGTCCGACCCATGCCTTCGTGCAGGGGCGGCAGGCGCAGCAACTCTGGCTCAACCACGGCCAGAGACTGCTGGATTTCGTCGCACTGCTCGGCCCTGCAGAGCCCCCGCAACGCCTGAATCGCCGTGCACAAGGCGCGCAGTTGTGGAGCGAGGAGGGCACGCAGTGGCAGGACGGCCTGACCGTCGTGCTTGAACAATGGCTCAACAGCGGCCACTCCCTGGCCTTTCCCGAAAGCCCCGGCAGCGCCAGCCGGGATCGCCGCGAAGTCGCGCCATCGGGGTTGCTGCTGTCCGCCGAAGGCCTGCAACGGCTGGCCACCGAGATTGACAGTCGTCTGGCCCCCCAAGGCACCTGGCGTCGACGCCTCTGCGACTGGGCCATCGCCCACCCGCAAAAACCGCTGCAACGCCTGATCAAAAACCGCGTTCGCCGTCTGCTGGGTTTCCACAACCTGCATTTCATCTGGCAAGCCACACGCACCCCGGACACTCGGTCCGCGCCCACCTGGCTCAACGAATTCAAACGGGACATCGCATGAGCTCGACCGACTCCATCCTGCAAGTCAGCCGCGTTGATGGCGTGTCCTACTTTGGTACTGTTCGATGAACCATCGATGGGTTTGGCGCCTATTATCGTCCAGGAGATTTTGGGGATTGTCGCCCATCTGCACGATTTCTATTCAGGCAAACATTGACCAGTGAGAACGCCATGACTCAAACCCAACGCGGACAGGCGACCGACGCCATCCGCCACGCGGACATCCTGATCGTAGGCGGCGGCCTCAGCGGCGCGATGCTGGCCGCGCAGTTGTTGCGATTGCCTGGCCAGCGTTCAGTGCTGGTGATCGAGCCGCGCGCCGAACTCGGCCGAGGCGAGGCGTACAGCGCGGTCGAGCTGGGCCATACGCTCAACGGCAATGCCGCACGCATGAGCGTCGACCCGGACAACGCCGATGACCTGACCCAATGGCTCACCGGGCACATCGCGGCGGGTGGCTGGCCGGAGTCCGATCAGCAACATGTGCCAGTCAGCGAGTTGTTCCCGCCCCGGGGCCTGTTCGGGGTGTACGTGCAGCAGCGCCTGGCAGAGGCGCAAGCGGTGGGGGCGGTGAAGGGTTCGAGGGTCGAGCATGTGCAGGCCGAGGTGGTTGATCTGCAACCCCGTGACGACTCGGTGCTGCTGACCCTGAGTGACGGGCAACGACTGCAAGGCGCTTACACGGTGCTGGCCACGGGGATGTTTCCCGCTGCGCGCACGCCGCAGACCGAGTCCAGCGGCTTGAACGCCGCGGCGCTGGATCCGTGGGATGTCGCGGCCATGCGCCGGCTGGACCCGCAGTCGACGGTGTTGATCATCGGTTCGGGCCTGACCATGGTCGATGCCGTGGTGTCGCTGGAGCAGGCCGGGCATCGCGGGCCGATCGAAGTGTTTTCCCGTCACGGCTTGCTGCCGCACGTGCGCCGGCAACCGCCGGCCTGGGTGGATTTTCTCGCCGAGGATCAGAGCATTCGCACGCCCTGTCAGCTGGTTCGCGAACTGCGCCGGCATTGCCGGGACGCCCTCGCTCAAGGCATCGACTGGCAGGCGCCGCTCGATACCGTGCGGGCGCATATAGGCCGGTTGTGGAATCAGGCGACGGACGTGCAGCGCCGACAGTTTGTGCGGCATGTGCGGCCCTGGTGGGAAAGCCATCATCACCGCTCGCCACCGTTGAGTGCCGAACTGGTGGCACGGCTGCACAAGGAAGGACGGTTGAGGATTCAGGCGGCATCGTTCAAAGGGCTGGAATCGACGCTCGAAGGGCAGGTGAGCATCCGCATCCGCCGTCGTGGCGAGGTTGAAACCACGGTGGTCAGCGGCGCGGCGTTGATCAATTCCAGCGGTATCGAATACGACTGGCGCCGGGTGGCCCGGCCGCTGCCGCAGCAACTGCTGGCGCGCGGGCTGATTCGCCCGGGGCCGTTGGCGTTGGGGATTGCGGCGGCGGTTGATGGCGCCGTGCTGGACGCCGACGGACAGGTCGCCCAACGCCTGTTCGCCATGGGCCCGCCGTTGCGCGGCATGTGGTGGGAAAGCACGGCCGTCACTGATGTGGCCAGCCAGGCCAAAGCCCTCGCCGAACGACTCGCCCGGTCGCTGTAGCAGCTGTCGAGCTTGCGAGGCTGCGTTCGGCGGCGCAGCCGTCGTAAAACCTGTGACCGCGGTTTACCTGAAACACCGCATAGCCTGAATTCACAACAGCCACGCAGCTAATGCAGCTTCAGGTGCTTCGCACTATCCCACCCCCCTGCGGTCGTAATCTTCACAGGGCGGCGCCTCACTGCGCCGCCGCAACCGTGGAGATCCAATGAGCCAGGACGTCCTGACCACCGAAACCAATCGCCGTCAGTTGCAGCAGATCATCGCCGGTTTGTCCGATGGGGTGATTCTGCTGGAACTCGATCAGACCATTCTGTGGGCCAATGAAGCGGCGTTGGCCATGCATGGCGTCAGTCGGACCAGCGAGTTGGGCGTCAATGCCAGGGAATACGCCAAACGCTTTGCCTTGCGCTATCGCAATAATCACCCGGTGCCGCCGGAAAACTACCCGCTCAGCCGCGTCGCCAAGGGCGAGACGTTCGCCGATGTGCTGGTTGAGGTGACACCGACCGACGATGAAGAGCGCACCTGGGTTCACAACGTGCGCAGCATGGTGCTCACCGACAGCGCTGGCGAGCCTGAGTCGCTGGTGTTGATCATGGACGATGTCACGGAATGGGCCAGCGCCGAGCAGCGTTTCGAAAAGACCTTCAACGCCAATCCGGCACCGGCGGTGATCTGTCGTCTCAGCGATTTGCGTTACATCAAGGTCAATGCGGGCTTCCTGGAAATGACCGGCTATGCCCGTGATCAGGTAATCGGTGCGTCGACCTATGAGCTGGACATTCTGGACGGGGTCGAAAACAGAGACCTGGCGATCGAGCGTCTGCGCGAGCACGCCACGATCCCGCAAATGCAGGCCGAGCTGAAATTGCGTGAAGGCGGCTGCAAGCAGGTGATCGTCGCCGGTCAACCGCTGGAGTTCAACGAGGAAGACTGCATGTTGTTTTCCTTCGTCGACATGGAGCCGCGGCACAAGGCCGAGGTGGCCCTGCGCCAGAGCGAGGAGCGATTTGCCAAGGCGTTTCGCCTGACGCCGGTGCCGACGCTGGTCTGCGATGCGCAGAATCAAGTGGTGATTGACGTCAATGAAGCCTTCCTGGATACCCTTGCGTATCCCAGTGAAGAAGTGCTCGGCAAAACCGTTGCAGAGCTCGACTTTATCGATGACAAGAGCGCACGCACCCGGCTGTTTGCGGCGCTGGAGAAGGCCGGAAGCCTTGATCGGGTCGACGTCAGAATCCGCAGGAAAGACTCGACCTTGATTGACTGCACGGTATCGGCCGACACCGTCAACATTCAGGACAACCCTTGCTACCTGCTGGTGTTGATGAACATCACCGAACGTAAACGCACCGAGCTGGAGCTGGTGGCGGCGATCGAGGAAGTGATGAAAGACGCCTCCTGGTTCACCCGCACCCTCATCGAAAAACTCGCCAACGTGAAGAACATCAACTCGCCGCAGTTGCCCAGCGTGTCCTTCACCGACCTGACCGCCCGGGAGCGGGATGTCCTTGGGCTGATCTGTGAAGGCCTGGCGGACAAGGAAATCGCGGCTCGCCTGAAACTGGCGCCGAACACGGTGCGCAATCATGTGTCGACGGTTTATTCCAAGCTGGATGTGCACAGCCGCAGCGAGGCGATTGTGTGGGCGCGAGAGCGCGGTTTGTTCTCCAGCGAGTGGCGGCCCAAAGGTCAGCGTTAAGGTGCAAATGCACTAGGTGAGACAGTGCAAATGGATGTTCTGGCGGGTCGCGGCAATTCCTAATCTGTAAGGGTGCGATACGGGCTTTCGTCGGTATCGCGTCCTCTATGAAACAGCTTAAGGAACAGCCGCATGCTTGGCCACTTCAACAGGTTTTCAGTCGACGGGGTCAGCCGGCCCATGGGTGAATCGCAATGATTTATCTGACGCAATTGCGCGCGCAACTGGAACAGCACTTTTCCCCGCTGGCTTGTGATTGCAGCGTCTCGGGTGACAACTCGGTGACGGTTAAACTGTATCACCCGGTGTCGGGACAGGTGGATCTGGTGGTCAGTGGTTTGAGTGTCGCCCACCTCAGGAGCCCGGAGGCGGTCGCGTCGTTGATTGAGGAGCTGCGTTACGAGCTTGAGAGCAACAGTTTGCATCGGCGGCAGGACCCGGTTTCGTAGCTGTCGTTTTCCGCGTTGAAGAGGAGCTAAGTGGCTTACTTGCTGGCATTGGCGGCTGACTAGGCTATAAGAAATGCGAGGGTATTGTTTTCTGTGACCAATCCGCGGCTTCGCGGTAGGCGTGTCGGGTCGCGGAAAGTGTCGATGACTTATCGCGGGACAGCTTATGAACAGTCTTGGGAAACGTGCTTTTTTGCCTCTGTCGCTCGCCTTCTGCGTAGCGATTCTCAGCGGTTGTGCCAGTCCGCCACCTCCACCGCCCGCCGCTCCACCGCCTGTTCCGGAGCGCACGTGCGAAACCACTGAACAAACCGATGTGATGGGCGACGCGAGAGTGACCGAGGAAGTGACCCGGCAAACGACGCTGACTCGTTGCGTCACTCAGTAAGCTGAGCGGCAGCGTCGTTGCTTTGTTCATCGCGTTGAATGCGCAGTGACACGGCACCATCACTGGTGCCGAAAGTCATGGCGCCTGAGCCTCAAACGTCCTCGATCCTGACCCAGCGTGACTCGCTTGCCGCCAACCGTATCGCCGTCGCCAGACGTTCCACTTCCCACGCTTGCTCAAAGTCAGTCCCCCCCTGGGAAAGGCCGGCCAGCGCCATCACCAAGTCATGTACTTCCAGCGTCTTGAGTTCGTTGTATCCCAACTGATGACCCGCCGCCGGGCTGAACGCCGCGTAACCCGGCAGGTTCGGCCCAGCGAGCAAACGCTGAAAACCGTCTTGGCCGGCGCGATACAGCCGCAGCTCGTTCAAGCGTTCCTGGTCGAACGCCAGCGTGCCTTCAGTGCCGCTGATTTCGAAACTCAGGTGGTTCTTGTAGCCATGCTTGAGCCAACTGCTGCTGAACGTACCGCATGCGTCGTTGGCAAATCGCAACAGCGCGTGAACCTGATCGTCGACTGCAATGTGCCGTTGCTCCTGGCTGCCAGCCGTCGCAGGACGCTGACGGTGCACGGTTTGAGCGTCGGCGCACACCGACTCGACATCGCCCACCAGATAGCGCGCCATCGCCAGCAAATGACTGCCCAGATCCGCCAGCGCGCCACCCGCGTGATCGGCATCGCAGCGCCACGACCACGGCGAAGCAGGATCGGCCATGAAGTCTTCGCTGAACTCCCCCTGAAAACTGATGATCTGCCCCAGTTTGCCGTTGTCGATCAGCTCCCGGGCCAGCCCGATCATCGGGTTGTGCTGATAGTTGTAACCCACCCGCGTCACGACGCCGGCGGCTTTGGCGGCCTGACGCATGGCGTGGGCTTGCTGCAGATTCACCGCCAGAGGCTTCTCGCAATACACCGCTTTGCCAGCCGCGAGGGCGGCCATGGCCATGGGGTAGTGGAGGTGATTAGGCGTGGTAATGGCGACCAGATTGACCTTGGGGTCGTCGATCAGCTGTTGCCAGTCGGTGTGAGCGGTTTCAAAACCCCAAGCGTCGGCGCAGTGCCGTGCGCGGTGTGGATCGGCGTCGGCGAGGGCGGCCAGTTTGAGCTTCAGCGGGAGCTCGAACACCGCGCTGACGTTGCGAAAGGCCAGGGCGTGGGCACGGCCCATGAAACCTGTGCCGATGAGTCCGATACCGAGTTCGCGCATCGCGGGGGCCTTTTGGGATTTTTTGTTGTTGGGAAGGCTATTTATGGAATATAAATTCCTAATATGCAATTAGTGGAATAATAATTCGTTATCGGTCTGTACGACGAATCTGCGAAATGACCACAGCGCTATGCGGTCAGGAAGAGGTGCTGGCCGGAGGGGGGGCGAGTCGCTGGGAGGGGATTCGGTGCGCCGCCATTCCCGATCTATACTGCCGCTCTGTCAGATTCTGAAATAACTAGTCTCGTATGAGGCGCTCCGAAACATTGTAGGATCTCATCCCCAATTTCTTTCAGGTCTATATGAACACCCTCCTGGAGCCTCCCAGTCGCTATTTTCAATCCACACCCTGTTTCAATTCGGTCTCCGCTATTCGGCGCAGGTCTCGTTTTCTAATATCGATAAACCTCGAAATCCCGGCTGCACATTGCTCAGCGATGTCCTTCTCCAGGACTGACCGTGCCCAGAACATCAAATCCGCTCCGTCGAGCAGGCGTTCGTGTGTTCCTGTCATTCACTCATTCGCCCCCACTCTACGAGAGACTGAATAATTCCCATGGAATGGATTGCTGATCCCACGGCATGGCTTGGCCTGCTGACCCTGATCGTGCTGGAGCTGGTGCTCGGCATCGATAACCTTGTGTTCATCGCCATCCTGGCTGACAAGCTACCGCCAGAGCAGCGGGATCGTGCGCGTGTCATCGGGCTGTCCCTTGCGTTGTTGATGCGTCTTGGCTTGCTGGCCAGCATCTCCTGGATGGTCACCCTGACCGAACCTTTGTTCGAGGTCTTCGACAAAACGTTCTCGGGCCGGGATTTGATCATGCTCTTCGGTGGTGTGTTCTTGTTGTTCAAGGCCACCATGGAATTGCATGAGCGACTTGAAGGGCATGTGACACAACGTGCAGGCAATGCGGCCTATGCGATGTTCTGGCCTATCGTTGCGCAAATTGTGGTGCTGGATGCTGTCTTCTCGCTGGATGCTGTGATCACTGCCGTGGGCATGGTGGAACACTTGTCGGTCATGATGATCGCTGTGGTTTTCTCCATCGGCTTGATGATCATCGCGAGCAAGCCATTGACCAACTTCGTCAACGGGCACCCAACCGTCATCATGCTCTGCCTGGGCTTCTTGATGATGATCGGCTTCAGCCTCACCGCTGAGGGCCTTGGCTTCCACATTCCGAAAGGCTATCTCTACGCAGCGATCGGCTTCTCGATCCTGATCGAACTGTTCAATCAGGTGGCTCGCTCACGCCGCAAGAAGAGCGTGCAAGGTCATCGCCCTATGCGTGAGCGTACCGCGCATGCCGTTTTGCGTTTGCTGGGCGGCCACAAGTTGGGGGCCGATGAATTCGGCGAGGAAATCGCTGACATGCTGTCCGGCGCAGAGGCCGAGCAGGTTTTCCATCGACGGGAACGCGTCATGATCAGTGGCGTGCTGCAGTTGGCGGAACGCCCGATACGCGGCGTCATGACCCCTCGTGCGCAAATCGACCACATTGACCTGGCCGACTCGCCAGAAGAAATCCGCACCCTGCTGATGCACTCGCCGTACTCCAGGTTGCCGCTGATCCGGGAGGGACGCGTTGATGAGCCTTTGGGCTTCGTCCACAAGAAGGAGCTGCTCAAAGAGTTGTTGGCAGGTAACCAGCCCAACCTGGAAACCATTGCCCGCCAGGCCATCAACTTGCTGGACAGCTTCACGATTCTCAACGCACTGGAACAGATGCGCAAAGAGTCGACTCACATCGCGTTCGTGGTGAACGAATTTGGTGACTTCATGGGTATTCTGACCATGACCGACATCCTCGAATCCATCGCGGGTGAGCTGCCGGACGCCAGTGAAATTGAAGGTCCGAACATCGTTGCCGAGGCTGGCGGTTTCCTCGTCAGCGGTGCGCTGAATCTCAGCCAGATTCGCGAACACATTGGCTTCCAGGCTAAAGCGACTGATGACTATCAGACGCTCGCTGGGTTGGTCATGAGCTTGCTGGATCGTCTGCCGATCATTGGAGACAAGCTCAATTGGCAGGAGTGGAGCATGACCGTTGTCGAGGTCGAAGAGCGGCGTGTGACGAGGGTGCTGTTGCGTAAAGAGTGAGCCGGAACTTGCACGGCATAAGGCAGCCTTGAGGCTGTCTTTTGTTCATCTGAGCCGTGAATCAGGACAAGAACCCGCCATCCACATTCAACGAAACCCCAGTCGTGTAGCTCGACGCATCGCTGGCGAGATAAAGCACCGCACCGGCCATCTCACTTGGATCCGCCACACGCTTGAGCGGAATCTGCTGCAACGCGGTCTTCAAGATCGCGTCGTTCTTCACCAATGCCGACGCGAACTTGGTGTCGGTCAGGCCAGGCAGCAGGGCGTTGCAGCGGATGCCGAACTGCGCGCATTCCTTGGCGAACACCTTGGTCATGTTGATCACGGCGGCCTTGGTCACCGAGTAGATGCCCTGGAAGATGCCCGGCGAGATGCCATTGATCGACGCGACGTTGATGATGCTGCCACCGCCGTTTTCGCGCATCAGTTTGCCGGCTTCGACCGACATGAAGAAGTAGCCGCGGATGTTGACGTCGACGGTCTTCTGGAAGGCGCTGAGGTCGGTGTCCAGTACGTTGCAGAACTGTGGGTTGGTCGCGGCGTTGTTGACCAGGATGTCCAGGCGCCCGAACTGTTCCTTGATACCGGCGAAAACCTGGCTGATCTGTTCCATCTCACCGATGTGGCAAGCGACAGCGGTGGCTTTGCCGCCGGCGGCGATGATCGCGTCGGCCACGTGTTGGCAGCCGTCGAGCTTGCGGCTCGAGACGATGACGTGGGCGCCTTGCTGGGCCAACAGTTTGGCGATGGCCTCACCAATGCCGCGGCTGGCGCCGGAGACGAAGGCGATTTTGCCGTCGAGGTCGAACAACTGAGTCTTGGACATGAGGTTTCCTTGTTATTAGGGCCAGGAATGTAGTTGGAACCGCGATCAGAGGCTGGATTTCTGGATGACTTGCAGGCTCATCTGCTCCAGCAGTTTGTTCATGTGAATGAACTGCGCGAAGCGTTTGTCCTGGGTCTGACCGTGGAAGAAGCGGTAGTAGATCTGCTGCACGATGCCGGCCAGGCGGAACAGACCGTAGGTGTAGTAGAAGTCGAAGTTGTCGATCTGGATGCCGGAGCGTTCGGCGTAGTAATCGACGAATTCGCGGCGGGTCAACATGCCCGGGGCGTGGCTCGGCTGGCGACGCATCAGTTGCACCGGCGCCGGGTCTGCGGCTTCGATCCAGTAGGCGAGGGTGTTACCGAGGTCCATCAGCGGGTCGCCGAGGGTGGTGAGTTCCCAGTCGAGCACGCCGATGATTTGCATCGGGTTGTTCGGGTCGAGGATCACGTTGTCAAAGCGGTAGTCGTTGTGGACGATGCTGGAGGTCGGGTGATCGGCCGGCATCTTGTCGTTGAGCCAGGCCTTGACCGCTTCCCACTTCGGCGCGTCCGGGGTCAGGGCTTTTTCGTAGCGATCGCTCCAGCCCTTGATCTGCCGCGCCACATAACCTTCGGGCTTGCCGAGGTCGCCCAGGCCATAGGCCTTGTAGTCGACACGATGCAGTTCAACGAACTTGTCGATGAAGCTTTTGCACAGGACTTCGGTTTGCGCCGAGTCCAGGCCCAGTTCCGGCGGCAGTTCCGAGCGCAGGATGATCCCGTTGACCCGTTCCATCACGTAGAACTCGGCGCCGATCACCGATTCGTCGGTGCAGTGCACGTAGGCTTTGGGGCAATACGGAAAACCGTCGCGCAGCTGGTTGAGGATGCGAAATTCACGGCCCATGTCGTGTGCGGACTTGGCTTTGTGGCCAAACGGCGGCCGACGCAGGACGAACTCCTGCTCCGGGTATTCCAGCAGGTAGGTCAGGTTCGACGCACCGCCTGGAAACTGGCTGATCTTAGGCAAGCCACTCAAGCCCGGAATGTGGGCCTTGAGGTACGGATCGATCAGGCTGGCATCGAGTTCTTCGCCGGTGCGGATACGGGTGGACTGGTCAGTAAGCGCCATGCTTATCCCTTCTGCTTATTCTGGAGGCCTGCGATTATTGGCTAATCTAATGCGCGCACCCGGCACCCACAACCACGAACGGCCCTTATAGGTGAGCGTGTTGCCGGGCAATCATTGCTTTTGATACACCTGTTTGAATGACCCTCAGGGCACAACGTTGCTCGGTGAGGCCGGCAGGGCAATGGGCGTCAACACGGGACTGCCGGAGAAGAATGCCACCAGGTTGCGCCCCACCAGTTCCACGGTGCCTTGCGTGGCCTCCGGGGACAACCCTGCGACATGCGGCGTCAGGATCACGTTGGTCAGCGCCTTGAGTGCATCCGGCACGTGAGGTTCGGCATCGAACACATCCAGTGCGGCGCCGGCAATGCGTCGTTGCTCAAGCGCACTGACCAGGTCTGCCGTGGCGATCACCGAGGCGCGGGCGATGTTCACGACGAACCCCTTGGGGCCCAGGGCGTCGAGGACGTGTTTGTTGATCAGGTGTTTGGTGCCCAGGCCGCCGGGCGTGGCGATGATCAAAAAGTCCGAAGCACGTGCCAGTTCGGTCGGCGTCGAGCAGAAGGTATAAGGGACGTCGCTGCGATGCTGGCGGTTGTGGTAACTCACGGTCATGTCGAAGCCGGCGGCGGCGCGTTTGGCGATCGCCATGCCGACCGCGCCGAGGCCGAGGATCCCCAGGCGTTTGCCGGCCAGGGAAGGGCGCATGATCTTCGGCCACTCGCCGCGGCGTACAGCGGCGTCGCAACGGGGAATGTCGCGAACCAGCGCCAGCAACATCGCCATGGCATGGTCAGCCACTGACGAGGCGTTGACGCCGGCGCCATTGGTGACGGTGATGTCCCGATTGGCGGCGGCTTGCAGGTCGACGTGTTCGTAACCGGCGCCGATCACGCAGATGATCTTGAGGTTGGGCAGGGCAGCGATTTCATCGGCGTACAAACCCAGGGGGCCGCGGGTCAGCACCGCATCAATCTGAGGGCCATGCCGTGTGATGGCGGCGGCGCGCTCGGCCGGCGTCGGGGCCAGAATCAGGTGAAAGCCCTGATGTTCGAGAATCGGCAAGTAATCGTTGATGGTTTCAACCAGTACCAGAACGGTTGCAGGCATGCTGGGCTCCTGTGGGTATTGAATGTCGGATCTCGAATGTTGCTTCAGATTGCTGATTCCAGAGGAGTTTAGCAACGACCGGGGATTGCACACGCCGATGATCAGACTGATTCACCTTGCGAGGTCAGAAAATGGCGGGCGGCGTCAAGAATCTCATCGGACAACCCGTCCCCGCGTGTGGCGCGAGCCAATGTCAGCGCGCCGACCATCAACGCATAATCCACCAAGGCTTGTTGGCGATTGGCTTCGGGCTGATCTGAACCCATCAAGGGGGTGAGCATCTGCAGCATGGCTTCCAGCCCTTGAGTGTAGGTCTGGTGCAAACCGCTTTCGGCGGTTTCATGGCACATGTCGCCGGCAAACGCCGTGACCGGGCAGCTTTCGCCCGGATTGTCGCGATTGGCCGCCGACAGGTAGGGCGCGATGATGCTCGTGCGGGCTGAGACGCTGTCATTGTTGTCGTCGATTTTCTGCTTCCAGCGTTCCATCGACTGGGTGAACGCCCGTGTGCAGGCCTCTTTCGCCAGCGCTTCCTTGGAGTCGAAATGACCGTAGAACCCGCCATGGGTCAGGCCAGCCGCGCCCATCACATCGACGACGCTGATCCCGTGCAGGCCGCGCTCGCGAAACAGTCGCGTGGCGGCTTCGACGATGATCTCGCGGTTGAGTTCGGCTTGTTTGCGGGAGACTCGAGGCATGGCGGCTCACAGGTGTTGAGAGTGTATGGGTGACTGCATCATAGGGGGCAGTGGGTCGCGTGTCAGGCCGCTCAAAGGGCGTATTGAGCAATGCCGTTGCCAAACGACCAGTTCTCTTTCTTCACCTCCACCAGATTGATAAACACATCTTCCAGCCGCACCGCCAGTTCCGTGTTAAGGCTTTCGGCGATGGTTTTGTAGAGAAGTTTTTTCTGCTCGACGGTGCGACCTTCGCTCAGAGTGATCTGAATCACCACCAGGTTATCGGTGCGACTGATGCCCAGGTAGCCGGGATCAAAGATGAAGTGTTGCTCATCGTGCTCGGCAAGAATCTGGAAATTATCGTTTTCCGGCACACCAATCGCACTGTGCATGGCTGCGTAGATTAATTGCCCGGCACGTTTGGCAAACGTGGGGTCTTGATGCTTTTTTATATCGACGCGAACGAGTGGCATGAGAGAACTCCGCAATCAGGGCTGCCGGTCAGCAGTCACGGATGAAAGTACATGACGCTCATCCTTTATCAAATAGAGTTTTCTGAACATCTATTTGATAAGAGGCCGCGAAATCTGATCCGTACAACCACTCCTCAGCTAAGTCTTTGCTTCTGTTCATTAATCCCGGACAATCGCGCCCCTGTTTCGGCCAGGGCGCTGCCCGTCGGATTTTTCCGACTCGTCCTGACCGGGTAGCAAATGACCGGAATGCGGAGATCCCACCGGATGAATGATCAGGCCAATAGCGTCGACGAACGCTATGTAGCGGCGACACCAGCGACTCTCACCAGCTGGAATCGCCATGACACCACCTGGATGCTCGGCCTGTTTGGCACGGCCATCGGGGCCGGCACCCTGTTTTTGCCGATCAACGCGGGCCTTGGCGGTTTCTGGCCGTTGCTGATCCTGGCGGTGCTCGCGTTCCCGATGACGTTTTATGCGCACCGTGGCCTGACCCGTTTTGTGCTGTCCGGCCGCGAAGGCGCGGACATCACCGAAGTGGTGGAAGAACACTTCGGCATCAAGGCCGGTGCGTTGATCACCTTGCTGTACTTCTTTGCGATCTTCCCGATCCTGCTGATCTACAGCGTTGCCCTGACCAACACCGTGGGCAGTTTCCTCGAACATCAACTGCACATCATGCCGCCGCCGCGCGCGGTGCTGTCGTTGGTGCTGATTCTTGGCCTATTGGCCGTGGTGCGCTGCGGCGAGCAGGTGATCGTCAAGGCCATGAGCCTGATGGTCTATCCGTTCATTGTGGCGCTGCTGTTCCTGGCGGTGTTCCTGATTCCGCACTGGAATGGCGGCATCCTGGCCACGGCGTCGACCCTGCCTGAGCCGTCGGCGCTGCTGCACACCTTGTGGCTGGCGATTCCGGTGATGGTGTTCTCGTTCAATCACTCGCCGATCATTTCGGCATTTGCTGTGGACCAGAAGCGTCGTTACGGCGAACACGCTGAAGAACGCAGCTCGCAGATCCTGTCCCGAGCCCACGCCTTGATGGTGGTGATGGTGCTGTTCTTCGTCTTCAGCTGCGTGCTGACCCTGTCGCCGGGGCAATTGGCTGAAGCCAAGGCGCAGAACCTGTCGATCTTGTCGTACCTGGCCAACCACTTCAGCAACCCGACCATTGCCTTTGCGGCACCGTTGATTGCATTCGTGGCGATTTCCAAGTCGTTCCTGGGTCACTACATCGGCGCCAGCGAAGGCCTCAAAGGTTTGATCGTAAAAAGCGGCAAGCGCCCGGCGCCGAAGACGCTGGACCGCATGACCGCCGCGTTCATGCTGGTGGTGTGCTGGATTGTCGCGACCCTGAACCCGAGCATCCTCGGCATGATCGAAACCCTCGGCGGCCCGGTCATTGCGGCGATCCTGTTCCTGATGCCGATGTACGCCATCCGCAAAGTGCCGGCGATGGCGCGCTTCCGAGGCCAGGCGTCCAACGTCTTCGTGACGGCGGTGGGCCTGGTGGCGATTTCGGCGTTGATCTACTCGCTGACTGCCTGAGTGCAGATCGTCCAGACACGCTGAATACCCTGTGGGAGCGGGCTTGCCCGCGATGAGGCCGGCACATTCAACATCTATGTTGTCTGTAAGGCTGTCATCGCGGGCAAGCCTGCTCCCACATTTTTTTTGTGTGACTCAGGGCTTTCGCAATCCCCGTAGAGGCTTACCCGCGAAGAACGATGACCGAGCCAGCAGTTTGTCCGCGTGATGGCCTTCGCGGGCAAGCCTCGCTCAGGGGTTGCACGGTGCAAAGGTATACAGGCATAAAAAAACGCCGCTCATCTCACGATGGGCGGCGTTTTTTATTGCGTTGCAGCGTTAGGCTTGAACGACCGGGATGTTGGCGTTCGCAGCAGCTTCACGGAACTCGGCGATCTGGTCGAAGGACAGGTAGCGGTAAACATCGGCCGCCATGCTGTCGATCTTGCCAGCGTATTCCATGTACTCCTCGACGGTCGGCAGGCGACCCAGGATGGAAGCAACAGACGCCAGCTCGGCCGAGGCCAGGTAGACGTTCGCGCCGTCACCCAGACGGTTCGGGAAGTTACGGGTCGACGTCGACACCACGGTGGAGTTCGGCTCTACACGTGCCTGGTTACCCATGCACAGCGAGCAGCCTGGCATTTCCATGCGTGCGCCGGCCTTGCCGTAGATGCCGTAGTAGCCTTCTTCGGTCAACTGGTGAGCGTCCATCTTGGTCGGCGGCGACAGCCACAGACGGGTTGGAAGCTGACCTTTGACCTGATCCAGCAACTTACCGGCAGCGCGGAAGTGACCGATGTTGGTCATGCACGAACCGATGAACACTTCGTCGATCTTCTCGCCAGCAACGCTGGACAGCAGGCGGGCGTCGTCCGGATCGTTTGGCGCGCAGAGTACAGGCTCTTTGATGTCGGCCAGGTCGATTTCGATGATTTCAGCGTATTCGGCGTCAGCATCGGCAACCATCAGCTCAGGGTTGGCAACCCAGGCTTCCATCGCTTGAGCACGACGTTCCAGGGTACGCGCATCGCCGTAGCCTTCGCCGATCATCCAGCGCAGCAGGGTGATGTTGGAGTTCAGGTACTCGGTGATCGACTCTTTCGACAGTTTGATGGTGCAACCGGCAGCCGAACGTTCGGCCGAGGCGTCGGACAGCTCGAACGCTTGCTCGATGCTCAGGTTGTCCAGGCCTTCGATTTCCAGGATGCGGCCGGAGAAGGCGTTCTTCTTGCCTTTCTTCTCGACGGTCAGCAGGCCAGCCTGAATCGCGAAGTAAGGAATGGCGTGAACCAGGTCACGCAGGGTGACGCCTGGTTGCATTTTGCCTTTGAAGCGCACCAGGATCGATTCCGGCATGTCCAGCGGCATAACGCCGGTGGCTGCGGCGAACGCTACCAGGCCGGAACCGGCCGGGAACGAAATGCCCATCGGGAAACGGGTATGCGAGTCACCACCGGTACCGACGGTGTCCGGCAGCAGCATGCGGTTCAGCCAGCTGTGGATGATGCCGTCGCCCGGACGCAGGGAAACGCCGCCGCGGGTCATGATGAAGTCTGGCAGGGTGTGGTGGGTGGTCACGTCGATCGGCTTTGGATAGGCCGCGGTGTGGCAGAAGGACTGCATCACCAGATCGGTCGAGAAGCCCAGGCACGCCAGGTCTTTCAGTTCGTCACGGGTCATCGGACCGGTGGTGTCCTGAGAACCGACGGTGGTCATTTTCGGTTCGCAGTAGGTGCCAGGACGAACGCCTTTGCCTTCTGGCAGACCGCATGCCTTGCCGACCATTTTCTGTGCCAGGGTGAAGCCTTTGCCGGTGTCGACAGGTGCTTCAGGCAGTTTGAACAGGTCGGTAGGGCCCAGGCCCAGTTCGGCACGGGCCTTGTCGGTCAGGCCGCGACCGATGATCAGCGGGATACGGCCGCCGGCACGTACTTCGTCCAACAGTACCGGCGTCTTCATTTCGAAGGTGGTCAGGACTTCGTCAGTGCCGTGTTTGCAGACTTTGCCAGCATGCGGATACAGGTCGATCACGTCGCCCATGTGCATGTTGGTGACGTCGAATTCGATCGGCAGTGCGCCCGCATCTTCCATGGTGTTGTAGAAGATCGGAGCGATCTTGCTGCCGAAGCAGAAACCACCGGCACGCTTGTTCGGCACGAAAGGAACGTCGTCGCCGAAGAACCACAGCACCGAGTTGGTGGCGGATTTACGCGACGAACCGGTACCGACTACGTCGCCGACGTAGGCGATCGGGAAGCCTTGACCGCGCATTTCTTCGATCTGCTTCATCGGACCGGTGACGCCCTGGGCGTCAGGCACGATGCCTTCACGGGCCATTTTCAGCATGGCAAGGGCGTGCAGCGGGATGTCCGGGCGGGACCAGGCGTCCGGAGCAGGGGACAGGTCGTCGGTGTTGGTTTCGCCGGTGACCTTGAACACGCGCAGGCTGATCTTGTCGGCCAGCACAGGGCGGTTTTTGAACCACTCGCCGTCAGCCCAGGATTGCAGCACGCCTTTAGCGTGAACGTTACCGTTCTTGGCTTTTTCAGCGACGTCGTGGAACGCGTCGAACATCAGCAGGGTGTGCTTGAGTTCTTCGGCAGCGACTGACGCCAGTTCGGCGTCGTCCAGCAGATTGACCAGCGTCACGATGTTGTAGCCGCCCTGCATGGTGCCGAGCAGTTCAACAGCGCGTTTCTTGTCGATCAGAGGGGATTTTGCTTCGCCTTTGGCGAGGGCAGACAGGAAACCGGCCTTTACATAGGCTGCTTCGTCCACACCTGGCGGAATGCGATTGGTGATCAGGTCAACGAGGAAAGCTTCTTCGCCAGCCGGGGGATTCTTCAGCAGCTCGACCAGGCCTGCAGTTTGTTCGGCGTTTAGCGGCTGGGGAACGATACCCAGTGCTGCACGCTCTTCGATATGTTTGCGGTAGGCTTCAAGCACAGTTATTACCCTCATCAGTGGTCCCAAATGGGTGTCCGGGACGCTCATCCCGAAATTGCCGTACTCATGCGCTGCGTGGCGTTGTGGGCCACTTAGCCAGAATTACCGACAATTCCTTACAGAAGCTGCTTTCAAAGTTTTACGCCTGCAGAACGGGGAGCTGATGAGGGTTGGCGTAGAGCTTTTCCCCGCTGGAAAAACCCTTCGCCAACTCCGCTCTGAAGGAACGACTGTGCTCGTGACGCTTTGAAAACAGCTTCTAAC
This sequence comes from Pseudomonas sp. NPDC099000, assembly GCF_044759925.1. Classification (NCBI taxonomy): domain Bacteria; kingdom Pseudomonadati; phylum Pseudomonadota; class Gammaproteobacteria; order Pseudomonadales; family Pseudomonadaceae; genus Pseudomonas; species Pseudomonas sp. NPDC099000. Next base: position 273,071 of record NZ_JBIWAF010000001.1, read on the forward strand.
GGACATTGGCGCCTTAAAAGGCTGGCTGATTCTACGGCAAAAAAAATATAAACGTAAGTTAGCCCCTGAACTTTGAGGGGTGATGAATGTTAGACAAAGGGCTAACATGCCGGCCTGTTCTGCTTTCCCGTGTTTTGCCTACCTATGCCCAATCAGACCATCAAGACCCCCTGCGTCGGCCTCTGTTCCACTGTTTACGGTGACCTGGTGTGCCGTGGCTGCAAGCGTTTCCACCATGAAGTGATCAATTGGAATGGTTACAACGAGGAGGAAAAGCGCGCGGTGTGGCTGCGTCTTGAGCAGCTGTTGTCCCAGGTGATGGCCAGCAAGCTGGAAATTTTCGATCCCCAGCGCCTGCGCTTGCAGCTGGAGCAGCGCAAGATCCGCTTTGTGCCGCATCAATCCGAGTATTGCTGGGCTTATCAGCTGATTGCCCGTGGTGCGCGGGTGATCAACAATCTGGAAGCCTACGGGATGGTGCTGATGCCGGAGTTTCGCGACTGGAACCTGCCGGAACTGCGCGACGCCATTGATCGGGAATTCTTTTTGCTGTCGGAGGCGCATTACCAGCGCTACATCGCGCCCGGTTTCCTCAGAGACGCCTTCGGCGGCTAAGCCTTAAACCTGTGGCGAGGGGGCTTGCCCCCGTTCGGCTGCGAAGCAGTCGCAAAACCTGATTGCTTGGTTTTGCTGCAAGACTGCTGGGGCCGCTTCGCGACCCAACGGGGATAAATCCCCTCGCCACAAGGGCGCCGCACCTCTCAATGCTGAGTAACGATCTCCTCCAGATGATCCATGATCGTATCCGGCTTCAGCACCAGCACATCGCTCTCCACCGCATCCAGCACCACCTCCGCCGTATTCCCGATCAACGCTCCGGACAACCCGGACCGCGCCACGGTGCCGATCACCGTCACTGCCGCCTGCAGTTTGTGGACCATGTACGGAATCAACACATCCGCCGGGCCTTCCTCGATGTGCAGGTGTCCATCATCGATATCGAACTCGGCCTGGAACGATCTGCACTGCTCGCGATAGCGCGCCTCGATGGTTTCGCTGAGCTGCAACGTCGGGTCTGCCGCCGACAGCATCGGTGACGGATGGGCGCTGACCACGTGCAGATGGGCCTTGGCCAGGCTGGCGATGTCGTAGCCGTGATCGATGATGGCGGCATGCAACGTGCGGTGTTCGCCGTCGGTATTGCCGACGTCGATAGCCGCCAGAATGACCCCGCCGGTCCACGGCTTGGAGGTTTTGACCAATAGCACCGGCGTCGGGCAATAACGCAGCAATTTCCAGTCCGCCGGGGTCAGCAGGGCTTTTTTCAGCGGGCTGTCGGGATAATGCTGTTTGACCACCAGCCCGCAGCCTTCGGCCTGCTGCACATCGACAATGGTTTCATGCAGGCTTTCGTTCCAGGCCTGCTCGGTGGTGACGCTATAACCGTCCTCCAGCAGAGCCGCCTTGAGCACGCCCAACATGCCGCTATGGTCATGCTTGCGGTCGCACACCAGCAGATGCAGATGCGCCTGGGTCACGCCAGCAATCAGTTTGGCTCGTTTGAGCGCCAGGCTTTCCGAGTGTTCGGGTTCGATGACCACCAGGATGCTGCGAATGGCTTGCATGATCGGGATCTCCAGGAAGGTAAAAAATACTGCGTTGGACAACTATAGTTCTTCGTCGCCAACCCGGTACTTGATGCATATCAACGGTGGCGGCTGGTGGTCTTGCGGCAGGCCGGTATAATCGGCGCCCTTCGATTTATACCTTTTTATTCCGTGAGCCCCATGATCCTTCCCGAAATTCACGAGTTCCTCGGCTGCCGAACCCCCGATGGCTGGGTCCAGGCCGCGCTTGCCGATCAGGAAACCCTGCTGATCGACCACAAGAACTGTGAGTTCAAGGCGGCCAGCACGGCGTTGAGCCTGATCGCCAAGTATCACTCCCATGTCGACCTGATCAACCTGATGTCGCGCCTGGCCCGGGAAGAGCTGGTGCACCACGAGCAGGTCATGCGCCTGATGAAAAAACGCAAGATCGAGCTGCGTCAGCTGTCCGCGGGGCGTTACGCCTCGGGCTTGCGCAAAGTGGTGCGCAGCCACGAACCGGTCAAACTGGTGGACACGCTGGTGGTCGGCGCTTTCATCGAGGCCCGCAGCTGCGAGCGTTTCGAGGCGCTGGTGCCACATCTGGACGAAGAACTGGGCAAGTTTTATTTCGGCTTGCTGAAAAGCGAAGCGCGGCATTTCCAGGGTTACCTGAAACTGGCTTACCAGTACGGTGATGCCAAGGACATTGCCCAGGTCATTGACCGGGTTCGCGCTGCCGAGCAGGAATTGATCGAGTCGCCGGACGTGGAGTTCCGTTTTCACAGCGGTGTCCCGGCTGCCGCATAACCTTGTAGGAGCGAGGCTTGCCCGCGAAGGGGTCCTTGAGATCGCCTTCGCGGGCAAGCCTCGCTCCTACAGATGCCGTCCGCAGGTTGCGATCTATTGCATGGGAATTGTTAAAAACTCTTAAGAATATGAAACATCGCCAAAAACCGGCCCCAGAGGCCGGTTTTTGCTGCCCGTCATCACCGTCCCGTCACCGATTGGCGCCATAATGCCGCCCACTTCACACAAGGGGCAGCAGACGGTCGTTATGGATAACCTGGGTTTTGGCAAAGTATTGCTGGTGGAAGACGACGAGAAGCTCGCCGGGCTGATCGCGCATTTCCTGTCCCAACATGGTTTTGAGGTCCGCCAGGTTCACCGCGGTGACCTGGCGCTGGCCGCCTTCCTCGAATTCAAACCGAAAGTTGTCGTGCTCGATCTGATGCTGCCGGGGCAGAGCGGCCTGCACGTGTGCCGCGAGATCCGCAGCGTGTCCGACACGCCGATCGTCATCCTGACGGCCAAGGAAGATGACCTCGATCACATCCTCGGCCTGGAGTCCGGCGCCGACGACTACGTGATCAAACCGATCAAACCGCCGGTGCTGCTGGCCCGCCTGCGTGCCTTGCAACGCCGTCAGACCCCGGACAGCAGCGTGTGCAGCGCCCTGGAGTTCGGCAACCTGAGCATCGACCGCAGCTGTCGCGAAGTGCGGCTGGCGGGGGAAGTCATCGAAATGACCACCATGGAGTTCGAGCTGCTGTGGTTGCTGGCCAGCGCCGCCGGCAAGATTCTATCCCGCGACGACATCCTCAACCGCATGCGCGGTATTGCGTTTGACGGCCTTAACCGCAGCGTTGACGTCTACATCAGCAAGTTGCGTGGCAAGCTCAAGGACAACCCGCGCGAACCGGTGTGCATCAAGACCATCTGGGGCAAGGGTTACTTGTTCAATCCGTTTGCGTGGGAGCTGTAAATGCTGCGGTTATTTCTTGGGCTGTTTCTGGTAATGACGGTCGGCCTGGTGCTGGGTTTGCAAACGGTCGAGCGCACGTTCGATGCGCTTCTTGATGGTCAGATGCAGAGCTATAACCGCGAGGCGGTGCGTGGCCAGGCCTGGTCGCTGGCCGAGCAGTTACGCGATCTGGACGGGACGGACCGGGAGCGCCAACTGGAAGCGGTGCGCCCCTACTATGGCTTGGGCCTGAGCCTGGTCGAGAGCAGTCACCTGTCCCTGACCGATCAGGAGAAAGCCGAGTTGGCCCAGGGGCTGCTGGTGATTCGCGACAAGTACACGCAGTTCATCTCGCGTATCGACGAGGGTTCGCAGCTGCTCAGCATCAAGCTGCCAGCCGAGCCCAGTCTGATGCCGTTCTACATTGCAGCGGCCTATCTGATGATCGCGGTGATGATCGGTTTCGTGCTGATGTTCTGGGTCAGGCCGCATTGGCGCGACCTGGAGAAACTGCGCCTGGCGGCCGAGCGTTTTGGCGATAACGACCTGTCGTCGCGGATCCAGCTGTCCAAGCGCTCAAACATTCGTGATTTGTCCGGGCACTTCAACCTGATGGCGGCGCGCATCGAAGGCTTGATCGCCAATCAGCGCGAACTGACCAACGCGGTGTCCCATGAGTTGCGCACGCCGATTGCCCGGTTGTCGTTTGAGCTGGACCAACTCAAGCAACAACCCGATCCGACCCAGAACCGCGAACTGATTGCCGACATGTACGCCGACCTTGGCGAGCTGGAGGAAATGGTTTCCGAGCTGCTGACCTACGCCAGCCTAGAGCGCGGCGCCACGGTCATCACCCGGGAAAACATCCAGGCCAACAGTTGGCTGGACAGCGTGGTCGGCAGCGTGGCCCTGGAGGCCGAGGCTGCCGGAGTGCAGTTGTTGATTGTCGAGTGTCAGGTCGATGAGGTGCGCATCGAGCCGCGTTTTATGGCCCGGGCGGTGATCAACCTGCTGCGCAATGCCATTCGTTATGCCGATGAGCGGGTGGAGGTGTCGTTGGTTCGTACCGGTGATCGCTACGAAGTGCTGGTCAACGATGATGGGCCGGGTGTGCCGGTGGACGGGCGCGAGAAAATTTTCGAACCGTTCTCGCGCCTGGACGCCAGCCGCGATCGCCGCACGGGTGGGTTTGGTTTGGGTTTGGCGTTGGTCCGACGGGTTTCGCAATCTCATGGCGGGCAGGTGGAAGTCGCGGATTCGCCTTGGGGCGGGGCTTCGTTTCGGATGACTTGGGCGCATCTGGATTGATTGTGTTGCTCTCCCAGCCCCCTTCGCGGGCAAGCCTCGCTCCTACTGGATTTTGGTCGCTCACATAATTTGTGTAACGACTCCGGACCTGTAGGAGCGAGGCTTGCCCGCGAAGAGTCCATCAGCAACACCCCATCATCAAAAGGTGTACACCACCTGCCCAGCCAATGAAGCCTGCATCCGCCGCTCAACAATCGGACTGTCCGCCGCATCACCCGCCAGATACTGCACGGCCAGCACCGTCGAAACACTCCATCGATCATCGATCGGCAACGACCAGGTCAACTCCGCCCCGCGACTCACCAGCCCTCCGTGAGTGTCATGCGCCCTGAACTGGCTGTGCGAAGCCTGCGCCGCACTGACGCCATACCAGGTGCGCACGTAATTACTATCGCCAAACTGACTGTTCAGACTGCCCACGACCTTGCCGTAGTCTCCCTCATAAAACGGCGCGCTGATGCTCAGCTTCAGGCGATTCCAGGATGAATCGGTGTCGTGATCGTCATCATCCTTTTCCAGCGCATGCTCAAAACGGGCACCGAGAATGATCGGGCCCATGTGATAAGTGCCGTCCAGACCCAGCGCCGGCCGCGACTTGATCGAGCCCATGCCGTCCAGTTCATCCGAGCCATTGAACCCGGTTTTGCGATCCTTGCGCACATCGCTCGCGCCGATGTACACGCTCAGGCCGAAGTCGTCTTCATCAAACGCCCAGCCCAAACCCTTTTCCGTGTCCAGAAAGAGGCCAAAGGGGCTGACAACCTTGGCGCCCAGCAGCGGCGCTACCACGCGCTCGTCGCTGCCGCTGTAACGCGGCACGCTGGCGGCGCCGGCGCGCAAGGTGTATTGCCAGTCTTGCGCGTGCAAAGCGTCGGTGGGCAAAAGCAGGCAAAGCGAGGTCATTGGCAGAGACAGCGAACGTAACATGGGAGCACCCGAGGGGAGGTTGGATGCGCCCATGCTAAGCGGCTGCCGGCTGGCAATCTTTGAGAGCTTTGTCGGGAAACTGTCAAAGACTGTGAAGCGGCTTTAGCGGCTCAAACCCAGGCGTTCATGCCAGTCGGCAATGGACTCTTCGGGATAGACGTCGAACTGCTTGTCCCCGGGACGCCTGTCGACTTCCACCCACGGCGCCTTTGAGTCGAGCAACAAGTGCGTGTGTTCCGGCGGCACCGGCAGCGGAGTGTCGATGGCCGACGCGAACGGGTGAATCAGCTCCGGCCATTCGGGGCTGAACACCCACAAGCCTGAGCCGCAAACCGAGCAGAAATGCCGCCCGAGGCTGCTGCGATGGGCGCACTTGTCGCCTTCGTTCTTGAGTTTCGCATGGTAGACCGCGACATGCTTGCGACCACGGACCTTCAGGCTGGCGGCATCACCGGCAATATTGATCGAGTAACCGCCACCGCCTTGGGTCTTGCGGCAGATCGAGCAGTAGCAGCGCTGATACGGGTAGGGATGGGCGCTGGTCAAACTGAACGACACAGCGCCGCAATGGCAGGAACCTTCGAGCTGCATGGGAACCTCCGACGAGGGGTGGTTTACCCAAGACAGCCTAGACCGTCAGCGAACGTCGACCGGCACCAGAATCGCATCGCCGGTCGCCACCAGTTTCAACTGGTCACCGGTTTGCGCGAACAGCTCGGCGTGGGCGAACACCTGTTTTTTTCCGGCCTTCACCACCCGCCCCCGAGCGATGAACACTTCACCGACGGCGGGCGCCAGGCAGTTGACCGAAAAATGTGAAGCCAGCACATTGCCGGCAACCGTCCCGGCGGCGAATCCGCAGGCCGTGTCGAGCAGCGCGCCGATCAGGCCCGCATGCAGGAAGCCGGCATATTGCGCCATGTCGGCTTCGCGAAAAGCCAGGGTCAGCTCGGCTTCGCCGCTCTGGGCCGCGGTCACTTCGAAGCCGGCCCAGCGGTTGAACGCCGAGGTTGAATTGATTTGTTTAAGTGCATTGAGCATGGCGAGTCCCTCCGGTTGAAGCACCAACATGCGCCGGGTTTTGGGGGAAGTCATGGTGGATAAGGGAGGGTGATGGGCCGCAGGATTTGTGGTGAATGTGCTGGCCCATCGCGGGCAAGCCCGGCTCCCACAAGGATATTCAGTGAATACAAGTTTTGTATACGACAACAATCCCTGTGGGAGCGGGCTTGCCCGCGAAGAACGATAACGCGGTCCCGCTGGACGCCCACCCATGGCCAAGGCAGCATGGACGCCTTCATCACCGGGGCTGGATTCATGCGACGACTGCCTTCTTTAGCAGCACTCAGAACCTTCGAATGCGCCGCCCGCCACGCCCATTTCGGCCGGGCCGCCGCCGAGCTGTGCGTCACCGACAGCGCCGTCAGCCATCAAATCCGCCAGCTCGAAGAGCACCTGGGCGTCTCGCTGTTCATCCGCGAAGGCCGGCAGATTCGCCCGACCATGGCCGCGGGCCGGTTGATGCAAAGCCTGCAGCAAGCCTTCGAACTGATCGGCGAGGCCTGCGATGAATTGCGCGACCCGTCGTCGCTGGCCGTGTTGCGTCTGGCGGTCACCGCCGAGCTCGCGCAAAAGTGGTTGATGAGTCGCCTCACGGACTTCTACGCGCGTTATCCGCACATCACTTTGCACCTTTACGAGCAACCGATCGACGCCACGGCGCCGGGGGAAGACATCGACCTGGCCATCACCTACGGCACGGGCCCGGTCGACAGCAGCGCGTACTTCGTCCGGCCCTTGCCGGCGCTGCAATTCTTCCCGGTGTGCAGCCCCGGCCTGTTCAACCAGGGCACATTGAAAACCCCGAAGGACCTGACGCGCCACTGCCTGTTGCACGACGATCAGGACGGCAAGACCTGGACCGCATGGCTCACCAGTCATGCCGGCGATCAGCGTCCCCAGCGGCAACTGTATTTCGCCCATGCCGGCCTGGCGCTGGAAGCGGCGGTGCAAGGGCAGGGCGTGGCCATGGGCGACAATCTGACGGCCCAGGAAGACTTGCTCAGCGGTCGTCTGGTCCGGCCTTTCACCGCCAGCATGACCGCGCTGGGGCAATATGCGCTGGTGTGCGAGCGGGTGCGCCTGGAACGTCCGGCCGTGGCGCAGATGCTGGAATGGTTCAACGATCAGCTGATCGATTGATGAGTTGAATTCAAGTATTCCGAAATAATCATCGTTGGCGAGGAGGGCGCCGACGACCGTAGCCTGTGGTCATTCCAATCCCCGCTGATGAGGTCTGACCATGGCACGTTTGCTCGATTCCACCCCCAAACTCGACGGCTTTCGCCTGCCCGGCGAATTCGAAACCAAGGCCGGTTGCTGGCTCGGCTGGCCGGAACGTACCGACGTCTGGCGCAACGGCGCCAAGCCTGCGCAGAAAGTCTGGGTGCAAATCGTCACCGCCATTGCCCAGAGCGAACCCGTGACCGTGTGTGCTTCCGCCGCGCAATTCGCCACCGCCCGCCGCCAGTTGCCGTCTCAGGTTCGCGTGGTGGAAATGACCTGCAACGACACCTGGTTCCGCGACAGCGGCCCGTGCTTTGTGGTCAACGACGACAGTGGTGAAGTACGCGGTGTCGACTTCGAGTTCAACGCGTATGGCGGTCTCGATGGCGGCTTGTACTACCCGTGGGACAAGGACGATCAGATCGCCAGCAAAATCCTCGAAATCGAACGTTTCGACCGTTACCGCGCACCGTTGATTGCCGAACTGGGCGGCATCCAGAGTGACGGCCAGGGCAGCATCCTCACCACCGAGCAATGCCTGCTCAACCGCAATCGCAACCAGCATCTGGGCAAGGAAGAAGTCACCCGCCGCCTGACCGATTACCTCGGTGCCGAGCAAATCATCTGGCTGCCACGGGGGTGCAAGTTCGACGAAACCGATGGCCATGTCGACGACCTCGCTTGTTTTGTGCGCCCCGGTGAAGTGGTGCTGCAATGGACCGATAATCGCGATGACCCGCAGTGGGAAATTTACCAAGAGGCCTACGACATTCTGCGCAGCACCCGCGACAGCCGTGGCCGCGAGTTGATCGTGCACAAGCTGCCGCAACCGGATGTGCTGGAATGGACGGCTGAAGAGGCCGAAGGCCTGGATCAGCAAGACAGCACCCATACCCGTCAGGCCGGGACCCAAATCTGCGCGTCGTACATCAACTACTACGCCGGCAACAGCTCGATCGTTGTGCCGCTGTTTGGTGATCGCAACGATCAGGCGGCGCAGGCAACCCTGGCCGAATTGTTCCCGAAACACAAAATCGTCGGCATCGAAAACTCTCGGGAAATCCTCCTAGGCGGTGGCAACGTCGCGTGCATCACCATGCCGCAATACGCTGCGCCTGCCCGCAGCAAACAGGGAGCGTAATCATGGGCCTGCACAAACTGACTCAAGCGTTATTGCTGGTTCTTGCACCCTGGTGTGTGCAGGCCGCCGACACTGCGAAACCGGTGGTGAACCTGTACATCTGGGGCGAGTACCTGGCCCCGGATACCCTGACCAATTTCGAGAAAAAAACCGGCATCCATGTGGTGGTCGATCACTTCGATTCCCTGGAGACGGCGGAGACCAAACTGCTGACCGGACGCAGCGGTTATGACCTGGTGCTGACCGCGGGGCAACACCTGTCCCGGGCGATCCAGAGCGGGGCGATCCAGACATTGAATCTGCAACGTCTGCCGCACTTTGCCGGTGTCGGGGAAGAGTTCCGTCAACACATGGCGGCGTTCGACCCGGGCAATCGTTACGCCGGAATTTACGCTTGGGGCACCACCGGCGTCGGTTATCAGGAAGAAGCCATCAAACAGCGCTTGCCCGATGCGCCAAGGGACAGTTGGGCGATGCTGTTCGACCCGGCGGTGGTGTCGAAATTTGCCGATTGTGGGGTCAGCCTGCTCAACGATCCGAACGAGGTGTTTGCCGCAGTCATGAAGTACATGGGCCTGGACATCAATCGCCAGAACCTTGATGACCTGAAACGGGCCGAGCAACAACTGGCGAAGATCCGGCCTTACATCCGCTACTTCGACAATGACCTGAACATCAGCGACCTGGCCAACGGCAACACCTGCGTGGCGATGTCGTGGAACGGCAACGTGGCCATCGCCGCCGGGCAGGCCGAGGCGGCGAACAAACCGTTCAAGCTCAGTTACCGGATACCGAAGGAGGGCACGTTGATCTGGTTTGATGCCATGGTCATTCCCAAGGATGCACCGCACCCCGAGGCTGGGCTGGCGTTGATGGATTACCTGATGACCCCCGAGGTGATTGCGCCGATCACTGACACCATTCACTACGCCAATGCCATCACGGCGGCGGACGGGTTGATCGATCCGGCGATCCGCAATGATCCGGGGACGTATCCGTCGGCGCAGGTGCGGGCTTCGTTGTACAGCAAGAATGACAATGGCAAGGCGTTCAACCGCGCGCTGATTCGGGCGTTCAGTCGGTTGAAATCCGGGTTGTGAGCGGCTTTGAGTGATGGGGTGCATGGGCAATCGTCATCGCGGTCTGCCTGCCAGTAACCCGGCTTTGAGTGATGCGGTGAATGAAAATCGCTTTCGCGAGCAGGCTCACTCCTACAGGGGAACGCACTTCCATTGTAGGAGTGAGCCTGCTCGCGATGAACGATAACGCGGTCTACTTGCCGGTCATCCGCCACAAATACCAGGAAGCCACCGTCCGATACGGACTCCACGCCAAGCCGATCTCAACCATTTGCTTACGCGTCGGTTGCACCTCCAGCCCCTTCAGCCGCCGATACCCCTCACGCACCCCGAAGTCATCCGCCGGCAAAATATCCGGGCGCTCCAGGCTGTAAATCAGCAGCATTTCAACTGTCCAGCGGCCAACCCCGCGCAAGGTGATCAACCGCTCGATCAACGCCTCATCGTCCATCGCCAAAGCCGTTGCGTAATCCGGCACCACGCCGTCCAGACGCGCCTGCGCAATCCCTTGAATGGTCGCAATCTTGCCCCCGGAAAACCCGCAGCTGCGCAGTTGATCAAACCCTGTCGCCAGAATCTGTTCAGGCCTTGGAAACGTCGTCGACGGAAACAACGCCAGCAGCCGACCGACTATCGCATCCCCGGCCTTGGCGTGCAGTTGCTGGTAGGCAATCGCCCGCACCAGCGATTCATAAGGGTCGCGAGCTGCGTGGGGCTCATGCAGGCAGGGGCCAACGGCGGCGATGTGGCGCCGCCAGTCGTCATCAATGGACGACAGAAATGTGGTCGCGGCCAGATAGGGATCGGGCATGGCGATCAAGTTTTTCCAGCCGTTTTCAGCAGGGCATTAACTTCCCCGTATGTGAAGGCCTTGAGGTGGCTGCTGTCGAGTTTGCCGGTTTCCAGAAAACCCTTGGCCAGGGACGCCATGGCGCCATAGAGAAACTCGGCGATGCCCGAGCCGGCACTCAAGCGTCGCACGCCGAGCGCTTGCAGTTCTTCGAGCGAGGGCAGGCCCGGGAGGCCGAGCACGTTCACCGGTAACGAAGTGCCTTGGCACAGCGCCTCAATCTCATATTTCGCTGTGACGCCCGCCGCGAACAACCCATCAGCCCCCGCCGCCTGATACCACGCGGCGCGCTTGAGCGTTTCGGCGACGCGATCTTCGGCAGGCACCAGGCCCCTTAGATACACGTCGGTGCGGGCATTGACGAACAGCTTCACATTGCGCCGATCGGCAACCTGCCGGGCGACTTCGATCTTGCGTGCCAGCAACTCCGGCGGGGACGCGCCGTCCTCGATATTGATCCCCACCGCACCGGCCGCGATAACCGCCTCAACGACTTCGGCCACCCGCGTCAGGTCATCGGAATAACCGGCCTCGATGTCGATGGTCAACGGCACTGAGATCACCCGGGCGATGGATTCGACGGTCGATATCAGGCGTTCGAGGGGCAGGGCATTGCCGTCCGCATACCCATGCGCCCAGGCCACCGCCGCGCTGCTGGTGGCCACGGCTTTGCAGCCCAGTTGCTCGACGATGCGCGCCCCGGTGGCATCAGCGACGTTGGTAAGAATCAGCAAGCCGTCGTGGTGCAGTTGATGAAATTGCGTGTCCATCGAATGTCCTTCCTTATGACTTTTGCAGAAAATCAGGGGATCAGAATGCGAGTTGTCCGGTCAGCTGCACCGCGGCTTTTTCCAGCCGGAGCAAAAACGCCTTGCGCGGTTGCCCTCCACCATAGCCCGTCAACGAGCCGTCTGCACCGATCACCCGGTGGCAGGGCAACACAATCGAAAGACGGTTATGCCCGTTGGCCAGGCCCACGGCGCGACTGGCGCCGGGCTTGCCCAGTGTCGCGGCGATGCTGCCGTAGGTGCTGGTCTGGCCGTAGGGGATCTTCGCCAGTTCGGCCCAGACCTGCCGGGCGAATTCGCTGCCGGGCAAGTGCAGGGCAACGGTGAATTCGGTGAGTTTGCCGGCGAAATACTGCGCCAGCTCGGCTTCAATCTGCTGCAAATGGGCGTTATGCCCCGGCGCCACGGCATAGCCATAACGGTGCTGCAGTTCTTCGACTTCCCGGGTCAGCGCCGGTCGATCCAGAAACTCCAGCAGCACCAGCCCACGGCGTTCGGCCATGGCGATCATCGGCCCCAGCGGCGTGGTCAGGCGCGTGAACAGCAGCGGCTCACTGTTGGCCGCGCGGCCCGGCGTGATGTGGAAGGATTTTTGAAACGCATCGCGAAAACCGCTCAGGGATTCGTAACCCGAGTCGAACGCCGCGTTGTCGATGGAATCGCCCTGTTTGATCCCGCCCAAGGCCATGCCCAGGCGACGGGTGCGCAGCCAGGCGTGGAAGGTCATGCCGAAATGCTGCTTGAACCAGCGGCGCAGTTTCAGCGGCTCGATGCCCTCGGCCACCAGCTGGGCATCGGTCCAGCGCAGGTCGGGATCGCTGTCCACCGACTTGAGCAACGCCTGCACCCAGTCCGGCGCAATGGCGGCAGCGTCGAGCGGCTTGCAGCGCAGACACGCGCGATAGCCCGCCGACATGCACTCATCGGCGTGGGCGAAAAACTCGACGTTCTCCGGCTTGGGTTTGCGCGCCGTGCAACTGGGGCGGCAGAAGATCCCGGTGGTCTTCACGGCAGTAAAGAACACCCCCTCGTAGGCGGTGTCTCGTTCGAGCATGGCGCGAACCATCTCGGCGTGGGGCGGAAGCAAAGCGTTTTGTAGGTTCATGGGCTGAGCATAAGACGCGTTGAGCGACGCCTCCACCGGAAAATCGACAGGGAATTCCATTGCCTCAGATCGAGCGTTGATTGACCCGCTTCGACAGCTCTTCAGCGCTCTCTTTGCGCTCTGAATAGCGGTCCACCAGAAATTCCTCGCGGCCACGCACCAGCAACGTGAATTTCATCAGTTCTTCCATCACGTCCACCACACGGTCGTAGTACGCCGAAGGTTTCATCCGGCCAGCCTCGTCGAATTCCATGAAGGCCTTGGGCACTGACGATTGATTGGGGATGGTCAACATCCGCATCCAGCGGCCCAGCACGCGCAGTTGATTGACGGTGTTGAACGACTGGGAGCCGCCACAGACCTGCATCACCGCCAGGGTTTTACCTTGGGTCGGACGAACCGCGCCCATCGTCAGCGGGATCCAGTCGATTTGTGCCTTGAACACCGCCGACATCGAACCGTGGCGTTCCGGTGAGCACCAGACCTGGCCTTCAGACCAGAGCACCAGGTCGCGCAGTTGCTGGACTTTGGGATGGTCGCTGGGCGCATCGTCGGGGAGCGGAAGACCGGAGGGATCGAAGATCACCGTTTCGGCCCCCAACAGACGCAGAATTCGTGCGGCCTCCTCGGTCAGCAGGCGACTGAAAGAGCGCTCGCGAGTCGAGCCGTAGAGCAGCAGGATGCGTGGTTTGTGGGTGCTTTCGGTTGAAAACGTCAGCAGTTCCAGATCGAGATTGGGCAAGTCGTCGTTCATCAAATGGCTCCGATGCGGTCCAGTTCGGTTTTCAGATCGGCGTCCGAAAGGTTTTTCAGGTCCAGCGCGAAGAAGGCTGCAAACCGTTGTTTGATCGTGTTGACGGTGGCGTCAAACGCGGCCTGAATCGCTTGCTCGGTGCCATGCACGTCCGACGGATCGGCCAGGCCCCAGTGGCTTTTGATCGCCGGGCCGAAATACACCGGGCACGCTTCCCCGGCGGCTTTGTCACAGACGGTGATGACGATATCGGGCGGGGAGTCGGCGAACACCGAGGAGTCTTTGCTGTAGAGGCCTTCGGTCGAGATACCGAGGGTGTGCAATGTTTGCACGGCTTGGGGGTTGAGCCGGCCGCTGGGGAAACTGCCCGAACTCACTGCCTCAAAACCTTCGGGAGCCAAATGATTGAACAGCGCTTCGCTCAACACACTGCGGCAGCTGTTGGCGGTGCACATGAAGAGAACTTTGGTGGGAGAGGGGAGTGGGCTCATCGCTGAAAGCTCGTATATATGGATATCCGAATATACGGATGCTCGACCGAGTTGCCAACTCCCTTTTACGTGCCGTTACCTGCGGCGTAGGCGCTGATGGCGATCCATTCCAGCATCAGGAACAACGCGCCGAGCAGTGCAAATTGCGGCGTCACGGCGCGGGTCGGGTCGATGGACTGGGGTAGGAGTTCGGGGAGGATTAGGATCGCCTTGGGTGATCTGAATCGCTACTGATTTTGTAGACACCTTAAAGGTCAGCTACTGGCCGTTCTCTGCCGGTCGTCATTCCCACGTGCGCTGGTCAAGTCGGCTGCAAATAACTGGTCAGTTGTGATGCAGAGGGGGGGCAAGTCCGTGCAACTCCAAAAGCTCAGCCGCCCGCTGGGCTTTTTACTGCCCGCTCATCTGCTCAGTCGCACACTTTTCACCTGCCAAATTCAAACTATTACGGCCCAGAAAAGCTGGACCTCATTGGTGAGGTGGGTATGTCTACCGATTCGAGTTTTCAAAACCAAACACAAGGTTCTGTTCCATCCAAGCCTGAGCCAGGTTCAGATGAGCCGACGCTAGATCCAGACGATCCGAACAAATACGATCCGTTGAAAAATCCAAACGATGATCGTCCAGAAGACTGGAAGGATCCTGGTGAGAGGACTACCCCAGAGGCGGATGAACAGACACCGCTTTCTGACGATAGGAGATAGGAGAGAAAGCCCGGCCAGTGAGCCGGGTTTTTCTTCTCCGTTCGTCCACTGCGCTGCACTTGTAACGCTTTGCCGTTTCTCATGTTCAGCACGGACATCCCGCGCATCAGTACGGAGGTTCAGCATGGACATTGACGAGAACGCACCTGGCAACAAATCACAGCAGCCCGAAACGCGCACGACGGACAACGAAACCGGCCATGAACCCAAGAGGGACGAGCCCGAAGTTCCGCTGCCTCCAGACGACGAGGCTCCTGTCGACGAAGACATGACTGACGTGGATGTAAATAACTCGGTGTCGAGTGAGCATCCAGAAGCTGGACAGAGCGGTCGAGTCGATAACCCTGACGCCGACCCACAGATGGACGATCAGGACGAAAACGATAAGGAAGCTCGCGGTATGCCTGCGAGTGACCCTGAATCAGGTGCCTGAATTAGTTCGGATGACTTCCGATGCCCGCTCAACGCGGGCTTTTTTACGCCTCGAGTTTACCTGTAGCCAGGGCAGCCCCTGGGAAGGCCTGGAAGTCGATGGCCGGATAGTGCGACGTACGGAATCAACACCGGAAGCCCCCGCACCCTGACCTAACATGCTTTCGGGGAGTGCGAGACGGGATCAGCGAGACCGATGCAATAGGGCGTTGGCCCCGTGAACGTCTTCGGCAGACAGCGGGATTTAGAGCAGTGAATAGCCGCTGGGTTCGTACACGCGTCTAATGCCTGCTTTTGGCCGACAGCTGCCCGTCATGAAGGTCAGAAATCGGCCAAAAGCGGACGTTTGCAAGCGACCGATAACAGCCAGAAGCGCTCTTCCACTTGAAGCAAATGTCACGCGGAATATTCGTTAATGATACAAACTACCAAGCCCCGAATACTCAGGGCTTGGTTATATATAACGTGGCGGCGCCTAAGCTTTTCGGACTTATTATTCGACGAACAGATAGGCCGGATACCTCAGGATTGACTGTTAAACTGAATACTTTTTGTGATTGTTTTCCCGTTGCGACTTAGGGTGACATCAACTTTCTTGCCTAGCCTTGTTGCAATCATGGTGCTTAAGTGATTAGTGTTTTTTATCTTTTCGTTGTCAAGTGCTTCCAGTATATCCCCAACTAGAATATCTGCATTGTAAGCAGGAGAGTCATCAGTGAGCATGATTGCTCTAACGCCATAATTTGACTGTCGCTCTTGGCGTTCCTTGTCCGTCAGGTCCGCTGTGTTAACTCCAAATATGACTGTCCGCTTTATAAAATAAACGGCGGCGTAATCTGCCCGATGTTCTGTTGTCGGGACGTAATCGGTGGTTGTGGTGATCGTCGTCCCCGTCCCTTTGACGATGGCATTGGTGCGGCCGGGAGCGCCCATCAGCAGCGCCGATCCTTCTGTTGTACTGATCGTGGGTTTTACGACCGCTGTCGAAGTTGCATAACTGCCCGTGTATCGAGGGCTCCTGATGACAATTAGATCGGCCTTAACGGCTTTTGCTTGATCGACTGCAAATTTTTCAGGAATGGGTTGGGGGCTGTTGAACGATGCTTTGCCAATAGCTATATAGCCTCTGCGAGCCCACATATCCAGCCGTTCTTGTCCTTGCTCAGGGCTTACGTTATCGACTACTGGGATTTCTGGTGGAGGGGTAGATCGAAATTTTGCTATATTTTCGGGAGTGGATCCGTTCAGAGCGGAGTAGTGATTTGTGTACGGGTTGTTGTTTGCACAGCCAGATAGCGCGGCATAAAAAAAAGCTAACGCAATAAACTTGGTTGCGTGTTTGTTCACTTTTCTCTTCCCTATACTTGTTTAGGTATTCCAAATTTTCAGCGATGGCAATTTAACATGATTTCAATACACTCCGTATAGAGCGGGCGAGGACGAAGTGGACGACGCAGCGGACATCCGTCACGTTCGTCAGAGCTTTTCAGGTAGACAGTGGACATCCTGAACGTCGCTGATTCCTCAGTAGCTAGTAATCCGACGACGTACGGCCCGTTAGCACGATCCCCTTGGACAAACGAAATTCCAGTGACCGCTCATGGCCGATTTCTGCCTGTCACGACCCGCGGTAAATTTCGGTATGAATAATTTGAACGGGGCTCTCCAGGGCCGCAAGGAAGTCGTGTTCACCCGCAGCTCCCCACCATGGGACAGATACAACGCCTCCGAGGTCTCTTAGCTGCCGCAGTAGCTCCAACAATGAGTAGATCTGATCTTGTCCCCACTGAGCCCCCATCCGATAGTCCAATGTGAGGCTATTAGTGAAAACATAAACACCAAGGTCAGGTATTTCACCCCGGGTGCCGTACAGCCCACCGAGAACGACGTAGAACGCCTCTGCTGCTCCTGAGCTTACAAGCAAAGCATCCTGAGGGCCTGAGAATGGCTTCCCTCTTTGGGATGCTTTGATCCAAATATAGCCGCCGTCAACAGTGACATTTTTCGCGCCATGATCGAACAGATATTGAAATGCCTGCGGTACAAGCGACGAGTCTGAATACGTCACCTCAACCTCAGGGAGCGATCCATCGTCAGTTGCAAAGTATTCGGAAAAACTCATATGGCGTGCCTAACGTTTGCAAGGGACGGGGCATTTCCGATAAGCCAATGCCCTAGATGATTGTGCGGTGCCGGCCAGGGGTGAGCCGATCTGTCGTTATTAACTTAACAAAACTGATTGCGAGCGGATGGTTGTTTTGGGCGGGAAGGGATGGTTCTGAGGGGTAGCTTTCGAGCCATTGCAGTCATTTAGCGGCAATTTTCACAACCGCTGATAAGACCGTTTGCGAGATCGCGCCGGCGCGTCTCTCCGAAAGGTCGGCCTTGCGGTAACCATCGACTAAATGTTGCTTCATGACTCGAAGGTCGCGAGATAAGCGGCCTGTGAGTCATGAAGTCCGCGCGCTATGCTGAGTGCATGTTTGATGACCCACAGTTCCTATCAGCAGAACCGGAGGCGATAGCTTTGGTACCGTGCCCCGGGATGGGACAACTGGTCGGGTCGGTGATTCGTGCAGCTGGCGTTGCCATGCTTGACTCCCTGTCAACGAATTTAACGGGGGACGACTGTATCAGACTTGCTCTGAAAAATGGCTCGCGAAGCGGGGCATAAGACGAGCTGAGCGACGGCTCCACCGGAAAATTTGCCCTGGAACTCAGGCCCGACGCGCCATCAACAGCACCGAAGCCGCCGCCGACAACAACCCCGCGCAGCAACGGTTGAACATCCGCTTGCCCCGAGGCTCGGCAAACCAGCGGCGCATGTGCAGGCCCATGTAGGCGTAGGCGCTGATGGCGATCCATTCCAGCATCAGGAACAATGCGCCGAGGAGCGCGAATTGCGGCGTCACCGCGCGAGTCGGGTCGACGAACTGGGGCAGGAAGGCGGTAAAGATCAGGATCGCCTTGGGGTTGCCGGCCGCCACCAGAAACTCCTGTCGCGCCAATGCCAATACGCCAACCGACGTTCCCGTCACCGTTTTCTCGACCCCCGGATCAGCACGCCACAGTTGCCACGCGAGGTAAAACAGATATGCCGCGCCGACAATCTTGATGCCGTAGAACAGCAACTCGGACGTTTGCAGCACCACCGCCAACCCGGCCGACGCCAAGGCAATCATCCCGGCAAACGCCAACAACCGCCCGATCCCGGCCACGCAGGAGATGCGGTAGCCGTAGCGGGTCGAGTTGCTGACCGACAACAGATTGTTGGGTCCCGGCGCCATGTTCAAGGCGAAGCAGGCGGGGAGAAACAGCGTGAGCGTGGCGAGGTCCATGACAGGTCTCCGGTAGCGAGAGCGGTATTTTTATCATGGACGGCGAGGGGCTTTCCCCGTACAGCGGTGGACGCAAGTCGCCGTACAATTTTGTCGAATGTCGCCGGGCTCGTTTGCTTTAGCCACTGATAAATTCAAAATTCCCGATGATACGAATGACGTCTTCGGTGTAATATTGCATTAGCATCAAGTCGAAATTAGCCTTGGTGTTATTTTTGTCTTCACTAATCGTGAGTGTCAAATTTCCGCCGAGACTAACAAATAAATGCCCACCTTGATCATACACAACATGTATTTGTGATTTATCGCCTGAGTCCTTGATCTTTATGAGGTGTGTTCCTGGACCATGATCGTTGACAATGTAGAATCTTAAAGTTTGATCGCCGTTGTCTGATTTTTTAGCTGCCCATTCAGTAGCTTGAAAATAGCCTGGCAGTATGTCGATATATTTGAAGCTTGATGTTGCGAATTTTTCATATGGGACGTTGTAGAGGGTAATGTCGGCTGTAATACTATTGCTTGCGTCTCTCTGAGTTATTGTACTCATTGCGGAAGTCCTTTTACGTAGTGTTTAAATTTTAGTATGTGCGGTGACAGCTATATAAGACGCGCAACGAAAATGGCGGTCTACTGTCATTTATTACAGGTGCTGAGAAATTTCGACAGACGGTAGTAATAGATACTGAAAAAGGAAACAACTCGGGTGCCGGTGTTGTAGACACCCAAGCCCCTATACCGATAAGGCAGCGGGTCGCTGTTTACCTTTGCGCCTGAGTAATGTTACCTCGCAAACCTCCTCGCACCCCCCACACACAAAATCACCGCAACGGTAACCCCCAGCATGCCGACGCTGACCTGCTCGTGAAGCAACGTGGCCGCCAGCGCCAATCCAAAAAACGGCTGAAGCAGCTGCAATTGTCCAACGGCGGCAATCCCCCCTTGGGCCAGCCCGCGATACCAGAATACGAAGCCGATCAGCATGCTGAAGAGCGACACATACGCCAGGCTCAACCAGGCCGGCGCACTGATACCTGAGAACGAAGAGGGCGTCAGCCACCAGGTTAGCGGGGCCACAATCGGCAGCGACAATACCAGCGCCCAGGAAATCACCTGCCAGCCGCCCAGGGTTTTGGATAGCTTCGCCCCTTCGGCATAACCGAGGCCGCAGGCGAGGATGGCCAACAGCATCAGGATGTCGCCCGTTGGCGACGCGGTCAGGCCCTGGGACACGGCGAAGCCGACCACCAGCAGGCTGCCCAGGACCGAGAACAACCAAAATGCCGGCCGGGGACGCTCGCCACCGCGCAACACGCCGAATGCGGCGGTCGCGAGCGGTAACATGCCGACGAAGACAATGGAGTGCGCGGACGTCACATATTGGAGCGCCAGTGCCGTCAGCAGCGGAAACCCGACCACCACGCCCAGCGCGACGATGACCAAGGGCAGGAACTGGTGTCGCGCAGGACGCTTTTCCTTGAACAGCCACAAAATGCACAGCGCCAACACGCCGGCGATGGTGGCTCGGGCGACGGTCAGAAAGACCGGGTCGAATTCCAGGACGGCCACCCGTGTCGCCGGCAGCGAACCGCTGAAGATCAGCACGCCGATGAGTCCATTGATCAACCCGCTGGTGTTTTTTTCCATGGTCTGGTGTTGCAGCTTCGATGTGCGTTCCATTTTAAGTTCACTCAGTCGGGTTGCATTCAGCGCATCGTATGGCCGACTATCGATACAATCAAAAAATTGTCATGGATACATTCCGCTATGCCTCGCTCCCGGTACAAGTCGCTGGTGGACGCCTTTGCAGCCGATATTCGTTCAGGGCGTTTGCCACCCGGTACGCGCCTGCCGACTCACCGTTTGCTCGCCGCCAGTCACGGCTTGGCCTTGGTCACTGCCAGCCGGGTCTATGCAGAGCTGGAGGCCATGGGCCTCGTCAGTGGCGAAACGGGGCGCGGAACCTTCGTCCGGGAGACTTCGCTGCCGCCCAGCCTGGGCATTCATCAGCCCAACGTTGCGGCGGGGATGATCGACCTCAATTTCAACTACCCCTCAGTGCCGGGGCAGGCCGATCTGCTGCGCAATGCCTTGCGTCAGCTCGCGTTGTCCGGTGATCTGGAATCCCATCTGCGTTACCAACCGCATGCGGGGCGCCTGCACGAGCGGGCATCGGTCGCCCGCCATCTGGGGGCGCGCGGGCTGACGGTACAGGCCGAGCAGGTGCTGCTCGTCAGTGGCGCTCAGCATGGATTGACGGTGGCGCTGATGGCGCTGCTGCAACCGGGGGATGTGATCGCGGCGGACGCCTTGACCTATCCGGGGTTCAAGGTGCTGGCTGAGACGCTGCATCTGGAAGTCATGCCTATCCCTGGCACTGACACCGGGCCGGATCTGGATGCGCTGGAAAAACTCTGCCGGAGCCGATCGGTGCGAGCCGTCTACACCATGCCGACGCTGCACAATCCGCTGGGATGGGTGATGGCCGCCGATCAACGTGAACGCCTGGTGGCGATTTCGCGCCAGCATGACCTGCACATCATAGAGGACGCTGCCTACGCGTTTCTGGCGGAGGATTCGCTGCCACCCATTGCACAAATGGCCCCCGAAAGAACGGTGTACGTTTCAGGGTTTTCCAAGAGCGTCGCCACCGGCCTGCGCGTCGGATTCATCGCTGCGCCCCTGCAAACCGTGCCCGCACTGGAGCGCACGGTCAGGGCGACCACCTGGAATACCCCCGGGGTGATGACGGCGATTGCCTGTGCGTGGATCGATGACGGAACCGTCAGCCAGCTCGAAGCGCAAAAGCGTGCAGACGCACAGGCCCGTCAGGCCGTGGCCGACGAGCATTTGGCCGGCCTGCACTTCGTGCGCCATCCATCCTCCTACTTTATCTGGCTGCCCTTGTCGGAAGACGCACGGGCCGACCAGATCGCCATGGCGTTGATGCGCGAGCAGGTGGCGGTATCGACCGCCGAACCCTTTGCCACCTCCGTCCATGTGCCGCACGCGATCCGTCTGGCGCTGGGCTCGGTGGACATGGGCGCGCTTGGCGTGGCGCTGGAGAAAGTGAAGCGGGTGGTGGGGGCTTATACGTAGAGAAATCATTGCCTGGGTGTGATCACTTCGCTAGCCAGACGCCAATAACCACAACCATGACCTACGCTTGTTCACAGACGCATGTTCAGTGAGCTGGGTTTGCTCCTGAGCGAGATTCAATCGGTACCCACAAAAACAAGATAGGGAGACTCCTAATGCGCGCATTGCTCCGTCGATTCAGCCGCTCCATTGTGGTAGCCATTACCGCTGCCGCACTGACTACACCGGTGTTTGCGCTGGACACCGTCAAGTTCATGGCCCCCGGCTCGGTCGGTGGCGGTTATGACCAGACCGCACGGGACCTGGGCAAAGCCCTGGTTGAGGCCAAGGCAGCCAAATCCGTCACGTTCGAGAACAAGGGGGGCGCCGGCGGTACGCTCGGGCTGGCGCAGTTTGCCAACAGCACCAAGGGTGACCCGAATGCGCTGCTGGTGGTCGGCGCGATCATGGTCGCGGGCATTGAACAGAACAAACCGCAAATTACCTTGAAGGACGTGACCCCGATCGCCCGGCTGTTTACCGAATACAACGTGATTGCCGTGCGCAAGGAGTCCGAGTTCAAAACCCTGGAGGACTTGCTGAAAGCCTTCAAGGAAAAACCGTCCAGCATCACGTGGGGCGGTGGCTCCAAGGGCTCGATCGATCACATCGGGATCGCCGATCTGGCCAGCAAAATGGGAATTCCCGTCAACAAGGTGAACTACGTGGCGTTCGCGGGTGGGGGTGAAGTGGTTGCTCAGGTACTGGGTGGCCAGATCAAGGTCATCACCGGTGGTTATGCCGAGCTGGGCCAATACATCCGCAATGGCCAGTTCCGGGTGCTCGCCATCGGCGCGCCCGAGCGGGTTGCCGGCATCGATGCGCCCACGCTGAAAGAGAGTGGCTACGACGTGATCATCGGCAACTGGCGCGGTGTGTACGGTGCCGCGGGCCTCACCCCCGAGCAGCGCAAGGAAGTGACTGACGCCGTCCTCGCCGCTGCCGAAAGCAAAGGCTGGAAAGCCAATGTCGAGACCAATAAATGGGCACCCAACGTGCTGACTGGCGATGAGTTCGGCAAATTCGTCGACGAAGAACACGTGCGGCTGCGTGCGATGCTGGTCGAGGTCGGGTTGATTGCGAAATGAACCAGACTCGTAAAATCGTGCCGGTACAACTGGCGATTGGCATCGGTGTGGTCGCCATCAGTGCCGTGTTGGCGCTAGGCGCCTCCCGCTTTCCTGAGGAGATGGGGTTCGTCATCCTCGGCGCTCACGTCTATCCCTACGCATTGGCGGTGTTCCTCGGCGTCGTCGGCCTGTTGCTGTGTTATCAGGCCGTCACCGGTGGTTTTCGCGAGTTGGCCGATCACGATGACGAGTCTGCCAAAGCGCTGCCCGGCGGCAAACTGGGCGCCGCCTGGGTGACGGCGGGATTGTTGGCCGTGGCCGTGCTGATCAACCTTATCGGGTTCGTCCTGGCGGCCGGGTTGCTGTTTGCCTGTTCGGCCAGGGGGTTTGGCAGTCGCCGTCCGGTGCGGGACCTGGCCATCGGCATTGCCTTGACGCTACCGATTTACTGGCTGTTCAACGCCGGGCTCGGGGTTTCCCTGCCGCCCTTGATCAACGCCTGGCTCTGATCCCGGCCCAAGGAGATAAACACGGTGGATATTCTCTCAAGCCTGGCCATCGGTTTTGCCGCCGCGCTGACCCCGATCAATCTGATGTGGGGATTTATTGGCTGCTTGCTCGGCACGGCGATCGGTGTCTTGCCGGGAATCGGGCCGGCACTGACCGTTGCGCTGCTGTTGCCGATCACCGCCAAGGTCGACCCTACCGGGGCGCTGATCATGTTCGCCGGGATCTATTACGGCGCTCAGTTCGGCGGCTCGACCACGTCCATCCTGCTCAATACTCCCGGTGAGTCGTCGTCCATGGTCACTGCCCTGGAAGGCAACCTCATGGCCCGTAACGGACGGGCAGGGCCGGCGCTGGCGACGGCGGCCATCGGATCGTTTGTCGCCGGTACCATTGCGACGGTCCTGCTCACCTTGTTTGCGCCCATTGTTGCCACGTTGGCGCTCAACTTTGGTCCGGCGGAGTATTTTGCGATCCTGGTGTTGTCCTTCACGACCGTGTCGGCGGTGCTCGGCGCGTCGATGCTGCGGGGGTTCGCTTCGCTGGGGATTGGCCTGACCATCGGCTTGATCGGCCTCGACTCGACCTCGGGCATTGCCCGTTACACCCTGGGCGTGCCGGAGTTGGTCGACGGCATCGAAGTGGTGCTCGTGGCGGTTGGCCTGTTTGCCGTGGGCGAGGCGTTGTACAGCCTGCTGTATCACAAAGAAGAGGCGTCCGGTCGGCACCGGCTGACGTCTTTGTGGATGACGCGCTCTGACTGGAAGCGCTCGATACCCGCCTGGTTGCGGGGCACGCTGATCGGTTTCCCTTTCGGTTCGATTCCGGCCGGTGGCGCGGAAATCCCGACCTTTTTGTCCTATTCCGCCGAGCGCAAGCTGAGCAAGTTTCCGAAAGAGTTCGCGGGGAACAAGGGTGAGGGCGCCATCGAGGGCGTTGCCGGTCCCGAGGCCGCCAACAATGCCAGCGCCACCGGTTCCCTGGTGCCGCTGCTGACGCTGGGTATTCCGACCTCCGCCACGGCGGCGATCCTGTTGGCCGCGTTCCAGAACTACAACCTGCAGCCGGGGCCGATGTTGTTCCAGACCTCGGGCGATCTGGTCTGGACCCTCGTGGCCTCTTTGTACATCGGTAACGTCATCCTGCTGGTCTTGAACCTGCCGTTGGTGGGGTTGTGGGTCAAGCTGTTGCAGATTCCCCGACCGTACCTGAACGCCGGCATTCTGGTGTTCGCCACCATCGGCGTGTACGGCATGCGCCACTCTTCGTTCGACCTGCTGCTGATGCTCGCAATCGGTTGGGGTGGGGTGCTGATGCGGCGCTTCGATTTCCCCGTCGCGCCAGTGATCGTGGGCATGCTGCTTGGCCCAATGGCTGAAAAACAGCTGCGCAACGCGTTGTCCATCAGCGAGGGCGACTGGATGATCTTTCTGACACAACCCATCGCCGCGTCGTTCCTCGCGCTGACGCTTCTGGTCTTGCTCGTGCCTCATCTGCTGCACGCTCGGGGCATCAAGTTGCACGAGGATGATTAGGCAGTTTTCTTCAATACGCAGGGCAGGGCGCTCAGTACCTTGGGCGCTGGTTTTCCTGAATTGAAGAAGGTGTGCGATGAGTCTGATTATCTCCATGGCGACATTTGCGTTGGTCGCTTCGATAACGCCCGGGCCGGTGAACATTGTCGCGTTGAGTTCGGGGGCGCAGTTCGGTTTTCGCGCCAGTCAGCGGCATGTGGCCGGGGCTACGTTGGGTTTTGTTTTATTGCTGGTGTTGATGGGCCTGGGGCTGCATGA
This sequence comes from Pseudomonas sp. NPDC099000, assembly GCF_044759925.1. Taxonomy (NCBI): domain Bacteria; kingdom Pseudomonadati; phylum Pseudomonadota; class Gammaproteobacteria; order Pseudomonadales; family Pseudomonadaceae; genus Pseudomonas; species Pseudomonas sp. NPDC099000. The sequence continues at coordinate 298,109 of NZ_JBIWAF010000001.1, forward strand.
GGTGTTGCGCGTTTGGCCGGCGTTGACGCAGGTGGTGCAACTGGCGGGCGTGGCGTTTCTGTTGTTCATGGCCTGGAAGCTTGCGGCGGACGATGGTCGCATCGACGCGAAAGAGTCGCGCCGGGCACCGTCGATGCTGTACGGCGCGGTGATGCAATGGCTCAACCCGAAAGCCTGGCTGGCTTGTGTGGCGGGCATGGGCGCCTTCGTCGCGGACGGCGAGGCGCGGTTGGTCTGGCAGTTTGCGGCGGTGTATCTGGTGATTTGCTACGTGTCGGTGGGGTGCTGGGTGTATGCCGGAACTTTCCTGCGGGGTTATCTGAATAACCCGGCAGGAATGCGCTTGTTCAACCGGATCATGGCGCTATTGCTGGGGGCAAGTGCCGTGTATCTGCTGGTTTCCTGACCCCCAGGCAATTCACCTCAATCGAGGCCGTGCAGCAAGCTGAACTCGTTTTTTGTCAGCGGAGTGAAGCGGTTGTTTCGCAGTTGGCTGATGGCATACAGCGCGCGGCCGGTGCGGCCATTGCCGTCGCCCAAGCCGTGGAAACCCACGACGGTTGCCAGCAAATGTTTGTCGAAGTACTCATGGCCGGTGTCCAGCGTTTTCAGGTGCTGTTCCATTGCCGCGAAGCCACTGATGTTGCTGGCGTACTTCCTGTCATTGACGGCAATGCGCACGACGTCAGAGGTCGCAGGGGCAATTCGTGCGTGCACCTCTTTGATCACGGCCGGATCGGTCAGCGGTTTGTTGTTGCCTGCATAGTCGCGCAGCACCTGAACGATGCTGTCAACGTCATTACCGGGGGAGGTCGAGCCGTTCACAATCCAGGCGCCAGCCCTCTGCGAATTATCCGTAAAGCCATTCGGGTTGAACGTTGCTTCCGCCATGGCCTGGTTAAACGGCGCTTTGCCCAGATCCTGCTTCAGCACGTTTTGCTGGTAGCCCTTCATGTAAGTGACGTTTTTTACTTCGAACTGGGCATAGGTCGCCAGCGTGTCGGCATAACCCTGGGCACCCGATGCGGAGCGCGCGCTGGTGTAGCCAAATTGAGATTTGTCCAGGACAGCCGCGAACAGGTCATCGACCGCCGTTCGGCCGATCAACGCCTCCAGATCTTGCGCTTGCTTGAATTGGGTCGCCGATTCGATGACCGCTTTATTGAACAGATGCTCCAGTTCGAGGTGGTTTGCACCCTCGGGGATGCGAATGTTCTTGTCCCCCAGACGGGCGACAATCTGTTCGACCGTCTGAATGCTGTCGTCCTTGAACAGCGCACGCCCATGGGCAACCGAGTCCAGCGACATGCGAAGCCGGGGCGCCGCGCCGGTATGGTCGACGGCCTTGATCAAGTTGTAGCTGTTGGCACCGGTTATATAACGCAATTGCTGTCTGGCCGCGTGTGAAGCCGAGAGGGCGCTGCCGCTCAGTTTCGTCACGCCCCTGCCGAGTAACTTGACGCCACCCTTGAGCAGTTGCGGTACACCGCTGAGGGGATTAAAAAGACTGACGGCAGTGCTGGCCACGACTTTGGATGAAGACAGCAGTTTCGAAACCAGGGTCACGGCTTTGGCGCTGATAGCGGCAATTCTTACGCCGATCACGGCGAAGGAAATCAGCAGGACCGCTGCATCCATAACGCAACCCAGAAGGGCGCCCCGTTGTTTTGATGGAACCCCCGATGTCAGATCCTCTACGCAGCCTTTGAACGGAATGATCAGGTTTAGAATTACATTAAATACAGCATCGTTCTTTTTAATTGCTTTTTCGCGTTGCGTCGAGTCGAACCCCAGTTCCTTCAATTCATTTTCGGTGAAGTGAGGGTTCTTCTCAGCAATAAGGGTGCTGATAGTTTTCTTGCGTTCAGAACGAAAGTAGCGATTCGGCGATGTGGAGTCTGCGCCATTTGTCGATGCCTTGTGCTCCCCGATCTTGAGAATGAATAGATCAGAGCGCGCGTTATTGCGCGGCTCTATGTTTTCTTTGTAGGCGCGCATGTCCAGCGGCGCTCTTAGTAGTTCTTTCTGATTAACAAATGTTGCTTCGGTTGCAAAATCATCCGCCGTCAGGAGGGGCCGGAACATCTCGCTGAGCTCCTCGTTAAACGTGCATTCCATTCGCATTGGGAAAAGTTGATAGCAGCGAATTTTTGAATCAAGTATTGCGCAGAGGAGAACGCCATAACGACCGGTTTTACCAGGCAATGGAGTTAGAGGTCTAGCAGCCCCTACGGGGTTAGGTAGATCCGGAAAACGGGTAGTTGTGTGTTCTTGTACGCAATAGATACCTAAGTGGCTATCTTCAATAAACTGCCTGTCCAACGGTCGCACTTGTGACAATGCGATATTTATCGTGGCAGATATCGCCTCCCTCATTGCGTTGTGATGGTTATGAATGGCGTGTTCATATAAGTCAGCCACGGGGTGCAGACGGGTCAAGTCAGGAAATGTCTGGTAAATGCTTTTACCTGTTAAGCGGTCCCAATCCTGGCTATCAAGTTCATCACCCATATAAAGGTCAAGAACCGACACCTTTCTTCCGGCGCCTCCACCTGTTCCGCGATGCTTGACCAGGAGTTCGTCTGGGTCGCATTCAGGCACTTGAGAGGTCAGTTCTTTCAGCGCTAAAGGTTTGCGGTGGGGCAGTGGCTCGTCCAGTTTGCTCAGAGCACTCGTCATCTTGTCGACATGCAGTCGATACTCTTCCAGCGCGAGGGTGACGGCCTCCTGACTCAGATTATCTTCAGCGTCCCGGGCAATAAGCCTGTTCATCAATGCCCAGGTAATCACCGGATCAGTCGAGTGCGAGGCAAACAATTTGGTCAGTTCCGGGGTCAGTTCCGAGACGCGTACGAACCCGAGCAAGTGCTGATAAGTCATGCTTCGAGAAGCGCCCGGAACAATCGATTCGGCAAAATGGACGGCTTGGGTGAATACAACCCAGCCGGGCGTTCCAAGGCGCAGTTCGGGCGGCAGATCACGGACCAGATATTCCGGCGCCATGCCGCCGAGGATCAGTTCTGCCACCAGCGGCGCAAAGAGTTCATGGAGTTTGCATGCAGAAACCAGATGCCGTTCAAGTTGCGTGCGTACCTCAGCCGGACTGGCCAGCAAGTAACGTTTCGAGTAGAGGTCGAAGCCGGCAAATGTGGTATTGGCCCGATCAGCGTCGGGGTCCAGGTCAAGCAGTATCGCCGCAATGATCAGTTGCTCAATGAACTGCTCTGTGGGTTTGGGGCCCGTTTCATCGGCGAACCATCCCAGGGCTTCGATGTACGCTTGCCCGTTGTCGGAGGCCCACGCGGCGATGTCGATCAGCCTTGCCATACGGTAGCCTTGGCTGGTGGGCAATCCATCGGCGGAGCCGCTTTCGAGTCTCAGCGAATCGCCAAGCAGTGCCACCAGAGGGACTTCACCTGCGGTTTGCTCCTCGGAGACTCGCCGAATGATTGCACGGCTGTCTTCCATAAGTTTGAACGGTGAGTCTTCCGGGACATCCAGCAGTTGCCAGTAATCTTGATACGCAGGGCTGTCCGGCAGTGTTGAGTGATTGATCAAGTCGATCAACTCTTTCGCGCTTTCTACGGTGCCAGGCAGTGGCAAGCCGTGAACACGCAACCACTGACTGACCGCCATTTTCTCGGTGGAGGTCACCCACCCACCGGTCAACTTGGCCATGCTTGCCAACAGTTGAAGGTCTTCCTCGAACGATTCAAGACCGGCGATAGAGTGAGTGATGTCGGTACGGGCAGAGAAGTAGCCGACGGTGACAATGTCGGAATCGACGGTGCGGCTGCTGACGTTCTCATGGGTGAAATAGAGATGACCCAACTCATCGACTTGAAAAGAACTTGTCGGGGGGATGGATTGTTCGGAGCGGATCTTTAAAAAGTCAGGATGGCGGATAAGCCTCGAAAGACACATTGCGGCGGGGCGATGCAAGTTATCCAGGTGGGAGTCGGTCATGCGGGTGACCGATAAGCGGTCCCACGACCACCCGATGGTTTCCATAACATCTTCATCACTGAGGAAACCGGCAATAACGTCAGTGACTGCTTGTTTCTCTTGTTGGTTGTTGGAATTAAACAGATTGTTATATGAATTGCTCAAGTGAGAAGCTCCATCTTCTGGTGTTTAGTTTGGGTGTGGCTTGGGGCGGGAGTTTAAATAAGAGGGCGCTGCGCTGTCATTTTAGTTATATGTCTTTGTATGTTTATTAGAGCGGGTGAGGTTCGCATAATTGCTATGCAAATTAATAAAGTTCTAACGAATTAACATTATTGGCTTAGCCGCGATACTGTCCCGGCGTCGCTGCCAGGTGCTGTTTGAATACCCGCTGAAAATGCGCCTGATCGGCAAAACCCGCTTCCAGTGCTACTTCCGCAATCAACTTGCCGCTGCGCAATTGATCACGGGCGAACTGGATACGCCGGTTGACCAGAAAGGCATGGGGCGTCATGCCGTAATGGTGCTTGAAGGCGCGAATCAGGTAGGACGGCGACAGTTGAGCCACGTCGCAAATGTCCTCGAGCTTGAGTGGGTGTGTGCAGTTGTCACGAATGTAGTCGGCGGCCCGTTCCAGCTTGAAATTGGGTTCACGCAGCGCTTGATCGATCGGGTTGAGTCGCTGTTGCACATCGGTAAAAAACTCCACCGCCGCACTGTGTTTGCACAACACGTCCTGCCAGGGATCAACCAGTATTTCGTACAAATTGTTGAGGCCGGCGAACAGGTTGCCATCGCGGGTGTGGGTGATGGAAAACCGCCTGAAGGTTGAGTCCTGGCTGAAACCGAGCTGATGTTGCAGATCGGTCAGCCAGGGCGTCTCGACGTACAGCATCAGGTACGACCACGGCTGGTCGTCGATCGGATTGCAGGCATGGACATCATCAGGGTTCATCAACACCACGGTGCCGGCGCTGACCTGGAATTGCGCTTGCTCATGGAGGTAGGTGCTGCGCCCGGCGGTGATCGCACCGATGGAAAAGTGCTCGTGGGAATGCCGGGTGTAGCAGACCTCGCGGCCGTCGGCGATGGAGCGGGCCTCGATGAAGGGCAGGGCATCGTCACGCCAGAAGCGGGGTGCTGTGTCAGCGTCTTTGGCAATGGTGGGCTTCATCGTCAATGTCCTCGGCAGGCCAGCAACGGAGTGTATTAGCTCTCGCCGTCAAAGGCTCGCTGCAAGGCGGCAATGTCGAGTTTTTTCATCTGCATCATGGCTTGCATGGCACGTTGTGATTTTTTCGTGTCGGGGTCTTTCAGCATGTCCATCATCGCGACCGGCACGATCTGCCATGACAAACCGAACTTGTCCTTGACCCAGCCGCACTGCTCGTTCTCCGGATGGGCGGAAAGCGAGCCCCAGAAATAGTCGACTTCTTCCTGGGTCTGGCAGTTGACCTGAAATGAAATCGCTTCGCTGAACGTGAACAACGGGCCGCCATTGAGGCCCGTCATGGGCTGCCCATCGAGTTCGAAACTGACTGTCAGCACCGAGCCTTCAGGCATGCCATGCACCTCCTGGCCGGCCTTGCCGTAATGAGTGATGGCAGTGACCTTCGAGTGATCGAAGATCGAACAGTAAAACTTCGCTGCCTCTTCGGCCTGATTGTCAAACCAGAGGCAGGGAGTCAGTTTTTGCACGCGTTGCATGGCGGTGCTCCTCTACGGATTCTCATGCTGGATTATCAGCGTAGCCAGCCTGTAGTCGATTGACTGGACCGTAGATCGACATTTGCCCTCAGGTATTGGTGCGATGGAGTCAAAATGACAATGGTTTGAGTCATATAGACTATTCTCGAAAGTAGTCGTTATGACTCATGTCGCTTCAGGATGCTGATTTGAAAGGACTAAAAAACTGGCACGGGACTTGATAAGTAAAACGTACAACTGAACTGCTTCAGGAGTACGGAAAATGTTCGATTTCTTCAGCAATCCTCAGAACGTTCTGCACCTGTCGAGTCGCGTGCTCGGAGCTGGCCTGGCGCTGCTTTTGGCGGGCATCTACGGCGCGTATCTCTACGACGGCCATGTGCCAATCGTGGCACTGGTGACGATGCATGCCATGACCATCATCGGGCCGACCTTGCTCAAGATCGGCTACGTGATGCGACTGCTGGCCCAGCATCGGTTAAGCAAAGGTTTGGCCAGGGCGGTGGCCTGATGCGCAGACTCGCCGCTGCCCCCATCTTCAGTCTCGGCTTTCGACCATTCTTTCTGGCAGGTGCAGGGTTCGCTGCGATCGCGGTGGCGATCTGGGCATTTTGGCTGTACGGACGACTGCCCGGTGCGCAACCTGTCGGCGGGATGCTGGCCTGGCATCGCCATGAAATGCCGTTCGGTTTTGCCACGGCGATCATTGCCGGGTTCCTGCTGACGGCCGTGCCGAACTGGACAGGGCGCCCCGGTCTTAACGGCTGGCCCTTGATGGGGCTGGTGCTGGTATGGCTGCTGGCGCGACTGGCCTGGTTACTGCCCGTTCCCGATAGCCTGTTGCTGATGTTGCAAGTGCCGTTTCTACCGCTGCTGGCCTGGGCGATCGGACGGGATCTGGTGGCCGCCGGCAAGCGCGATAACTCCCCGATACTGCTGGTCATCACGTTAATGGCCAGCTGTCAGGCCATGACGTTGTGGGGCATCGCGATCGATGACGCGGGTCTGCAACGGCGTGGCGTGTTGGCAGCCTTGTGGCTGGTGGCGGCGCTGATGACGGTGATTGGCGGGCGAGTCATTCCCTTTTTCATCCAGCGTGGCTTGAACCGTCCTGCAGCACCCGCTGCGCACGCGTGGCCGACCAGAGTGTTGTTGCTGAGCAGCCTGGTCGCGGCGATGTCCTTTGCGGGCGGCTTGAACGATGTGCTCAGACCTTGGCTGGCCACGTTATTTCTGCTGATGGGCGCGTTGCACGGGCTGCGGTTGTGGCGCTGGCATGATCGGGGTATCTGGCGCGTGCCGCTGCTCTGGTCGCTGTACCTCGCTTATGCCTGGCTGGTGGTTGCCGCGCTGGCGATGGCGTTGTGGCACGCGGGCTTGATGCCGCAACAAAGTCTGGCCACGCACGCCTTGGCGGTCGGCGGTATCGGCGGGTTGATTCTGGCGATGATTGCACGGGTCAGCCTGGGTCATACCGGACGACTGTTGCAGCCGTCGAACTCCGTGGTGCTGGGGTTTGCCTTGCTGGTGATCGCCGGTATTAGCCGGGTGTTTTTGGTGCCGTTTTCCGGGTGGGGGTTGGGCCTTTCGGCGCTGCTGTGGAGCAGCGCTTTCGCACTGTTTCTCATGCACTACACCGGCATCCTGCTCAAGCCGAGGCGCTAACGCCCGAGGCCACCACGATCAGCGATCCACTGCGTGGCCATGTCGATGAAGGCGCGCAGTTTCGGTTGAGTCTGGGTACGACTGGGGAAGTACAGGTACAACGCCGAACTCAGCGGCACAAACGGCTGCAGCACTCGCTCCAGCTGACCGTTCGCCAGCTCGTCGATGATCTCCAGATTGCAGGCGTAAGCTAATCCGAGCCCGTTTCGGGCTGCGGAGATCAGTAACTTGCGATCATTGACGATCACGCCACTCTCGACGCCCACCGTGAAGTCTCGCCCTTCGCGGCGAAACTCCCAGCGATGCGCGCTGCCGGAGTTGGCGAAGCGGAAGCCGATGCACTCATGCCGGGTCAGTTCTTCCGGGCTGAGCGGGTTGCCGGCCTTGGCGAAGTAGGCCGGCGAACCCACCACCGACCATTGCAGGTCCGGTGTCAGGCGCACGGCGATCATGTCTTTCTCGATGGACTCTCCCAGCCTGATCCCGGCATCGAAACCGTTCTCCATCAAGTCGACCGTGGCGTCGTCCAGCGAAATGTCGAGGCTGACTTGCGGGTAAGCCTGGCGAAACAGCGGCATCAGCGGCTCGATCAACAACGCGCCGGACAGGCGTGGTGCGGTGATGCGCAGCGTCCCCATCGGTTGGTCGCGAAAACCGCTGAGCACCGCCAGCGCCTCGTCGATTTCACTGGCCGCCGGACGCAAACGGGCGAACAGGCTGGCGCCGGCCTCGGTCAACGCCACCCGGCGTGTGGTGCGCTGGAACAGCAACACGCCGGTGCGCCGCTCCAGCAGTTTGATCGCGTGGCTGACCGCCGTGGGCGTCACCGCCAACCGGGTGGCGGCAAGGGTGAAGCTTTTGTGCTCGGCCACCGCCAGAAACTCGGTCAAGCCATCGAAAGGATCGTGATTCATATCGGCGCCATTATGAAAGACAGATTCATAGTGCTTGTAACACGAGGGCATTTTTCCGACCAATCTTCCTGCGTACCTTGTGCTCACCCCAACCCAAACAAGGAACACGATCATGACTACTTCCCACACCTTCAAACGTGTCTGGCTCATCACTGGCGCTTCGCGCGGTATCGGCGCCAAGATCGCGGCCGCCGCACTGGCCAATGGCGACGCGGTGGTGGCCACTGCCCGCGATGCCAGCAGCGTCACCCAACGTTTTGGCACTCAACCCGCGTTGCTCGCCGTGTCCCTGGATGTCACCAACGAAGCGCAAGGCGTTGCGGTCGCCAAGGCTGCCATCGACCACTTCGGGCGCATCGACGTGCTGGTCAACAACGCCGGCTTCGGCTTGCTGGGCGCGGTGGAAGAAGCCAGCGCCGATGAAGTGCGGCGCGTGTACGAGACCAACGTCTTCGGCTTGCTGAACATCACTCGCGCCGTGTTGCCATACATGCGTGCCGCCCGCAGTGGGCATGTGATCAACCTGTCTTCGGTGGGCGGTTACGCGTCGGGCCCCGGCTTTGGCGTCTACTGCTCGACCAAGTTTGCCGTCGAAGGTCTGAGCGAGGCGCTGCACGCCGAGTTGGCGCCGGTGGGAGTCAAAGTCACCGTGGTTGAGCCGGGATACTTCCGGACCGAATTCCTCGAGGGCAATTCCCTGGTCCAATCCCCGTCCACGATTACCGACTACGACAGCACGGCAGGTGAGGTGCGCAAAATTGCCAAGGCCGTGACCCTGAACCAGCCGGGCGACCCGGACAAGCTCGCCCAGACCATGATCACCCTGGTGGAAGCGAAAAAGGCACCGCTGCGCTTGCCGCTGGGCAGTGACTGCGTCGCGGCGATCGAAGCCAAGAACGCCTTCGTCGCCGATGAGTTGCAGACCTGGCGCGAAGTGTCGGTGTCCACCGATTTCTAAGCCCCATCACGGTCTGTAGCTGCCGTTGTGGCGAGGGGATTTATCCCCGTTCGGCTGCGAAGCAGTCGTAAAACCTGTGATCGCGGTTTGCCTGAAACACCGCATCGTCTGATTTCACGACTGCTGCGCAGCCGAACGGGGATAAATCCCCTCGCCACAACGGCAGCTGCAGAGCGCGCCATTCCAGTCTTTTTCATGTGACCGGTGGTCGATGAACCGGTCTCCCCCGGCAATTTGCGCTTAGCTGTAGGGATAACCCGAGGCGCGCGTAGGCATCCCGTTGTCACAGCGACGCCCCTTCAGAACACCGTGAGTCTGAGGAAATTCGCAATGCTGACCCTGAACATCAATGGCAAGGATCAGGAGTTGGATGTCCCCGCGGACATGCCGCTGCTCTGGGTCCTGCGCGATGTCGCGCACCTGACCGGTACCAAATTCGGTTGCGGCATGGCCCAGTGCGGTGCCTGCACCGTGCACGTCGACGGCGCGCCGTTGCGCTCCTGCATCACGCCCGCCACCGCGGTGGCCCACGGGCAAAAAATCCTCACCATCGAAGGCCTGTCCACCGACGGCTCGCACCCGGTGCAGCAAGCCTGGGCCGAACTCGACGTGGTGCAGTGCGGTTACTGCCAGTCCGGGCAGATCATGTCCGCCGCCGCGTTGCTGGCGAAGATCCCCAAACCCACCGACAGCGACATCGATCAGGCGCTCTCCGGCAATATCTGCCGCTGCGGCACCTACCCAAGGATCCGCGCCGCGGTCAAACGCGCCGCCGAGATCGGTTGAGCCACGTTGAGGGGAGTCTGCACCATGAACAGCATCAATCCTGTGTCACGTCGCGGTTTTCTCAAGGGCAGCGCACTGTTGGGCGGTGGTCTGGTGGTGGCGTTCGTCATTCCCGGTGCGCATCGCTTTGCCGTGGGGGCGGAGAATGAAGGAAACGTTTTTGCGCCCAATGCGTTTCTGCGGATCGGCAATGACAACGTTGTCACCGTACTGCTCGGTCACTCGGAAATGGGCCAGGGCATCTGGACCGGTCTGACCATGTTGATCGCCGAAGAACTGGACGCCGACTGGTCGAAAATCCGCGTCGAACATTCACCCGCATCCGCTGCGGACTACGGCATGGCGGGTTTCGGCGGGATGCAGATCACCGGCGGCTCGACCTCCACCTGGATGGAGTTCGATCGTTATCGGCAGGCCGGCGCGGCAGCGCGCCTGATGCTGATTGATGCGGCCGCCAAGCGTTTCAACGTCGCACCCTCGGCGATTCATACCGAGTCAGGCGTGGTCATTGCCGGCGACAAACGCGCGACCTACGGCGAACTGGCGGACGACGCCGGCAAGCTGCCGGTACCGGACCCGGCTTCGATCAAGTTCAAGGAGGCCAAGGACTGGAAACTGATCGGCAAACCCACCAAGCGCCTGGACACACCGGAGAAGATCACTGGCCGGGCCAAGTTCGGCATGGACGTGCAATTCGATGGCTTGATGACGGCCATGGTTGCCCGTTCGCCGGTGTTTGGCGGCAGCGTCAAATCTTTCGAAGGCGCCGAGGCGCTGACCGTGCCGGGCGTGCACAAAGTGGTGCAGGTGCCCACTGGCGTGGCGGTGATTGCCGACCATTACTGGGCGGCGAAGCTGGGGCGCGATGCGCTGAAAATCGACTGGGACCTGGGGCCGAACGCCGGCCTCGACAGCCAGAAACTGCTGGAGAGCTTCCGCAAACTCGCATCCACACCTGGCATCTCGGCCAGTAAGGCGGGCGATACCACCGCCGCGCTGGGCAAGGCGGCCAAGACCGTCGACGTCGAATACAGCGTGCCTTACCTGGCCCACGCGCCGATGGAGCCGCTCAATTGCACGGTGAAAATCAGCAAGGACAAGTGCGAGATCTGGACCGGCACGCAGTTCCAGACCCTGGATCAGATGATCGCGGGCAAGATTACCGGGCTCAAGCCCGAGCAGGTTGAAATCCACACCGAATTCCTCGGCGGCGGCTTCGGTCGTCGGGCCAATCCGACGTCGGACTTTGTCGCTGAAGCGGTGCAGGTCGCCAAGGCGGCAGGCGGTCCGGTGAAAACCGTCTGGTCCCGGGAGGACGACGTTCGTGGCGGTTACTACCGCTCGGCGTTCCTGCATCAGGCACGTGTCGGCCTGGATGCTGGCGGCATGCCCATGGCCTGGAAGCATGTGATGGTCGGTCAGTCGATCATGGCCGGCACCCTGCTCGAGGCGACAATGGTCAAGGACGGGGTCGACAAGACCTCGGTCGAAGGCGTTGCCGACAGCCCTTACCTCGTCGGCCTGGCCAATCATCAGGTGGAACTGCACTCACCGACTACTGGCATCAGCGTGTTGTGGCTGCGTTCGGTGGGGCACAGCCACACGGCGTTTGTCATGGAATCGTTGATCGACGAACTGGCCGAAGCGGCCGGCAAGGACCCGGTGGAATACCGACGAACCTTGCTCAAGGCGCATCCGCGACATTTGGGCGTGCTGAACCTCGCCGTCGAAAAAGCCAACTGGAAGGCGCCATTGCCGGACGGCCACGCCTTGGGTGTGGCGGTGCATGAGTCTTTCGGCAGTTACGTGGCCCAGGTCGCTGAAGTGTCACAGGACAACCTGAAAATCCGCGTGCACCGGGTGGTGTGCGCGGTGGACTGCGGGATTGCGGTCAATCCGATGAGCATCGCGGCGCAAATGGAATCCTGCATCACCTTCGGCCTCGGTTTTACCTTGCACAGCAAACTGACGTTCAAGGACGGCCAGGTGGTGCAATCCAATTACCACGACTATCAGGTGCTGCGGCTCAACGAAATGCCGGTGGTCGAAGTGCACATCGTGCCGAGCACCGAAAGGTCCGGTGGTATCGGCGAGGCCGGTGTCCCACCCACGGCGCCGGCAGTGGCCAACGCGGTGTTCACCCTGACCGGGCAGCGCTTGCGGGAACTGCCGTTGCAACTGTCGGGGGTGTGACATGAAACGACATCTGATTTTGGGTGCGGTGGTGTTGATCGGCCTGGTCGGCTACGCCGAGGACCTGTTTGCTGACGATAATGAAGCCATCAAGGCGTTTGATACGGTGCAGAAGGTCTTTCAAAGCCCGCGTTGCCAGAACTGTCATATCCCGGGCGATTCACCGTTGCAGTTCGACGCTGGGATCCCCCACGCCATGAGCGTGGTGCGCGGGATGGACGGCAAGGGCGCAGCGGGGTTGCCCTGCGCGACCTGTCATGCCGAGGCCAACCCGCCCGCCAGTTACGGGCCAAATACACCACCAGGGGCGCCGCACTGGAGCCTGCCGCCAGCGGCGCACAAGATGGCCTGGATCGGACTGCCGGCCGACAAGTTATGCGCGATGATCAAGGATCGCTCCAGTAATGGCGACCGCGATTTCGCGGCGCTGATCAAGCACGTGAGTGAAGACAAACTGGTGCTCTGGGGCTGGAATCCGGGTGAGGGAAGGGCGCCAGTGCCGGTGCCGCACGACATTTTCGTCACTCAATTCAAGCTCTGGGCGGAGGCCGGAGGCCCGTGTCCGGTGCAGGGCAGTTGACCGACGGTCCGTTAACAGGGAGTCAAAGCGGGTATGCACGACTCTAAAGTACATATCCGCCAATGGAGTGAGTCATGCTGATCCCAGGCAAACCGGTCAAGCGCGGTGCTTGTACAGACCCGTTACGTTCGCCACTGCAGGAGCGTGAGCTGCTGCGTGACCTGGCCCGCAAGGCCGAGCAAGAACTGATGGGCGTGCAGATGGCGAGCATGGACGAGTTGACGCTGCTGCCTAACCGTCACGGATTTACAGCGCTGGCCCAACAGGGGATGGACGCCTGCCAGCAGCTGGGACTGCCAGGGACGTTGCTGTTTTTCGACCTCGATAATTTCAAGCGAATCAACTATCTGTACGGTCGTGCCGAGGGCGATAACGCCCTGAAAACGTTTGCTGACGTGCTGCGTATCGCCTTTCGCGAAAGCGATGTGATTGGTCGATTGGGCAACGATGAGTTTGTCGCCTTGTTGACGGGGGCAAGCGTTGTCGAGCTGTCGGCGATCAAGGCCCGGCTCGAAGAAATACTCGCCGAGCGCAATGCCACGGCGAATCGCAGTTTTGCCATTCACTTCAGCATTGGCCAGGTCGAGTTCGACGCTCGGCTAAGCCAGATAACAGAAGACGTATTGGCCCTGGCCGATAAGGCGATGCACGACACGGATCATTGTTGAGCGGCGCCTTGCAACGCTGCAGCAACATAGGCGGCCGTTCTCAACAGCCGGCGATCGTCCCTGAACTTCCCGATTATCTGTAGCCCGACCGGCAACATGGGTTGGGCGCGCACCAGCGGGATGTTCACCTGCGGCCAGCCAAACGCCCCCCAGAACTTGATGAAGTCCGACGGTCCAGTGCTTTCCAGGCCCATCGGCGCGACCATCCCGCAAGAGGCGCCGAGCATGGCGTCGAACGGTTGGCAAAGCTCATTCAAACGGGGCGCAAGCGTCGCCAGGCGCGCCTTGGCAGCGGATTCCTGCTCCCAGGTTGTCGCCGCCGCTCGCTCGAACATGGCCAGTGTCGAAGGGCTCAATTGAGCACGGTGGCGTTGAAATTCCTTGGCCAGCGAGCGGGCACCTTCGCAATCGTTGATCAACTGATGGTCGTCGAACACGCCGGCAAACTCATCGGGCAGCTCCAGTTCGCTTACATAATGGCCGGCGCTGCGCAACTGATCCGCGGCCTGCTCCAGAGCGCAGGCCACCTCCGGGTCCACTTGATCCCAGCGTGAGGTGCGGCAGAAACCCAGCCGCAGCGGCCGCCGGTCGACGTCCGGCACTACAAAACCGGGAATCAACACGCGTGCCACGAGGTGCAGATCACGCACCGATCGTCCATACCAGCCCACGGTGTCGAAGCTCGGCGCCAACGGCTTTACACCTTCCAGCGACACCAGTCCCAGGGACGGTTTGTAGGCGAAGAGGCCGCAGTAGGATGCCGGCTTGAGCAACGATCCAGCCGTCTGGGTGCCCAGCGCCACAGCGAAGAAACCCGCCGCCATTCCGGCCGCCGAACCCGCGCTGGAACTGCCCGGCGTGCGAGCGAGGTCGTGAGGATTTCGGGTCGGGCCGGTGTGCATGTAGGCAAATTCGGTGGTGTGGGTCTTGCCCATGATCAGCGCGCCGGCCTGACGCAGCAGCGTCACGACGTGGGCATCCCGGGACGGTTGATGGTCGGTGTAGATGGGCGAGAAGAATTGCGTGGGGTAGGCGGCGGTGTCGAAGATGTCCTTGATGCCTACGGGGACGCCGGCCAGCAGGCCACGCCCGGCGTTCTGCGCAGCATCGGCGCGTACCTGCTGCTCGTCGAACGAGACGAACGCCTGGATATCCGACTCCCGCGCCTGAATGCACTCAAGAAAGGATTCGGCGATGGCGGCAGCGGTCGTATCGCCATTGACCACCGCTTCACTGAGGGTGGTCGCGTCGAGGGTCGGGCGGTTCATTTGGCGAACAACTGGCTGATGTTTTTAAACGCCTTGAACTCCAAAGCGTTGCCGCACGGGTCGAACAGAAACATCGTGGCTTGTTCACCCACCAGTCCCTGAAAGCGGATGCCCGGCTCGATCACGAAGCGTATTCCAAGGCCTTTCAAACGCTCGGCCAGCGCCTCCCATTCCGCCATCCCCAATACCACACCGAAATGCGGCACCGGTACGTTATGACCGTCCACGGCATTGGTGTGCGCCGCTTCCTGAGAAGCGTTTTTCGGTGCCAGGTGAATCACCAGTTGATGACCGAAAAAGTTGAAGTCGACCCAATGGTCACTCGAGCGGCCTTCTTCCAAACCGAATATGTCACCGTAAAAGCGCCGGGCAGCCGCCAGATCGTAAACCGGTACGGCCAAGTGAAAAGGGCAGAGTTGCATTGGGTTCGCCTCGCGTTCTCAGGAGTTGAAGCTGAGTTTAGCGCTATGATTTTTGATTGAAAGACGATAGTTTTTGCGTCGAGCTCAAATTATTTCGATCAATCGAGAACGCTTATGTTGCGCGAACTGAAAACCTTCATCGCCGTGACGCGCTACGGCACGTTCGCGGCCGCCGGGATGCACATCGGCCTGACGCAGTCGGCGGTCAGCGCACAGATGCGCAATCTGGAACAGGCGCTGGGTATCCGCCTGTTTGATCGCACCGGGCGTCAGGCGATTCTCAATGCCGCGGGGCAACGGGCGTTGCCGATGGCGCAGGAGATCCTCGACACGTTTAGCCGGATGGCCGTCAGTGAGGATGTCAGCGAGTACCGTGGCGAGTTGAAAATCGGCGCGGTGGCCACGGTCCAGACCGGGTTGTTGCCCCAGGCATTTTTGCGGTTGAGGGAGCAGGCACCGCTGCTGGAGCCGAAACTGGTGCCGGGCGTGTCGATGAGTTTGTTGAGTCTGGTCGATACCGGTGAGGTGGATCTGGCGATATTGATCAAGCCGCCATTCGAACTGCCCAAGGAACTGTCGGCGCAGGTGATTCGCCGGGAACCGTTTGTGTTGATCGTGCCGATGGACCTTGAGGGCAATGACCCGTTGCAGATCCTCGCGAGCCACCCGCACGTGCGTTACGACCGCAACTCATTCGGTGGACGCCTGATAACGCGATTTTTGCGTGAACAGCAGATTGATGTGCACGTGGCGATGGAGCTGGATGAGCTGGAAGCCATCGTGAAGATGGTCGAATGCGGGTTCGGCGTTTCACTGCTGCCCGAGGCCGGGTTATGGCTTGAGCATGGGGCGAAGGTCAGGATCATCCCGCTGGGCGAGCTGACGTTCTACCGCGAAATCGTGCTGCTGCAACGCTACAGCCAGCGCACACAGCCGATCCAGCAGCTGTTTGCCCGGTGCCTCACCCAAATGGAAGCCTAACCACAGACCCCTGTAGGAGCGAGCCTGCTCGCGATAGCGTTCTATCAGTCGACATTTATGTTGCATGTCAGTCCGCCTTCGCGAGCAGGCTCGCTCCTACAGGGGGATTTGCATCAGGCTTGGAATTTCAGGCATAAAAAAACCCGCCAGAACCGGCGGGTTTTTTATTGGTTAGCAGAAGATCACTCTTCCAGGCTACCCATCGCAGTGGTGTTGAAGCCACCGTCTACATACATGATTTCGCCGCTGATGCCGGACGCCAGGTCCGAGCACAGGAAGGCGCCGGCGTTGCCGACTTCGTCGATGGTGACGTTGCGACGCAGCGGGGTTTGCGCTTCGTTGGCGGCCAGCATTTTACGGAAGTTCTTGATGCCGGAAGCGGCGAGGGTGCGGATCGGGCCGGCCGATACGCAGTTGACGCGGGTGCCGTCCGGGCCCAGGGAGCCGGCCAGGTAACGCACGCCGGCTTCCAGCGAAGCCTTGGCCATGCCCATTACGTTGTAGTTCGGCATGGTGCGCTCGGCGCCCAGGTACGACAGGGTCAGCAGGCTGCCGTTGCGGCCTTTCATCATTTCGCGGCCAGCCTTGGCCAGGGCCACGAAGCTGTAGGCGCTGATGTCGTGAGCAATGCGGAAACCTTCACGGGTGGTGGCTTCGGTGAAGTCGCCGTCCAGTTGGTCGCCCGGGGCGAAGCCGACGGAGTGCACGATGCAATCCAGGCCGTCCCACTTCTTGCCCAGCTCAACGAAAACCTTGGCGATTTCTTCATCGCTGGCCACGTCGCACGGGAAGCACAGGTCAGGGTTGGAACCCCAGCTTTGTGCGAACTCTTCGACACGACCCTTGAGTTTGTCGTTCTGATAAGTGAAGGCAAGCTCAGCGCCCTCGCGATGCATGGCGGCAGCGATGCCGGATGCGATGGACAGCTTGCTGGCGACACCGACGATCAGTACGCGCTTACCGGCGAGAAAACCCATGTGTTGCTCCTCTCTTTCAGGTTATTGCGCAGTGGCCGGTGCCAAAAAAGCGGCTTCCAGCAACTGCTGTGTATACGGATGTTGGGGGGCGGCAAAGATACTTTGCGCGTCTCCCTGTTCGACCACTTGGCCTTGCTTGACCACCATCAGCTGGTGGCTCAGCGCCTTGACGACAGCCAGGTCATGGCTGATAAACAGATACGTCAGGTTGTACTTGGTTTGCAGTGAACGCAGCAGCTCCACCACTTGGCGTTGCACGGTGCGGTCGAGGGCCGACGTCGGCTCGTCCAGCAAAATCAACGCCGGTTTTAGCACTAATGCCCGGGCAATGGCGATTCTCTGCCGCTGCCCACCGGAAAATTCGTGGGGGTAGCGGTTCCGGGTTTCCGGGTCCAGGCCTACCTCCTTCAATGCCGCAATAATCGCTTGTTCCTGTTCCGCCTCGGTGCCCATCTTGTGGATCCGCAGGCCTTCGCCAACGATCTGGCTCACGCACATCCGTGGGCTCAGGCTGCCGAAGGGGTCCTGAAACACCACCTGCATCTCCCGGCGCAACGGTCGAACCTCGCCCTGCGTCAGGCAGTCTAGCTGCTTGCCTTCAAACTGGATGGCGCCTTTGCTGCCGATCAGCCGCAAAATCGCCAAACCCAATGTCGACTTGCCCGAACCGCTTTCTCCCACAATCCCCAGGGTCTGGCCCTGGGGCAGGCTGAAATTGATCCCGTCCACCGCTTTGATGTGATCGACGGTCTTTTTCAGAAAGCCTTTTTTGATCGGGAACCAGACTTTCAAGTCCTCAACCTGCAGCAGCGGCGGGCCAATCACGTTGGTCGCAGGCTTGCCGCTGGGCTCCGCTGCCAGCAGTTCCCGAGTGTACGGATGCTGCGGCGCGCGGAACAACTCTTCGCACGATGCCTGTTCGACGATGCAACCGCGCTGCATGACACATACGCGATGCGCAATTCTTCGCACAAGGTTCAAATCGTGACTGATCAGTAGCAACGCCATGCCCAGACGGGCCTGCAATTCCTTGAGCAATTCGAGGATTTTCAGCTGAACGGTCACGTCCAGCGCGGTGGTTGGCTCGTCGGCAATCAGTAGCTCGGGCTCGTTGGCCAGGGCCATGGCGATCATCACCCGCTGACGCTGGCCGCCGGACAGCTCGTGGGGCAAGGCCTTGAGGCGCTTGTGCGGCTCAGGAATGCCGACCATCTCCAGCAACTCCAGCGTGCGCTTGGTCGCCACTTTGCCGACCAGGCCCTTGTGGATGCCCAGCACCTCGTTGATCTGCTTCTCGATCGAGTGCAGCGGATTGAGCGAGGTCATCGGCTCCTGGAAGATCATCGCGATCCGGTTGCCGCGGATATGGCGGATGGTTTTCTCTTTCAGGCTCAGCAGGTCTTGCCCGGAGTACTCGATGGTGCCGGAGGGATGCCGGGCGAGCGGGTAGGGCAGCAGTCGCAGGATCGAGTGCGCGGTCACCGATTTGCCGGAACCGCTTTCGCCGACCAGGGCCAGGGTTTCGCCGCGCTTGATGTCGAAGCTGACGCCTTCCACCACCCGCTGGCAGTGATCGCCGACGACGAATTCGACGGCCAGGTCGCGCACTTCGATCAGATTGTCCTGATTCATTTCACTTCCTCGGGTCGAAGGCATCGCGAGCGGACTCGCCGATGAACACCAGCAAACTCAACATCAACGCCAGCACCGCAAACGCGCTCATGCCCAGCCACGGCGCTTGCAGGTTGGATTTGCCCTGGGCCACCAGCTCACCCAGGGACGGCGCGCCCGGCGGCAAACCGAAGCCCAGGAAGTCGAGCGCGGTCAGGGTGCCGATGGCGCCGGTCAGGATGAACGGCATGAACGTCATGGTCGAGACCATGGCGTTGGGCAGAATGTGGCGGAACATGATCGCGCCATTCTGCATCCCCAGCGCCCGCGCGGCACGCACGTATTCCAGGTTACGCCCACGCAGGAACTCGGCGCGCACCACGTCCACCAGGCTCATCCACGAAAACAGCAACATGATTCCCAGCAGCCACCAGAAATTCGGCTGCACGAAACTGGCCAGGATGATCAGCAAATACAGAACCGGCAGCCCGGACCAGATCTCCAGGAATCGCTGCCCGGCCAGATCCACCCAGCCCCCATAGAAACCCTGCAAGGCCCCGGCAATCACGCCGATGATCGAGCTGAGGATGGTCAGGGTCAGCGCAAACAGCACCGAAATGCGGAAGCCGTAAATCACCCGCGCCAACACATCGCGGCCCTGATCGTCGGTGCCGAGCAGGTTGTCGGCTGAAGGTGGCGCCGGCGCCGGGACTTTCAGGTCGTAGTTGATGCTTTGGTAGCTGTAGGGAATCGGCGCCCACAGCACCCAGGCGTCCTTGGCCTTGAGCAATTCGCGGATGTACGGGCTCTTGTAGTTGGCCTCCAGCGGGAATTCGCCGCCGAACGCGGTTTCCGGGTAGCGCTTGAGCGCCGGGAAGTACCAGCCATTGTCGTAATGCACCACCAGCGGTTTGTCGTTGGCAATCAGCTCCGCGCCAAGACTCAGGCCGAACAGCACCAAAAACAGCCACAGCGACCACCAGCCACGCTTGTTGGCCTTGAACAGTTCGAAACGTCGGCGATTGAGCGGGGACAGGTTCATCTCAATGCTCCCGGCTTTCGAAGTCGATGCGCGGATCGACAAAGGTGTAGGTCAGGTCGCCAATCAGTTTCACCACCAGCCCCAGCAACGTGAAGATAAACAGCGTGCCGAACACCACCGGGTAATCGCGGTTGATCGCCGCTTCGAAACTCATCAAGCCGAGACCGTCCAGGGAGAAGATCACTTCCACCAGCAGCGAGCCGGTGAAGAAGATCCCGATAAACGCCGACGGGAAGCCGGCGATCACCAGCAGCATCGCATTGCGGAACACATGGCCGTAGAGCACGCGGTGATTGGTCAGGCCCTTGGCCTTGGCGGTGACCACGTACTGTTTGTTGATTTCGTCGAGGAAGCTGTTTTTGGTCAGCAGGGTCATGGTCGCGAAGTTGCCGATCACCAGCGCGGTCACCGGCAATGCCAAGTGCCAGAAGTAATCGAGGATCTTGCCGCCAGTGCTCAGCTCATCAAAGTTGTTCGAAGTCAGTCCCCTGAGCGGGAACCAGTCCAGGTAGCTGCCACCGGCAAACACCACGATCAGCAGGATGGCGAACAGGAACGCCGGGATCGCGTAGCCGACGATGATCAGCGAACTGGTCCAGACGTCGAAGTGGCTGCCGTGTCGCGTCGCCTTGGCGATCCCCAGCGGGATCGACACCAGGTACATGATCAGCGTGCTCCACAACCCGAGCGAGATCGACACCGGCATCTTTTCCTTGATCAGGTCGATGACCTTGGCATCGCGAAAGAAGCTGTCGCCGAAATCCAGGGTGGCGTAGTTCTTGATCATGATCCACAAGCGTTCCGGCGCCGATTTGTCGAAGCCGTACATGTGTTCGATTTCCTTGACCAGCATCGGGTCCAGGCCCTGCGCGCCGCGATAGGCCGAGCCGGCCACCGAAACTTCGGCACCACCACCGGCAATGCGGCTGGTGGCGCCTTCGAAGCCTTCGAGCTTGGCGATCATCTGCTCCACCGGCCCGCCAGGGGCGGCCTGGATGATCACGAAGTTGATCAGCAAAATGCCGAGCAAGGTCGGGATGATCAGCAGCAGTCGCCGAAAAATATACGCCAGCATCTGATTACTCCGTGCCCGCAGGGTCGGCTTGCAGTTTGGTTTCGACTTCTATCGCCGGTGTTGCGTCAGGCTTGACCCACCAGGTCGTGGTGCCGATGTCGTACTTGGGAGAGACTTTCGGGTGACCGATGTGGTTCCAGTACGCCACGCGCCAGGTCTTGATGTGCCAGTTGGGGATCACGTAATAGCCCCATTGCAGCACGCGGTCCAGTGCCCGGGCGTGGGCCACCAGGCTTTTGCGTGAATCGGCGTTGATCAGTTGTTCGACCAGTTGATCGACGACCGGGTCCTTCAGACCCATGGAATTGCGGCTGCCGGGTTTGTCGGCCGCGGCGGACATCCAGAACTCGCGCTGCTCGTTGCCCGGCGAGTTGGACTGCGGGAAGCTGCCGACGATCATGTCGAAGTCCCGTGAACGCACGCGGTTGATGTATTGCGAGACATCGACCCGACGGATCACCAGGTCAATGCCCAGGTCGCTGAGGTTGCGCTTGAACGGCAGCAGCACGCGTTCGAATTCGGTCTGGGCCAGCAGGAACTCGATGGTCACCGGTTTGCCGTTGGCGTCGACCATCTTGTCGTCGACGATCCGCCAGCCAGCCTCTTGCAGCAATTGGTAAGCCTTGCGCTGCTGGGTGCGGATCATGCCGCTGGCGTCGGTCATCGGGTTCTGGAACGCTTCGCTGAACACCTGCTCGGGGATCTTGCCGCGGAACGGGTCGAGGATCGCCAGTTGATCGGCGTCGGGCAGGCCTGTCGCGGCCATTTCCGAATTTTCGAAGAAGCTGCGGGTGCGCACATAGGCACCGTTGAACAGTTGCTTGTTGGTCCACTCGAAGTCCAGCAGCAATGTCAGCGCCTGACGCACGCGCACGTCCTGAAACACCGGGCGGCGCAGGTTGAACACAAAGCCTTGCATACCGGTGGGGTTGCCGTTGGGGATCTGCTCCTTGATCAGGCGGCCTTCGGTGACGGCTGGAGTGTTGTAGGCGTTGGCCCAGTTCTTCGCGGACATTTCCGCCCAATAGTCGAACTGCCCGGCCTTGAGCGCTTCCAGTGCGACGGTGTTGTCGCGGTAGTAGTCGGTAGTCAACACGTCGAAATTGTAGAAGCCACGGTTGGCCGGCAGGTCTTTGCCCCAGTAATCCTTGACCCGCTCGTAGCGAATCGAGCGCCCGGCCTTCACTTCGGTCACCTTGTAGGGGCCGCTGCCCAACGGCATTTCAAGGTTGCCCTTGTTGAAATCGCGGCTCGCCCACCAGTGCTTGGGCAACACCGGCAACTGGCCGAGGATCAGCGGCAGTTCGCGGTTGTTGGTGTGCTTGAACTTGAACAGCACGGTGAGCGGATCTTCGGCGACCGCTTCCTCGACATCGCTGTAGTAACCGCGATAGAGCGGGGCGCCATCCTTGGTCAGCATCTGGAAGCTGAACACCACGTCTTCGGCGCGCATTGGATGGCCGTCGTGGAAGCGCGCTTCAGGACGCAGGTAGAAGCGCACCCAGCTGTTGTCCGGGGCTTTCTCGATCTTGCCGGCGACCAGGCCGTATTCAGTGAACGGTTCGTCCAGCCCCTGTTTGGCCAAGGTGTCGTAGATCATGCCGATGTCGTCGGCCGGTACGCCTTTGCTGATGAATGGGTTGAGGCTGTCGAAGCCGCCGAACCCGGCCTGGCGAAAGATCCCGCCCTTGGGGGCGTCGGGGTTCACGTAGTCGAAATGCTTGAAGTCGGCCGGGTATTTCGGCGGCTCGTTGTACAGGGTCACGGCATGTTGCGGGGCGGCGCAGGCCAGCCCGGCGAACAGCAGACCGCTGGCCTGCAAGAGCAGGGCGCGTAGGGGTTTCATCGATCTTTCTCCGAAGATTTCAACCACCACGCGGAGAGGCCCAGAGTGTAGGGCGGCGTGGTGACGAAGGCGAACCGGTTGCGGTAGGCCAGGCGGTGATAATTGAGGTACCAGTTGGGAATGATGTAGTGCTGCCACAGCAAGACCCGGTCCAGGGCTTTGCCGGCGGCCACTTGTTCGTCGCGGGTTTGCGCGGCGAGCAATTGTTCGAGGAAGTGATCGACCACCGGGTTGGCGATGCCGGCGTAGTTTTTACTGCCCTTGACCCCGACCTGGCTGGAATGGAAATACTGCCATTGTTCCAGGCCCGGGCTGAGGGTCTGGTTGAGCGTCATCAGGATCATGTCGAAATCGAACTGATCGAGGCGTTGTTTGTACTGGGCGCGATCGACCGTGCGCAGCCGCGCGTCGATGCCAATGCTGGCGAGGTTCTCGACGTAAGGCTGAAGGATGCGCTCAAGGTTCGGGTTGACCAACAGGATCTCGAGTTTGAGCGGCTGGCCTTTGGCGTTCTCGATCCGTTGCCCATTGAGCTTCCAGCCGGCCTCGGCGAGCAGCGCCAGGGCCTTGCGCATGGTTTCCCGAGGGATGCCGCGTCCGTCGGTCTTTGGCAGGCTGAACGGCTCGGTGAGGAGCTTGGCGGGCAACTGCTCGCGATAGGGCTTGAGCAACAGCCATTCGTGACCGACCGGCAGGCCCGTGGCGGAGAATTCGCTGTTGGGGTAGTAACTCATGGCGCGTTTGTAGGCACCGCTGAACAGCGTGCGGTTGGTCCACTCGAAATCGAACATCAGCCCCATGGCTTCACGGACTTTGGTCTCGGAGAAGATCGGACGCCGGCTGTTCATGAACAGGCCCTGGGTCTGGGTCGGGATCTGGTGCGGGATCATTGCCTTGATCACGTCGCCGCGGCGCACGGCCGGGAAGTTGTAACCGTTGTCCCAGTTCTTCGCCTGGTGCTCGATGTAGATGTCGAACTCGCCGGCCTTGAAGGCTTCGAAGGCCACATCGCTGTCGCGGTAGAACTCGACTTCCATGCGGTCGACGTTGTACTTGCCGCGATTGACCGGCAGATCCTTGCCCCAGTAGTCCTTGACCCGCTCGAAAATGATCTGGCGTCCTGGCGTTACCGACGTGATGCGATACGGCCCGCTGCCCAGCGGCGGTTCGAAGGTGGTGGCCTTGAAGTCGCGACCTTTCCAGTAGTGCTGCGCCAGCACCGGCAATTCGCCCAGGCGTAGAATCTGCAATGGATTGCCGGCGCGCTTGAAGACGAATCGAATGCGCTGCGGGTTGAGGATGTCGACCCGCAACACTTCCTGAAGGCTGGTGCGGTATTGCGGATGACCGTCCTTGAGCAGCAAACGGTAGGAGAACGCCACGTCATAGGCGGTGATTGGCGTGCCATCGTGGAACCGCGCTTCGGGGCGCAGGTTGAACACCACCCAGCTGCGGTCTTCGCTGTATTCCACCGATTGGGCGATCAGGCCATAACTTGAGGTCGGCTCATCGCCGGACGGTGCGTACTGGCCGGTGCCGACCATCAACGGTTCGTTGAGCTCGTTGATGCCGTATTGCAGGAAATTGGCGGTAGAAACCGGGCTTGAGCCCTTGAATGTGTAGGGGTTGAGCGTATCGAAGGTGCCAAACGCCATCACCCGCAAGGTACCGCCCTTGGGCGCTTGCGGGTTGACCCAGTCGAAGTGGGTAAATCTGGCCGGGTACTTGAGCGTGCCGAACTGCGCATAACCATGGCTTTCGCTGATCGTCGCGCTTGCGGGGGAGCTCAAGGCCAGGCTGATCAGGAAGAGGAGGGGACGCTTCAAGTCAGAGATCCGATCCAGGCGGCTTGGGCTTTGTGGGCCGTACAGTAACAGCTTGTATCGACAGGAAAAAGATGGGGGCTTAATGCGCTGTTAACGGCTGGCGCTATAGCCCTGTGCATCGCAGAACATGTGGCGAGGGGGCTTGCCCCCGTTGGGTCGCGAAGCGGCCCCTTACATTTTCTCAGATCAACCGCATTCGCAGGGTTTGCGACTGCTGCGCGGTCGAACGGGGGCAAGCCCCCTCGCCACAACAGCCCCTGGGTAGCACTTAACAAGTGCAGTAGCCCTTAAATTGCAGGCCAAAAAAAAACCCCTGAAATCAGGGGCTCGTTTTTAGCGTGGCGAAGACACCGTCAACATCTGCCCAGGCTTCAACGCCTGACCGACACGCGGGTTCCAGCGTTTGAGGTGCTGCATTTCAACGTTGAAGCGCTTGGCGACCATGTACAACGAGTCACCTTGCTTGACCTTGTATTGGGTCTGCGGCTTCTGTTTGTCGGCTTTGCTGTTGGATTTGCTGTTCGCCGCCACAACGGTGTTGACGCGACCGCCGCTACGTTTGGCGGTGTCTTGCATCACCAGGGTCTGGCCGACCTTGAGATTCTTGCCGGTCATCTTGTTCCAGCGCTGCAGGTCCTTGACGTCGACCTTGTTGGCCTTGGCGATGGCGGCCAGGTTGTCGCCGCGCTTTACGCGGTACGCCCGTTTGAGGCTGGCGATTTCGGATTCATCAGCACCTTCGAACACCGGCTTGAGCGACTTCTTGCTGATCAACTCTTCAGGTCGCATGGTCGAGAGGCTGGCGGTCAGCAGCTGCGCCTTGGACGTTGGCACCAGCAAATGCTGGGGACCGTCGATGGTGGTGCGCTGTTTGAAGGCCGGGTTGAGCTGGAACAGCTCGTCTTCGTCGATGTTGGCCACCGCGGCAACCTTGGACAGGTCCATGCGCTGGTTGATTTCGACGACCTGGAAGTACGGTTCGTTGGCGATCGGGTTGAGGTTCACGCCGTAGGCTTCGGGGGCCAGCACGACCTGGGACAAGGCCAGCAGCTTCGGCACGTAGGCCTGGGTTTCGGCTGGCAGCGGCAGGTTCCAGTAATCGGTCGGCAGACCGAGTTTCTCGTTGCGCTCGATGGCACGGCTGACCGTACCTTCACCGGCGTTGTAGGCCGCCAAGGCCAGCAACCAGTCACCGTTGAACATGTCGTGCAGTCGGGTCAGGTAATCCATGGCCGCGGTGGTCGAGGCGGTGATGTCGCGACGGCCATCATAGAAACGGGTCTGGCGCAGGTTGAAGTAACGGCCGGTGGAAGGAATGAATTGCCAAAGGCCCACCGCGTTGGCCCGGGAATAGGCCATCGGGTTGTAGGCGCTTTCAATCACTGGCAACAGCGCCAGTTCCAGCGGCATGTTGCGTTCTTCAAGGCGTTCGACGATGTAGTGAATGTAGAGGCTGCCGCGTTCGCCGGCGTTTTCAAGGAAGGACGGGTTGCTGGCGAACCACAGGCGCTGTTGCTCGATGCGTGGGTTGACGCCCAGGCTGTCCTGCAACTGGAAGCCCTGGCGCATGCGCTCCCAGACATCTTGTGGAATTTGCGGAGTCGGCTTTTCGCTGAGCCAGATAGGTTTCTGCTTGGCGCGAGCGGCGATGTTCGGAGTGTGTGTCGCTTCGGTCTGCGGCACATGGCTGGAACAGCCCGCCAGAGTGGCGGACACAGCCACCGCGATGGCTTGAGCCAAGCGGGTCAATGCGTCTGAATTGATGGCTTTACGAATAGATGACGACATTGGCTGGAAGTATGTTCCGGGCAAAAATGTCGGGCGATTCTAGAAAGCGCACCCTCTGCGGTCAACCATTCAGAATTTTTGTACCAACGAGGCGGCTACTTAGAACTTATCTTTCCAAGCCCGAAGAGCCGCAAAGACCGCACTCGGAGCCCGGTTTTGGGTTCCATTCCGTTCGTCCACTTTTTGTTTAACGGATGTTTCGTCGACACGCAAAAACGGGTTGGTCAGCTTTTCAAGCGCCAGAGTAGAGGGCAGCGTCACGATTCCGGCTGCACGTTGCTCGGTGACTTTTTCCAGACGTGCGGCGGTGTCCCGATTGCCCGGTTCGACCGCTGCGGCAAATTTCAGGTTGCTCAGGGTGTATTCATGGGTGCAGTAGACCAGCGTATCCTCGGGCAGTGCGCCGAGGCGGCTCAGTGAAGTGTGCATCTGCTCGGGCGTGCCTTCGAACAAGCGTCCGCAACCGGCGGCAAAGAGGGTGTCGCCGCAGAACAGCAGGCCGCGGTGGTAATAGGCAATATGTCCCAGGGTGTGTCCGGGAACCGCAAAAACATCGAAGTCCCAGCCCAGCACGTTGACGCGGTCGTTGTCCTTGAGCGCCACGTCCCGCACCGGGATGGTTTCGCTGGCCGGGCCGTAGACTTTTGCGTCTGTCGCTTTTTTCAGCTGTTCGACGCCACCGACGTGATCATGATGGTGATGAGTGACCAGGATATCGCTCAGTACCCAACCCGGATGCGCCGCCAGCCAGGCTTGCACGGGCGCGGCATCACCCGGATCGACTACGGCGCAGCGCTGGGTGCGGTGGTCTTGTAACAACCAGATGTAGTTGTCGGTGAAGGCGGGCAGGGCACTGATCTGTATCATCGTCGGATTCGCCAAGCGGAAAACAATGGCGCATCTTAGAACTTCCTGGCGCGTTGGAGAATGCAATGACCGATAAAGCGTTCGCTCAGGCCGATCCTGAGTGGCTGAATTTGATCAGCGCGGCCCGTGAATGGCTGTCCGGGCCCATCGGGCAATTTCTGCTGGACGAAGAGCGGCGCATGCTCGAAGACGAGCTGGGTCGCTTCTTCGGTGGCTACCTGGTGCATTACGGCCCGTCGGCCCAGACGCCGCCGTCGGCACCCCAGGTTCAGCGCAATGTGCGACTTGGGGCGCCGTTGCCGGGGGTCGAGATCGTCTGCGAAGAGCAGGCGTGGCCGTTGAGCGAGCATGCCGCTGATGTGGTGGTGATGCAGCACGGTCTGGATTTCTGCCTGTCGCCCCACGGCTTGCTGCGTGAAGCCGCGAGCAGCGTGCGGCCCGGCGGGCATTTGCTGATCATCGGGATCAACCCTTGGAGCAGCTGGGGCTTGCGCCATGTGTTCGCCCATGACGGCTTGCGCAAGGCGCGCTGTATCTCGCCGTCGCGGGTCGGCGACTGGCTCAACCTGCTGGGTTTCGCGCTGGAGAAACGCCGCTTCGGGTGCTATCGTCCGCCGCTTGCTTCACCCGCCTGGCAGGCTCGCCTGGCCGGTTGGGAGCGCAAGGCCGGTGACTGGCAACTGTCAGGTGGCGGCTTCTATTTATTGGTGGCGCGCAAGATCGTTGTTGGTCTGCGACCTGTCCGTCAGGAACGGCGTGAACCGATGGGCAAGCTGATTCCATTACCTATGGCCAAGGTCAACCGTCGTAACATCGAGCCGTAATACACTCTTATTTCCCGGCCGGGTTTGCCCCGGCCTCGGGCATCGTCGGTCACTGATCGGCGAGCCACCGCATTTTCTGGATAGATTGGCATGAGCGATAGCGTAGAACTCTTCACCGACGGCGCCTGCAAAGGCAACCCTGGCCCTGGCGGCTGGGGCGCATTGCTGGTGTGCAAAGGCGTTGAAAAGGAACTGTGGGGCGGCGAAGCCAACACCACCAACAACCGCATGGAGTTGATGGGCGCGATTCGCGGCCTGGAAGAACTCAAGCGTTCCTGCGATGTGCTGCTGGTGACCGACTCCCAGTACGTGATGAAAGGCATCAACGAGTGGATGGACAACTGGAAGAAGCGCGGCTGGAAAACGGCGGCGAAGGAGCCGGTCAAAAACGCTGACTTGTGGAAACTGCTCGATGAGCAGGTCAACCGCCACAACGTCACCTGGAAATGGGTGCGCGGGCACATCGGCCACCACGGCAACGAACGGGCGGACCAGTTGGCCAACCGTGGTGTAGATGAAGTGCGCGGTTACAAGCAGGCTTGATGATTCCACCGATCCCTGTGGGAGCGAGGCTTGCCCGCGAAGAAGGCGCCGCGGTGTAACTGAGAGGCCGCGTTATCGTTCTTCGCGAGCAAGCTTCGCTCCTACGGGGCGTCACAGCATCAAGATCGCGGTGGCCAGTTGTTGATCTGAATATTCCTCGGCGACTGCACCACGAATCCGCAAAAACGCCGCCTCGATCCGCGCTCCTCGAATCCCCCCCTCGCTCGCCACAAACGCCGCAGCATCATCCTTGGCCGCCAGCACGATCTTGTCGTCGCTGAACGAGCCGCTGGTGCCTTTGGTCGAGCTCAGCGTCAGGCTCACGGTGACGTCCGTGCTGATAACAAAACTGGTGGCGTGGGCGCCGGAACCCAGCAAGCAGGTACTCAATAAAACCAACCGTACAGTCTTCATGACGAATTCGAACCCCTGGTAAGCAAGGGGCGCACGCTAGCAATCCATCTGCTTCCAGACTTTATGAACATTGCTAATCATTGTTAAAAACTGCATGAGCGCCCGTCACCTGGCAGTGCGCGCGCCGGATCCCGCGAGCGTGTTAATATCGCCGCTTTTGCACGATTGACCCGTTGAGAGCTGAGCACTGATGGCCACCAGATCCGTTGTACTCGATACCGAAACCACCGGCATGCCGGTGACCGACGGCCACCGGATTATCGAAATCGGTTGTGTCGAGTTGATCGGTCGGCGCCTGACCGGCCGGCATTTTCACGTTTACCTGCAACCGGATCGCGAGAGTGACGAAGGCGCTATCGGCGTCCACGGCATCACCAATGAATTCCTCGTGGGCAAACCGCGTTTCACTGAAGTGGCCGATGAGTTTTTCGAATTCATCAAGGGCGCGCAGCTGATCATCCATAACGCGGCGTTCGACGTTGGCTTCATCAACAACGAATTCGCCCTGATGGGCCAGCATGATCGTGCGGACATCACGCAGCACTGCTCGATCCTCGACACCCTGATGATGGCCCGGGAGCGTCACCCGGGTCAGCGCAACAGCCTGGATGCGTTGTGCAAACGTTATGGCGTCGACAACTCCGGCCGTGAACTCCACGGCGCCTTGCTCGACTCCGAGATTCTCGCCGACGTTTACCTGACCATGACCGGCGGCCAGACCAGCCTGTCGCTGGCCGGTAATGCGTCCGACGGCAACGGTTCCGGCGAAGGCGCGGACAACTCCGCCACCGAAATCCGCCGCTTGCCGGCCGATCGCCAGCCGACCCGAATCATCCCCGCCAGTGAAGATGACCTGGCCCGGCACGTGGCACGCCTGGAAGCCATCGCCAAGTCCGCCGGCGCCCCGTCGCTGTGGCAGCAACTGGCCGAGGCCAAGGCGCAGGCTTGAATCAGCGCTGATGTGACACGGCTTTTGTGGCGAGGGGGCTTGCCCCCGTTCGGCTGCGAAGCAGTCGTCAATCCTGCAAACTCTGTGCATCTGAAAGAATGCAGGGGGCCGCTTCGCAGCCCAACGGGGGCAAGTCCCCTCGCCACAAAAGCTCGCTCATCAAAGGTCATTTGTTGAGCCCAACATCTTCATTTCAGATCAAGATTGATGGCCACATGATGGTGCACTCATTGACCCGCTTCAGGGCATCGAAGCTCGCCACATCCGCTTCAACCCTCTACCCTGAGCATATTGGCAGGCCACGGTCTGCAGCCTCAGGACACTGAGCCTCATGTATAAAGATTTGAAATTCCCGGTCTTGATCGTACACCGCGACATCAAGGCCGACACCGTCGCCGGTGACCGCGTGCGTGGCATCGCCCGGGAGCTGGAGCAGGAAGGCTTCAGCATCGTTTCGGCGGTGGATTACACCGAAGGACGGCTGGTCGCTTCGACCCATCACGGGCTTTCCTGCATGTTGATAGCCGCCGAAGACGCCAGCGCCCATTCTCATTTGTTACACAATATGGCTGAGCTGATCGGCCTGGCGCGGGTGCGTGCGCCGGACTTGCCGATCTTTGCACTGGGCGAACAGGTCACGCTGGAAAACGCCCCGGCCGATGCCATGGCCGAGCTCAATCAACTGCGCGGCATTCTCTATCTGTTCGAAGACACCGTGCCCTTTCTGGCGCGGCAAGTGGCCCGGGCGGCCCGTAAATACCTTGATGGTTTGCTTCCGCCTTTTTTCAAGGCGCTGGTGCAACACACTGCCGATTCCAACTATTCCTGGCACACACCCGGTCATGGCGGCGGTGTGGCGTATCACAAGAGTCCGGTCGGTCAGGCGTTTCACCAGTTTTTCGGGGAAAACACCCTGCGCTCGGACCTGTCGGTATCCGTGCCGGAACTGGGCTCCTTGCTCGATCACACCGGCCCGCTAGCCGAGGCGGAAGCCAGGGCCGCCCGCAATTTCGGCGCTGATCACACGTTTTTCGTGATTAATGGCACCTCGACCGCCAACAAGATCGTCTGGCATTCCATGGTCGCTCGCGACGATCTGGTGCTGGTGGACCGCAACTGCCACAAGTCGGTGTTGCACTCGATCATCATGACCGGCGCGATCCCGTTGTACCTGTGCCCGGAGCGTAATGAACTGGGGATCATCGGTCCGATTCCGCTGAGCGAATTCAGCCGCGAATCGATTCAGGCGAAGATCGACGCCAGCCCGCTGACCCAGGGTCGTGAGCCCAAGGTCAAGTTGGCAGTGGTGACCAATTCGACCTACGACGGCCTCTGTTACAACGCCGAGTTGATCAAGCAGCAACTGGGCAACAGCGTCGAGGTCCTGCATTTCGACGAGGCCTGGTATGCCTACGCGGCGTTCCACGAGTTCTTCGCCGGGCGTTACGGCATGGGCACGTCTCGTAGCGAAGACAGCCCGCTGGTGTTCACCACACATTCCACGCACAAACTGTTGGCCGCGTTCAGCCAGGCCTCGATGATTCATGTCCAGGATGGCGGCGCGCGGCAACTGGACCGCGACCGCTTCAATGAAGCGTTCATGATGCATATCTCGACGTCGCCGCAGTACAGCATCATCGCATCGCTGGATGTCGCATCGGCAATGATGGAAGGCCCGGCCGGGCGTTCGCTGTTGCAGGAAATGTTCGACGAAGCCCTGAGTTTTCGCCGGGCCCTGGCCAATCTGCGCCAGCACATAGCCGCCGATGACTGGTGGTTCTCCATCTGGCAGCCGCCCTCGGTGGAAGGCATCGACTGTGTGGTGACCGAAGACTGGCTGCTGCAGCCCGACGCAGACTGGCATGGCTTCGGCGGCGTGACCGATGATTACGTGTTGCTCGATCCGATCAAGGTCACCCTGGTCATGCCTGGCCTGACCGCGGGTGGTGCACTGAGCGAGCGCGGGATTCCGGCGGCGGTGGTCAGCAAGTTCCTTTGGGAGCGCGGGCTGGTGGTCGAAAAGACCGGCCTGTATTCATTCCTGGTGCTGTTCTCGATGGGCATTACCAAGGGCAAATGGAGCACGTTGCTGACCGAGTTGCTGGAGTTCAAGCGCAGTTACGACGCCAACGTCAGCCTGTCGACGTGCCTCCCCTGTGTGGCGCAACAGAACGTCGCGCGTTATCAGGGCATGGGGTTGCGGGATTTGTGCGATCAACTGCACGCCTGTTATCGCAGCAATGCCACGGCCAAACACCTTAAACGCATGTACACCGTGTTGCCGGAAATCGCCATGAAGCCGGCTGACGCCTATGATTACTTGGTGCGTGGTGAAGTGGAGGCGGTGTCGATCGATGCCCTGGAGGGGCGAATTGCCGCGGTGATGCTGGTGCCGTATCCACCCGGCATCCCGCTGATCATGCCGGGTGAGCGGTTCACCGAGTCGACGCGGTCGATCATCGATTACCTGTCGTTTGCTCGCACGTTCGACAGTAGCTTCCCCGGGTTTGTCGCTGATGTGCACGGACTGCAACACGAAGATGAGGGCAATGGACGGCATTACACCGTTGATTGCATCAAGGAATGAGGACCTTTCCCAGCATGCAACCGATCATGAATCCCAAATACCCAGGCCTCTCGGTGCGTGTCGCCGATGAGGGTTTTGCGCCTTATATCTGGGGCAGCGATTTCAGTTTTGAAGTTGCGGCCTATGGCGCCGCCGAAATCGGCAAGCCGGTGGAGCAGTGGCGGGTAACGCCGATCACCCCTTATCGAAAGTGCTATGGCATTGATCCCGAGGAGTTCAGCAGTTTCCGCGATGCCGCCGACAGTGCGGTGTTCATGGCCTATCTCGATGACGAGCCCGTCGGTCATCTGGTGGTCAGCACCAACTGGAACGGCTTTGCCCATATCGACGAGTTGGCCGTGCATGCGCCGGCGCGCCGTCACGGTGTGGCCAAGGCGTTGCTGGACGTGGCGCAGTTCTGGAGTCGCAAGAAGAAACTGCCGGGCATCATGCTCGAGACCCAGAACAATAATCTGGGCGCCTGTCGACTGTATGAACGCTGCGGTTTTGTGGTGGGCGGGATCGATCATCTGCGTTATCGCGGCATTGACCCGAACACGGCTGAAGTGGCGCTGTTCTGGTATCGCCTGTTCGATAATCCGCTGGAAAACCCGCTCAGCTCGACAACATCGCCGCGGCTTGTTCCGTGAGGATGTCCAGCAGCACCTGAACGGCCGGCATGGGCTCGCCGTTCTTCAGGGTCAGGGCATAGAGGCTGATCGGCACCGCAGGCGCCAGAGGGCAGGCATCCAGGCCGCTCGATTTGGCACCGAGGGCGGTGAACGGGTCGACAATCGCCAGGCCTTCGCCGGCCTCGACCATGCTGCGCATCATCTGATGAGTCTGCACCCGCGTCTGGATAACCGGGGCAGGGCGCAAGGCATGCAGTTTGTTGTCGAGCGCCGGGCTCAGCGGATCATGACCTTCCAGGCCAACCATCGACTGGCCAGCCAGATCCTGCAACGAAATGTACTTCTGCTTGGGTTGCAGCCAGCCATGGGGCGCCAACAGCTGGAGCTTGCCTTGGGCAATCACCTGGCAATGAATGTCGGCATGGTCGGGATCATGCAGGCTCAGCCCCAGATCGCTTTCACGCAGCAGTAGGCTTCTGACGATCTCGCGGGTGGGTTGGCTCAGCAGGGTGCAAGGCGCATCGGGAAGGCGTCGGCGCAGGGCCGCGATGCTATGGGGCAACAATTGTTGTGCCAGAGGCGGGGTGCAAATGATGCGCAGCGGGTGCGCCTGATATTGCTTGAGGCTACTGGCCAGGCGCTGGACCGGCTCAAGGGCGTCGTAGACGTGGGCGATTTCAACCTGAAGCTCCCGCGCCTCGCGCGTAGCCTGCAGACGTCCACGCACGCTGGAAAACAGCATGAAACCCAACTGATCCTCGGCGTCGCGCAAAATGCCTTCGACCTCGGCCACCGGCAACTGCAGCCATTCGGCGGCGGTGCCCAGGTGACCGGTCTGCAACAGCGCGTGGATCACTTCGATATGACGTAAACGCATGCGTGAAGTCCATGTTCAGCAGGTGAGGGAGTCAGTGACTGAATCCTAACTCAAGTGCGCGCATATGACTTCTGCTCATAACGCGGGGTTATGAGGCGGTGGTGATTTCCGGCCGGCTGCCGACATAGGTGTCGGGCTCGCGCACGATGGTGATGTTCGATTGCACCAGCAGGAACTGGTTGTCGTCGAGCTTATTGACGCGATCGCCAATGGCCAGTTTGTAGGTGGTCACAGGCGCCGAGCCAGTGAGGCCGTCATGCGAGGGGGTGGATTCCTGGAACTCATGCACGGAATAAACGCGGCCTTCCGCGTCTCTTGCATGGAACTGACCGACGAGTACTGCTGCCATCTGCTTAGAACCTCTGGAGATAAATCACTCAATTTGCGGTTCTGTAGACCGTGGTTAAGCGAAGTAAGTTTTCCTACAGGAAAAAAATAGTCAGGGGCGTGAATTCAACAGCCCACTGGGTGATTCGTCATCTATAACTACAAGTCTTTCCATCGAACAGTCGAGAATCTTCCATGAGCAACGTCTACACGATCGCCGTACTGGTCGGCAGCTTGAGAAAGGAATCGATCAACCGCAAGGTTGCGCTGGCCCTGGCCGACCTGGCGCCTGCCAATCTCAAGCTCACCATCGTCGAAATAGGCGATCTGCCGCTCTACAACGAAGACATCGATGGAGCTTCACCGCCGGCAGCCTACAGCAGTTTCCGACAACAAGTGAGTTCATCCGACGCAGTGCTGTTCGTTACCCCTGAATACAACCGTTCGGTCCCGGCGCCGCTGAAGAATGCGATTGACGTGGGATCGCGTCCGTATGGCAAGAGCGCCTGGAGCGGCAAACCAGGGGCGGTGATCAGCGTTTCGCCGGGCGCTGTCGGCGGGTTTGGGGCCAACCATCACTTGCGTCAGTCGATGGTGTTTCTGGATGTGCCGTGCATGCAGCAGCCGGAAGCCTATCTGAGCGGTGCCGGATCGGCGTTTGATGAGGCGGGGAAACTGTCCGAGTCGGTACGGCCGTTCTTGCAGAAGTTTATTGATGCTTATGGCAAATGGGTCGAACAGCATAAGAAGGTGTGACCTAAGCGCAGGACATCCCTTGTAGCAGCTGCCTTGTGGCGAGGGGATTTATCCCCGTTCGGCTGCGAAGCAGTCGCTAAATCAAGCAACGCGGTGCATCAGATAGACCGTACGTTCAGGTTTTACGACTGCTTCGCAGCCGAACGGGGATAAATCCCCTCGCCACAGGGCGCTACTACAGAGTCCGGGTATTTCAGTCTTTGCTTTACTGAATATTCGAAATTCCATATATTCACGCCTCGTTTGTCCAGAGGCGTGTTCCCGCATGTCCAGCTCCCGCAGTCCCGTCGATATTTTCAAAGCCCTGGCCGATGATACCCGCAGCCGTATCGCACTGTTGATCGCTCGCGAAGGCGAGTTGTGCGTGTGTGAATTGACGGCCGGGCTGAACCTCAGCCAACCCAAGATCTCCCGTCATCTGGCGCAATTGCGCGCCAATGGCCTACTGGCAGACCGTCGCCAGGGGCAGTGGGTTTTTTATCGCCTGCACCCGGAGTTATCGCCATGGGTGATCACTCTGTTACAGGGCGCACTGGCCGATCACGCAGAGTGGCTAGCCACGGATGTCCACCGTTTGCAGGCCATGGGTGATCGCCCGGTACGCTGCTGCTAATCCCCGCTTGGTCTTTTAAGGCTGTTTCGCATGCTCATAGCGTCGCTGATTTTTCTCCTGACCATCACCCTGGTGATCTGGCAACCCAAAGGCCTGGGCGTAGGCTGGAGTGCAGCATTCGGCGCTGTGCTTGCGCTGATTTTCGGGGTAGTGCACCTGGCTGATATCCCGATTGTGTGGCAGATCATCTGGAATGCCACCGGCACCTTCGTGGCGCTGATCATCATCAGTCTGCTGCTGGACGAGGCGGGGTTCTTTGCCTGGGCTGCGCTGCATGTGGCCCGTTGGGGAAAGGGCAGCGGGCGCAAACTCTTCGCTTATATGGTGCTGCTCGGGGCGCTGGTGTCGGCGTTGTTCGCCAATGACGGTGCGGCGCTTATTCTGACGCCGATTGTGATTTCCATGCTGCTGGCGTTGCGCTTTTCCCCGGCGGCGACGTTGGCGTTCGTGATGGGCGCCGGTTTCATCGCCGACACCGCGAGCCTGCCGTTGGTGGTGTCGAACCTGGTGAACATCGTCTCGGCAGACTTCTTCAATATCACCTTCAATCGTTATGCTGCGGTGATGATTCCGGTCAACTTCGTCAGCGTCGCCGCCACGCTGGCGATGCTGATGTGGTTTTTTCGCCGTGACATCCCCAAGGATTACGACCCCGAACAACTGGAGCATCCGGCGACCGCGATCCACGACAAGGCGACGTTTTATGCCGGTTGGGTGGTGCTGGTGATTCTTCTGCTCGGCTGCTTTGCCCTCGAGCCGTTGGGCATTCCGATCAGCGCCATTTCCGCGGTGTGCGCGGCGTTGCTGCTGGCGATCGCCGCCCGGGGCCACAAGATTTCCACGCGCAAGGTGATGAAAGAAGCGCCGTGGCAGATCGTGATTTTCTCGTTGGGCATGTACCTGGTGGTGTATGGCCTGCGCAATGCCGGGCTCACCGGGTATCTGGCCGGGTGGCTCGACGGGTTCGCCCATTACGGCATTTGGGGCGCGGCCATGGGCACGGGCGTGCTGACGGCACTGTTGTCGTCGATGATGAACAACTTGCCGACGGTGCTGATTGGTTTACTGTCGATCGATGCAAGCCAGGCCACCGGTGTTGTTAAGGAAGCAATGATTTATGCCAACGTCATTGGCAGCGATCTGGGGCCGAAGATTACGCCAATTGGCAGCCTGGCGACCTTGTTGTGGCTGCATGTGCTGCAGCGCAAGAATATCCGGATTGGCTGGGGGTATTACTTCAAGGTCGGGGTGGTGTTGACGGTGCCGGTTTTGTTGGTGACGTTGGCGGCGTTGGCGTTGCGTTTGTCCATCTAGACCGGGTTGGCTTCTTCGCGGGCAAGCCTCGCTCCTACAGTTTTTGTGTCGTTCGCCGAATTTGCATTCGACATAAATCTTGTAGGAGCGAGGCTTGCCCGCGAAGAGGCCGGCGTAGACGCTACAAATCTCAGCCACTACCCGGCACATTCGGCCAAAGATCCGCCACCAGGAACAACCGCTCCGCTTCCTCCCAATCCCCCTGCGCATTCTCGATCAGGCGCACCATCAACTGCGCCGGGGCCAAAGGCTCCAGATCACTGAACCATGCCTCCAACTGCTCAGTGTTCCAGGTCTGTTCCACCGGGTAATGCGCCGGCGCCAGCCACGCATGGCGGGGCAGGGGTTGCCAGCGGCCGAACGGGCGCTGCACGACAAAGTCCGCCCAGTCCTTCTGATGCAGCCAGCTGCCACGCAAATGCTGCGGATGCGCGCCGTTGGGCGGTTCGGCTTGTCCTGGCCACGGATACAACAGATAGCCGCCCAGCCACAGATGCGCGCTGAACTGCCGAATATCCAGCGCCGCCAGCACCTCACGGCTCTCCGGGCGAGCGGAAATCGGCAATTGATGCTGGGTCAGGTGCGCCAGTTTTCGATCCAGCCGATCATGGCAACCCGGCCCCAGCCACTGCGCCGTGTCGCGTCCGTCGCCATTCTGCGGGCCCAGATACAGTTTGATCGCCAGTTCCAGGTGGTGCACACCGTCGCGATCGCGCAACAGGATGTCCAGCTCACCCAGCGTGTGGCCTTCGCGGCGGATCGGCATGTTGGCGGCAATCAGCTCGATACCCGGTGCATGGCGCACGGCGTATTGCCACAAGCGTTCGTAATACAAGCCCAGTCGCCGGGTCCTGGCCTGTGCCAGCCAGTGCAGCAGGTCATAACTGTCGCGGTCGAGTTGCTTCAGCCATCGTTCCAGCTGTTCAGGTGCCTGTACCCAGTCACTGCCGGCCAGCGGATGGCGTTGCGGCCACGGGGTGATGTCGAGCATCGGCGGCGCGAGGATGACCCAGGCCAGGTCGCGCACTTCGGGGTGGCGCAACTGGTGGGGTAACTGGAGCAAATCGGGAAATAGGATCATCTTGCGAGCATAGCCCTAAACATGAGTACTCCCTTGTGGCTGAAAGGATTTTGTCTATCCTGCGCTTTCGCCCATAATCGTGTTTTTCACCGTCGCGCAGGAACCCCATGGAGCAATTTCGTAATATCGGCATCATCGGTCGCCTGGGCAGTTCGCAGGTGCTGGATACCGTCCGCCGACTGAAACGGTTTCTGCTTGATCGTCACCTGCACGTGATCCTCGAAGACACCATCGCCGAAGTCCTGCCCGGTCATGGCCTGCAAACCTCGTCACGCAAGATGCTCGGCGAAGTATGTGACATGGTGATTGTGGTCGGCGGTGACGGTAGCCTGCTTGGCGCCGCGCGTGCCCTGGCCCGACACAATATTCCGGTGCTCGGCATCAACCGCGGCAGCCTCGGTTTCCTGACCGATATTCGCCCGGATGAACTGGAAGTCAAAGTCGCCGAAGTGCTCGACGGCCACTACCTGGTGGAAAATCGCTTCCTGCTGCAAGCCGAAGTCCGCCGCCACGCCGAGGCCATCGGCCAGGGCGACGCGCTGAACGACGTGGTCCTGCACCCGGGCAAATCGACGCGGATGATCGAATTCGAGCTGTACATCGACGGCCAGTTCGTCTGCAGCCAGAAGGCCGACGGCCTGATCGTCGCCACGCCCACCGGTTCGACCGCCTACGCGCTGTCGGCGGGCGGGCCGATCATGCATCCCAAGCTCGACGCTATTGTGATTGTGCCGATGTACCCCCATACCTTGTCGGGCAGGCCGATTGTGGTCGATGGCAACAGTGAGCTGAAAATCGTTGTGTCCAAAGATATGCAGATTTACCCGCAAGTCTCCTGTGATGGGCAGAACCATTTCACCTGCGCGCCGGGCGACACCATCACCATCAGCAAAAAAGCCCAGAAACTGCGGCTGATTCACCCGCTCGACCACAACTACTATGAGGTCTGCCGGACTAAGCTCGGCTGGGGCAGTCGGTTGGGTGGTGGAGGCGACTGATGCTCGATCCCGCGCGTAGCTACGACCTGATCGGTGACGTGCACGGTTGCGCTCTGACCCTTGAGCACTTGCTCGACCGGCTCGGTTATCACAAACAAGGTGGCGTCTGGCGGCATCCATCGCGTATGGCGGTGTTCGTCGGTGACATCATCGACCGCGGCCCGCGGATTCGCGAGGCGCTGCACATCGTCCACGACATGGTTGAGGCCGGTCAGGCGCTGTGCATCATGGGCAACCATGAATTCAACGCCCTCGGCTGGGCCACACCGGCGCCGCCGGGCAGCGGCAAGCAGTTCGTGCGCGAACACACGCCACGTCACGCGCGCCTGCTGGGTGAAACCCTGACGCAATTTGAAAATCATCCCGGCGACTGGCATGACTTCCAGCAATGGTTCTACGAATTGCCATTGTTCGTGGATGCCGGACGTTTCCGCGTGGTGCACGCCTGCTGGGATTCCGGCCTGATCGAGCCGCTGCGCGCGCTGTTCCCCGATGGCTGCGTCGACGAACATTTCCTCCAGGCCTCGGCCGTGCCGGGCAGTTTCGCCTGCACCGTGTTCGATCGCTTGCTGCGCGGCACCGACATGCGTCTGCCCCACGGGCTGACCATGACCAGCGGCGATGGCCTGACGCGTTCGTTCTTCCGCACCAAATTCTGGGAAGATGACCCGCAAACCTACGGAGACATCGTGTTCCAACCTGACGCCTTGCCCGAACCCGTGGCCCAGACGCCCCTGTCGTCCACCGAAAAAAATACCTTGCTGCGTTATGGAGTCGATGAGCCGATGTTGTTCGTCGGCCATTACTGGCGCAGCGGCAAACCGGCACCGATCCGTCCGAACCTGGCCTGCCTGGATTACAGTGCGGTGCTCTACGGCAAACTGGTCGCCTATCGCCTGGATCAGGAAACCCGTCTCGATCCCCACAAATTTGTCTGGGTCGATGTCGAGCGGCCGGAGGTGTTGCAATGAGTGCGGTTGCCGTTTTACGTCTGCCGCTGGCGGTGGATTTGAGCGGGTTCGTCAAACTGCTGCAACGCATGCAGGTGCCGCATCGGGTCAGCGAAGAATCGGGCGAGCAGGTGCTGTGGGTGCCGGCCAATATCAGCGAAGACGTGCGTTCCTTATATGAACGTTTCCCTGCGGGCGACCCTGATCAGCAGCTGGACATTCCCGTCGCGCAAACCACCAAACGGCCCGGTTTCGTCGAGCAGTTGCGGCATGCCAAGGCAACCGGGCTGGTGTTGTTGCTGAGCCTGATTGTCGGTGCGGTGACGCTGCTGGGCGAAAACCTCGACACGCTGCGCTGGCTGACCTTCCTCGATTTTCGCATCGTCGGCGAGTACATCCACTTTGTGCCCTTGGCTGACAGCCTGGCGGCGGGGCAGTGGTGGCGCCTGGTGACGCCAATGCTGATCCACTTCGGCATCCTGCACCTGGCCATGAACGGCATGTGGTATTGGGAGCTGGGGCGGCGCATCGAGTCGCGCCAGGGCAGCATCAACCTGATCGGCCTGACCTTGCTCTTCAGCCTGGTGTCGAACTACGCCCAGTTTGTTTTCAGCGGCCCGACCCTGTTTGGCGGATTGTCCGGCGTGCTGTATGGCCTGCTCGGGCATTGCTGGATTTTCCAGTTGTTGTCGCCGAACCCGGCTTACCGCCTGCCGCGCGGCGTGCTGGTGATGATGCTGGTGTGGCTGGTGCTGTGCCTGTCGGGGCTGGTCTCGATGATCGGTTTCGGTGAAATCGCCAACGCGGCCCATGTCAGCGGGTTGCTCGTCGGATGCTTGACCGGTTTGTTGGGTGGTTTGTACAACCGCCGTAAACTGGCCGTCTAATCAGTTATGTATTAAAGAGCGGAGCCCTTGATGTCCTCTTTTAACGAAATGATCCAGAACATCACCCACGATATCTACCAGAGCCTGAAACTGGCGGTGGAAATCGGCAAATGGTCCGACGGTGGCAAACTCACCGCCGAGCAACGCGAACTGTCGTTGCAAGCGATGATCGCCTGGGAAATCCAGAACCTGCCCGAGGAAGAGCGTACCGGCTACATGGGCCCGCAGGAATGCAGTTCGAAATCGATCAGCGTGCCGAATATCCTGTTCAAATCGGATGCCGTCCATTGATTGAGATTGGCCGCGGTGCAATCAGCAAAATGTCGGCGCGCCTTGACGGGCCGGACGTGCAGTACGCGTTTCGTCTGGATGACGTCGAGGTGCCGGTCAATCCATTGATCGGCACCACGGTGCGTCTGGAGTATCTGGGGGCGATCCATTGCTCCCATTGCGGGCGCAAGACCAAAACCAGTTTCAGCCAGGGTTATTGCTACCCGTGCATGACCAAACTGGCGCAGTGTGACCTCTGCATCATGAGTCCGGAGCGTTGCCACTACGACGCGGGCACGTGCCGGGAGCCGGAGTGGGGCGAGAAGTTCTGCATGACCGATCACATTGTGTATCTGTCGAATTCATCCGGGGTGAAGGTCGGGATTACCCGCGCCACCCAGCTGCCGACTCGCTGGATCGACCAGGGCGCCCGTCAGGCGTTGCCGATCATGCGCGTCTCGACCCGCCAGCAATCGGGGTTTGTCGAAGACCTGTTCCGCAGTCAGGTGGCGGACAAGACCAACTGGCGTGCTTTACTCAAGGGCGATGCGGTGTCGGTGAACCTGGCCGAGGTTCGCGATCAGTTGTTCGACAGCTGCGCCGAAGGGTTGCAAGGCTTGCAGGAACGATTCGGCCTACAAGCGATCCAGACTATTGCCGATGTAGATGTCCTCGAAATCCGCTATCCGGTCGAGCAATACCCGGCCAAAATCGTCAGCTTCAACCTGGACAAGAATCCGATTGCCGAAGGCACGCTGTTGGGGATCAAGGGCCAATACCTGATTTTCGACACCGGCGTCATCAATATTCGTAAATACACGGCTTATCAGCTCGCCGTGCATCAGTAAGGACTCCAGCATGCGCACCGAACAACCGAAGATGATTTAC
The DNA here is from genome assembly GCF_044759925.1 of Pseudomonas sp. NPDC099000. Lineage (NCBI taxonomy): Bacteria > Pseudomonadati > Pseudomonadota > Gammaproteobacteria > Pseudomonadales > Pseudomonadaceae > Pseudomonas > Pseudomonas sp. NPDC099000. The sequence goes on from NZ_JBIWAF010000001.1 coordinate 340,117, forward strand.
CTGAAGGACTATCAGGCGCCCGAGTACCTGATCGACGAGACGCACCTGACCTTCGAGTTGTTCGAGGACCACAGCCTGGTCCATGCGCAACTGGTGATGCGCCGCAATCCCGAGCGTGGCCCGGGCCTGCCGCCGCTGGTGCTGGATGGCCAGCAACTTGAGCTGCTGTCGGTCACCCTGGCTGACCGCGAGCTGAGCGATGCTGATTATCAACTGACGGAAAATCACCTGACCCTGCACCCGACCAGCACCACCTTTACGGTCGATACCAGCGTCAAGATCCACCCGGAAACCAACACCGCCCTGGAAGGCCTGTACAAATCCGGCACGATGTTCTGCACCCAGTGCGAGGCCGAAGGCTTCCGCAAGATCACCTATTACCTCGACCGCCCGGACGTGATGAGCACGTTCACCACCACGGTCGTCGCCGAGCAGCACAGCTACCCGGTGTTGCTGTCCAACGGCAACCCGATTGCCTCAGGTCCTGGCGAAGACGGCCGGCACTGGGCGACCTGGGAAGACCCGTTCAAGAAACCGGCGTACCTGTTCGCGCTGGTGGCCGGTGACTTGTGGTGTGTCGAAGATACCTTCACCACCATGAGCGAACGCTCCGTGGCGCTGCGCATTTACGTCGAGCCGGAAAACATCGACAAGTGCCAGCACGCGATGAACAGCCTGAAGAAATCGATGCGCTGGGACGAAGAGGTCTACGGTCGCGAGTACGATCTGGACATCTTCATGATTGTCGCGGTCAACGACTTCAACATGGGCGCCATGGAGAACAAGGGCCTCAACATCTTCAACTCCAGCGCCGTGCTGGCTCGCGCCGAAACCGCCACCGACGCTGCGCACCAGCGTGTCGAAGCGATCGTCGCTCACGAATACTTCCACAACTGGTCGGGCAACCGCGTGACCTGTCGCGACTGGTTCCAGTTGTCGCTGAAAGAAGGCTTCACCGTGTTCCGCGACTCGGGTTTCTCCGCCGACATGAACTCGGCCACCGTGAAACGCATCCAGGACGTGGCTTACCTGCGTACTCACCAGTTCGCTGAAGACGCAGGTCCCATGGCTCACGCCGTGCGCCCGGACAGCTTCATCGAAATTTCCAACTTCTACACCCTGACCGTGTACGAAAAGGGTTCGGAAGTGGTCGGCATGATCCACACCTTGCTCGGCGCCGAAGGCTTCCGCAAAGGCAGCGACCTGTACTTCGAGCGCCATGACGGCCAGGCCGTGACCTGCGATGACTTCATCAAAGCCATGGAAGATGCCAACGGTGTCGACCTGACCCAGTTCAAACGCTGGTATAGCCAGGCCGGCACGCCGCGTCTGGCGGTAAGCGAGTCTTACGATTCCGCCGCGAAAACGTACAGCCTGACCTTCCGCCAGAGCTGCCCGGCGACCCCGGACAAGGGGGAAAAACTGCCGTTCGTGATTCCTGTGGAGTTGGGCTTACTGGACTCGAAAGGGGCGGCCATTGCGTTGCGTCTGTCCGGTGAAGACCGCGCTCAGGGCACTTCGCGGGTCATTTCGGTGACCGAAGCCGAGCAGACTTTCACCTTCGTCGACATCGCTGAACAGCCGCTGCCGTCGTTGCTGCGCGGCTTCTCGGCGCCGGTGAAACTGAGCTTCCCGTACAACCGCGATCAACTGATGTTCCTGATGCAGCACGACAGCGACGGTTTCAATCGCTGGGATGCCGGTCAGCAACTGTCGGTTCAGGTGTTGCAGGAGCTGATCACTCAGCAGCAGAAGGGCGAGAAATTGGTGCTGGATCAGCGTCTGCTTTCTGCCTTGCGCACCGTGCTGTCCGACGAGACGCTGGACCAGGCGATGGTTGCGGAAATGCTTTCGCTGCCGGGCGAGGCTTACCTGACTGAAATCAGCGAAGTGGCTGACGTCGATGCCATCCATATCGCTCGCGAGTTTGCCCGCAAGCAATTGGCTGAAGGTTTGTTCGAGGCGTTGTGGCTGCGTTATCAGGCCAATCGCGATCTGTCGAAGAAAACCCCGTATGTGGCCGAGGCGGAGCATTTCGCCCGTCGCGCCTTGCAGAACATCGCGTTGTCGTACCTGATGCTCAGCGGCAAGCCGGAAGTGTTGGTGGCGACGCTTGAACAGTTCGAGACCAGCGACAATATGACCGAACGCCTGACGGCGCTGGCGGTGTTGGTCAATTCGCCGTTTGAAGAGCAGAAGGCCTTGGCGCTGGCGAGTTTTGCCGAGCACTTCAAGGACAATCCGCTGGTCATGGATCAATGGTTCAGTGTCCAGGCGGGCAGCACGTTGCCGGGTGGTCTGGAACGTGTTCGTCAGTTGATGGAGCATCCGGCGTTCAACATCAAGAACCCGAACAAGGTGCGGGCGCTGGTCGGTGCGTTTGCCGGGCAGAACCTGATCAACTTCCATGCGGCGGACGGTTCGGGGTATCGTTTCCTGGCGGATCTGGTGATCGAGTTGAACGGGTTTAACCCGCAGATCGCCTCTCGCCAACTGGCGCCGCTGACTCGCTGGCGCAAATACGACGACGCGCGTCAGGCGTTGATGAAAGGCGAGCTGGAGCGGATTCGTGCTTCGGGTCAGTTGTCCAGCGATGTGTTTGAGGTGGTCAGCAAGAGCCTGGCTTGAGTCTGGCGATGCTCCCTCAGGGTTCGTTGGGGCCCTGTGGGAGCTGGCTTGCCTGCGATAGCGGCCTGACAGCCGACTAGTCTCTTTCAGGTGTACATATCCATTTCTGCGGTAACGGCTGCTTATGGTTTCGCCCTTACGGCGAGTCCCTTTTGGCAAACGCCCCAAAAGGAACCAAAAGGTCTCGCCCCAAGCGTCCGGCCCCTCGCTAAGGCTCGGCGTTCCTTCGCTCCGGTATCCATCCGGGGACACTGCCCTCCGGTCTGCTTCGCGACGACCTACATGCAGCGTGTTCGACTGCGTCGAACGGCGCTACGCGCCACTCCCCGGATGAACACCTCCACTCAGCCTCCCGAAAGGGGCGGGTGGATCAAGATCAAGAGCTGTAGGCGAGCTAACGCTCGACCTGATGAGTGGTGAGAAGCAGGTGTACGCTGATCTTCTTTTTGTGGGAGTGAGCCTGCTCGCGATGGGGGTGGTTTAATCAAAATTGCTTCGTCTGACACACCGCCATCGCGAGCAGGCTCACCCCTACAAGTGGTAGGTGGCTGTGGCTGTGGCTGTGGCTGTGGCTGTGGCTGTGGCTGTGGCTGTGGCTGTGGCTGTGGCTGTGGCTGTGGCTTTGGCTTTGGCTTTGGCTTTGGCTTTGGCTTTGGCTTTGGCTTTGGCTTTGGCTTTGGCTTTGGCTTTTGACGTTGATCTTGATCTTGATCTTGATCTTTCGCCCCTTCGGCAGGCCGAGCGTAGGTGTTCATCAGGGGGTTAGGCGCGTAGCGCCGTGCGGCGAAGCCGCACACATCGAGAGGAGGTCGTCGCGAAGCAGACCGTAGGCGATGCCCCCTGATGGACACCGTAGCGAGGGAACGCGGAGCCTCAGCGAGGCGCCGTACGCCGGGGCGAAGCCTTTTGCTTACTTTTCGGCGTCTGGAAAAGTGAGTCGCTGTAAGAGCGAAACCATAAGTAGCCGTTACCGAAGAAACGGATATGTACACCGAACACCAGACAAACCCGGATCACCCCACCGGATACCCAATCATTCACCCAAACCCCATACCCCTCCAGTTAACAAAACATAACGTGGCGTCGATTGTCAGACCTTTCCAAACCCCGATAGGATAAGCCAGCTTCCGAAGGGGCTCTAGATTGCGCATTTCAGGACTATGCTCCAGAACAGGCAATCCCGATGAGCACCCCTTACGGCGCCCTGAAAGGTTGAATGACCTAACAATAATAATGGGGGAAGGTTTATGAGTGAGCCTGTCATGGGTGTGGGTATTTGCCGCCCGCCGGCATTACGCAAGTTCGCGTTGCTGGCCACAGCGCTCTCGCTGTTGGGTTGTGCCGTGCTGTCGGCACCTGCGTTGGCCGCTGCGGCGCCAGCGTCCGACATTGTGTATGCCGTTGAATCTGCCAAAGCCAGCAAGAGCCTGATGCTCGACGTCGCGCACGCCGGCAAGCGCCTGGTGGCGGTTGGTGATCGCGGGCACATTCTGTATTCCGATGACCAGGGCGCAACCTGGACCCAGGCCAAGGTGCCAACCCGGCAACTGCTGACATCGGTATTCTTTGTTGATGACAAACACGGCTGGGCCGTCGGCCATGACGCACAAATCCTCGCCAGCGAGGACGGTGGCGCCACCTGGACCAAGCAATTCGAAGAATTGAAACGCGAATCGCCGCTGCTCGACGTCTGGTTCCAGGACGTCAACAGCGGCTTTGCCGTGGGCGCTTACGGTGCGTTGATGGCCACCACCGACGGCGGCAAGCACTGGGAAGATGTCAGCGATCGGCTGGACAATGAAGACCAGTACCACCTCAACGGCATTGCGGCGGTCAAGGATGCAGGGCTGTTCATCGTCGGTGAACAGGGCAGCATGTTCCGCTCCGCCGACTGGGGCCAGACCTGGGAAAAGCTTGAAGGCCCATACGAAGGTTCGCTGTTCGGTGTGATCGGCACGGCTCAGGCCAACACGCTGCTGGCCTACGGGCTGCGCGGCAATCTGTTTCGCTCCACCGATTTCGGCACCACCTGGGAGCCGGTCGAGCTCAAGGCTGCCCGCGGTGCGCTGGAGTTCGGGTTGTCCGGCGCAACGTTGCTCGACGACGGCTCCATCGTGATCGTCGGCAACGGCGGCTCGGTGATCCGCAGCAATGACAATGGCGAAACCTTCAGCGTGTTCAACCGCCCGGATCGTATTTCCGTCTCGGCGGTCACTGCGGCAGGTAACGGCAATCTGATCCTGGCAGGACAGGGCGGCGTTCGCGTCACCTCGCTAACCGGCGCCAGCGCAGAGAATGGCAAAAACGGGTCGTCCAAATGAGCCGGGCAAATAATAAGAAGGCGGGTCTATGACATCCTTGAGCAGTCATCATCAAGACAAGGCGACGTTTCTTGAGCGCCTGATTTTCAACAACCGCCCGGCAGTGATCGTCATCTGCCTGCTGGTCAGCATCTTCCTGTTCTGGCAGGCCACGCTGATCCGGCCGTCCACCAGCTTCGAAAAAATGATCCCGCTCGAGCATCCATTCATTCAAAAGATGATGGAGCACCGCAACGATCTGGCGAATCTGGGCAACACCGTGCGCATTTCCGTTGAAGCCACCGACGGCGACATCTTCTCCAAGGAATACATGGAGACCCTGCGTCAGATCAACGACGAAGTGTTCTACATTTCCGGCGTCGACCGTTCCGGCCTCAAGTCGCTTTGGAGCCCGAGCGTGCGCTGGACCGAGGTGACGGAGGAAGGCTTCGCCGGTGGCGAAGTGATCCCGCAGAGCTATAACGGCTCCCAGCAAAGCCTCGACCTGCTGCGCAACAACGTACTCAAGTCCGGCCAGGTCGGGCGTCTGGTGGCCAACGACTTCAAGTCGAGCATCGTCGACATCCCGCTGCTGGAGTCCTACCCGGACCCGCAGGACCAGGGCAAGTTGCTGGCGCTGGACTACCGCAAGTTCTCCCACGAGCTGGAAGATAAGATCCGCGACAAGTTTGAAGCGCAGAACCCTAACGTGCAGATCCACATCGTCGGTTTCGCCAAGAAAGTCGGCGACCTGATCGATGGCCTGGTCATGGTGGTGATGTTCTTCGGCGTCGCCTTCATCATCACCCTGATCCTGCTGTACTGGTTCACCAACTGCATGCGCAGCACCGTGGCGGTGTTGAGTACGACGCTGGTGGCGGTGGTCTGGCAGCTGGGGTTGATGCACTTCTTTGGCTTCGGGCTTGATCCGTATTCCATGCTGGTGCCGTTCCTGATCTTCGCGATCGGTATTTCCCACGGCGTGCAGAAGATCAACGGGATCGCCTTGCAGTCCAGCGAAGCCGACAACGCCTTGACCGCCGCGCGGCGCACGTTCCGTCAGCTGTTCCTGCCGGGGATGATCGCGATCCTCGCGGACGCGGTGGGCTTTATCACGCTGTTGATCATCGACATCGGTGTGATTCGCGAACTGGCCATCGGCGCCTCCATTGGCGTGGCGGTGATCGTGTTCACCAACCTGATCCTGCTGCCGGTCGCAATCTCCTACGTCGGCATCAGCAAGCGCGCCGTCGAACGCAGCAAGAAGGACGCACACCGCGAACACCCGTTCTGGCGCCTGCTGTCGGGCTTCGCCAGCCCGAAAGTCGCCCCGGTGTCGATCGTCCTGGCGTTGCTGGCCTTCGGTGGCGGCCTCTGGTACAGCCAAAACCTGAAGATCGGCGACCTTGACCAGGGTGCTCCGGAGCTTCGTCCGGACTCGCGCTACAACAAGGACAACAACTTCATCATCAGCAACTACTCCACCAGTTCCGACGTGTTGGTGGTGATGGTCAAGACCAAGTCCGAAGGCTGCTCGCGCTACGAAGCCATGGCGCCGATCGACGAGCTGATGTGGAAGATGCAGAACACCGAGGGCGTGCAGTCGGCGATTTCCCTGGTGACCGTGTCCAAGCAGATGATCAAGGGCATGAACGAAGGCAACCTGAAATGGGAAACCCTGTCGCGCAACCCTGACGTCCTGAACAACTCCATTGCCCGTGCCGATGGCTTGTACAACAACAGTTGCTCCCTGGCGCCGGTGCTGGTGTTCCTCAATGACCACAAGGCTGCAACGCTGGATCGCGCGGTGCATGCGGTGCAGGACTTCGCCAAGGAGAACAACAAGGACGGCCTGGAATTCATCCTCGCGGCGGGTAACGCCGGCATCGAGGCGGCCACCAACGAGGTGATCAAGGAGTCCGAGCTGACCATCCTGATCCTCGTCTACATCTGCGTCGCGACCATGTGCATGATCACCTTCCGTTCGTGGGCGGCGACCTTGTGCATCGTGCTGCCGCTGGTGCTGACCTCGGTACTCGGTAACGCCCTGATGGCCTTCATGGGCATCGGCGTGAAAGTCGCGACCCTGCCGGTGGTGGCGCTGGGTGTGGGGATTGGCGTGGACTACGGCATCTACATCTATAGCCGTCTGGAAAGCTTCCTGCGTGCAGGCCTGCCATTGCAAGAGGCCTACTACCAGACGCTGAAATCCACCGGTAAAGCCGTGCTGTTCACCGGCCTGTGCCTGGCGATCGGCGTGTGCACCTGGATCTTCTCGGCCATCAAGTTCCAGGCCGACATGGGCCTGATGCTGACCTTCATGTTGCTCTGGAACATGTTCGGCGCGCTGTGGCTGCTGCCAGCACTGGCGCGGTTCCTGATCAAGCCGGAGAAACTGGCGGGGCAGAAGGGCAACTCGTTGTTCGCTCACTGATCCCTGGCTGAAACAAAAAAGCCGCAACCCAGGTTGCGGCTTTTTTACGTCCCGAGTTTCACACCAAACCCCTGTGGGAGCGGGCTTGCCCGCGATTACGGAGTGTCAGTCGATACATATGTTGAATGTGCCGCCGCCATCGCGGGCAAGCCCGCTCCCACAATGTTCGATGGCGGTTATGAGGGATCGGTGCCGAGCACGACGTTCAGCGCACTGCGCGCATCATCCAGCTGCACGAGAGTGGCATGACGCGCACCCAGCGCATCACGGTTCTCGATCGCCGTGAGAATCGCCTTGTGCCGAGGCAGCGCCAGTTCATGCAGGTTCGGCCGCTGGTTGGAATGCTTCAGCGCTTCAGCAATCGCCACCGACAGCATGTTGCACAGGTTGGCCAGCAGATCGTTGTGGGTCGCATCGGCGATGCGGCTGTGAAAGTCCAGGTCCGGCTGCAACAGCGCTTCAGGTGTCGGCGCGGCTTCCATGCGTTGATAGGCTTCACCGATGGAGGCGATGTCCGCGTCGGTCGCGAACTGCGCGGCGAGGGCGGCGGCAGCGGGTTCGATGATGCTGCGCACACTGGTCAGCAAATCGAAGAATTCATTTTGCGGGCTGCTTTGCATCAGCCAGTGCAGCACATCCGGATCGAGCATGTGCCATTCCTTGCGCTGCTTGACCACGGTGCCGACTCGCGGACGGGAATACACCAGGCCTTTGGCAACCAGCACGCGGGTGGCTTCGCGCAGCACCGGGCGGCTGACCGCGTACTCCTCGCACAGCAGCGCTTCGGCGGGCAGTTTGTCACACGGTTTGAAGCGCCCGGAAACGATCTGCATGCCCAATTCCTGGACGATGCGCGAGTGCATGCTTTTGCGGTCGGAGGGTTTGCGGTAATCCATGGGGAACGGCGCGATCCTGTGCGATGGGGTGTCGCGCATGATAACAGGCGCGGACCCGGTCCTGAATCAGATGAAGAGCCAATGTAGGAGTGAGCCTGCTCGCGATGGCGGTCGTTCAGTCAACATCAATGTTGAATGTTCGACCGCCATCGCGAGCAGGCTCACTCCTACAGAGGGATGGTGGGGCTAGTGGGAGTGGCGGGGCACTTCGGAGCCGCGGCAGCCGACCAGGAAGTCGAAATCGCAGCCCTGATCCGCTTGCAGCACATGGTCGATGTACAGCTGGCGATAACCGCCCACGATCAATTGCTGCGGCGGTTGCAGATCCGCCATGCGCGCCGCCAGTTCAGCGTCCGGGATGTCCAGGTGCAAACGCCCGTTGGCGCAGTCCAGCTCGATCCAGTCGCCTTCCTTCACCGTCGCCAGAGGCCCGCCGGCTGCCGCTTCCGGGGCCACGTGCAAAACCACCGTGCCATACGCCGTGCCGCTCATGCGTGCGTCTGAAATACGCACCATGTCCGTCACGCCTTGGGCAAGCAGTTTGGCCGGCAAGCCCATGTTGCCGACTTCGGCCATGCCCGGGTAACCCTTCGGCCCGCAGTTCTTCATCACCAGAATCGAGTTGGCATCGACGTCCAGTTCCGGGTCGTTGATCCGCGCCTTGTACATGTCGAAGTTCTCGAACACCACTGCACGCCCGCGATGCTGCATCAGTTCGGCGCTGGCCGCGGACGGCTTGAGCACTGCGCCGAGGGGGGCGAGGTTACCGCGCAATACGCAGATGCCGCCGTCGGCGCGGATCGGGTTGTCGAGGGTGCGGATCACTTCGTCCTGGCCGTAGATCGGCGCGTCCTTGGTGTTCTCGCCGAGGGTCTTGCCGTTGACGGTCAAGGCGTTCGGGTTCGGAATCAGATTGGCTTCGCCGAGGCGGCGCAGCACGGCTGGCAGGCCGCCGGCGTAGTAGAACTCTTCCATCAGAAAGCGGCCGGACGGTTGCAGGTCGACGATGGTCGGCATGCCGCGACCGATGCGGGTCCAGTCATCGAGGTCCAGTTCGACGCCGATACGACCGGCGATGGCTTTCAAGTGGATCACTGCGTTGGTCGAACCGCCGATGGCGGCGTTCACACGGATGGCGTTTTCGAAGGCTTCCTTGGTAAGGATCTTCGACAGCCGCAAATCTTCACGGACCATCTCCACTGCGCGCATGCCGGACATATGCGCCAACACATAACGCCGCGCATCCACCGCGGGAATCGCCGCGTTGTGGGGCAGGGACGTGCCCAGTGCTTCAGCCATGCAGGCCATGGTCGACGCCGTGCCCATGGTGTTGCAGGTGCCGGCCGAACGGGACATGCCGCCCTCGGCCGCGAGGAAATCGTCGATGGTGATGGTGCCGGCTTTCACTTGTTCGCTGAGCTGCCAGACCACGGTGCCCGAGCCAATATCCTGGCCCTTGTGCTTGCCGTTGAGCATCGGCCCTCCGGTGACGACGATCGCCGGCACGTCGCAACTGGCCGCGCCCATCAACAGCGCCGGGGTGGTTTTGTCGCAGCCGGTCAGCAGGACCACGCCATCAATCGGGTTGCCACGAATCGCTTCTTCAACGTCCATGCTCGCCAGGTTACGCGTGAGCATGGCGGTGGGGCGCAGGTTCGATTCGCCGTTGGAGAACACCGGGAATTCCACCGGAAAACCACCGGCCTCGATCACCCCGCGTTTGACGTGCTCCGCGATCTGGCGGAAATGCGCGTTGCACGGGGTCAGTTCCGACCAGGTATTGCAGATGCCGATGATCGGCTTGCCGTGGAACTGGTGGTCGGCGATGCCCTGATTCTTCATCCAGCTGCGGTACATGAAGCCGTTCTTGTCGGCGGTGCCAAACCATTGGGCGGAGCGCAGGTTGGGTTTCTTATCAGACATGATCGATTCTCTTATTGTATGACTATATTGTTCTGATTCTGGCGTAACATAAGCCAAATTTCGCCTGTTTGGAAGTGTTGTTGGATAATTAGTATTACTATATAGTCGCTTTCAACGGAGGGATGGCCCTGACGGTTTTTAGCGAGAGGCGTCCCCCGAGGTTCTATAACAACAACAATCGGAGACCGATCTCATGAGCCAGGAACTGCGGCTTATTCGTCGCATCACGCTGAAACTGATTCCCTTCCTGATCCTGCTGTACCTGATCGCCTATGTGGATCGCTCCGCAGTAGGTTTCGCCAAGCTGCACATGGGCGCCGACATCGGCCTCGGTGACGCAGCCTATGGCCTCGGCGCAGGGTTGTTCTTCATTGGTTACTTCCTGCTGGAAATCCCCAGCAACCTGATGCTCGACCGCTTCGGCGCCCGGCGCTGGTTCGCGCGGATCATGGTCACCTGGGGCGCCATCACCATCGGCATGGCCTTCGTCCAGGGGCCAAACAGCTTCTATGTCATGCGCTTTCTGCTCGGCGCGGCCGAAGCCGGGTTCTTCCCTGGCGTTCTCTACTACATTACCCAATGGTTCCCGGTTCGCCATCGCGGCAAGATCCTTGGGCTGTTCATCCTTTCCCAACCCATCGCGATGATGATCACCGGCCCGGTGTCCGGCGGCTTGCTCGGCATGGATGGCATCCTTGGTCTGCACGGCTGGCAGTGGCTGTTCATCGTCATCGGCGCCCCGGCGATCCTGCTGACCTGGCCGGTGCTGCGTTACCTGCCGGACGGCCCCCAGCAAGTGAAATGGATGGACCAGGCCGAGAAAGACTGGCTGACCGGCGAGCTGAAAAAGGACCTCGAGGCATACGGCCAGACCCGACACGGCAATCCCCTGCACGCTTTGAAAGACAAGCGAGTGTTGCTGCTGGCGCTGTTTTATCTGCCGGTGACCTTGAGCATTTATGGCCTGGGCCTGTGGCTGCCGACGTTGATTAAACAGTTTGGCGGCACGGATCTGGTGACCGGTTTCGTGTCATCGGTGCCGTACATTTTCGGGATCATTGGTCTGCTGATCATTCCGCGCAGTTCCGACCGTTTGAATGATCGTTACGGCCATTTGGCGGTGCTGTATGTGCTGGGCGCCATCGGCCTGTTCCTCAGCGCCTGGCTGACGGTGCCGGTGCTGCAACTCGCGGCGTTGTGCCTGGTGGCGTTTGCGTTGTTTTCCTGCACTGCGGTGTTCTGGACCTTGCCCGGGCGTTTCTTCGCCGGCGCCAGTGCCGCGGCCGGTATCGCATTGATCAACTCGGTGGGCAACCTGGGTGGCTACATCGGCCCGTTCGTGATCGGTGCGCTGAAGGAATACACCGGCAACCTGGCCTCGGGGTTGTACTTCCTGTCGGGGGTAATGGTGTTCGGGCTGGTGTTGACCGGCGTGGTGTATCGGTTGCTGGAGCGCAAGCATGTGCTGGCAGCGGATCAGTTTGCGGCCAGCGCTCGCGGCGCGACCCGTACCTGAGGATTTACACCGATCAACTGTAGGAGCGAGCCTGCTCACGATAGCGTCGGCACATTCAAAATTGTTGGTGGCTGATACACCGCTATCGCGAGCAGGCTCACTCCTACAGGGGTCTGCGGTGGTCTGAATAACACAGGAGAAGAATTATGCATCTGGTTCAATTCGAGTTAAGTAACGGCGAGCGTCGGGTTGGCGTGGTCGAGGAGGGGCTGATCCGCGAAGTGCAGGACGCGCGGACAGTGCGGGACCTGGCCCTGGCGGCAATCGAGGCGGGCGTCAATCTGCAGCAGCAGGTGAAAACCCTGGGCCTGGGTATCAGCCATGACTACACGGAGCTGCTGGCCCAACTGCGAATTCTGCCACCGCTGGATCACCCGGACCCGGCGCACATGCTGGTCAGCGGCACCGGCCTGACCCATCTCGGCAGCGCTTCAGCCCGGGACAAGATGCATCAGCAGGCCGGCGACGAAGTTGCGATGACCGACACCATGCGCATTTTCAAATGGGGCGTGGAGGGCGGTAAACCGGCGGCCGGGCAGGCCGGTGTGCAACCGGAGTGGTTCTACAAGGGCGACGGCAGCATCGTCGTGCGTCCCGGCCAACCGTTTCCGCTGCCACCCTTTGCCGAAGACGCCGGTGAAGAACCCGAACTCAGTGGCCTCTACGTCATCGGCCACGACGGCAAACCGTATCGGCTCGGTTTCGCGGTGGGTAATGAGTTCTCTGACCATGTGATGGAGCGTAAAAATTACCTCTACCTCGCGCATTCGAAACTGCGCAGTTGCAGTTACGGTCCGGAGCTCCGCGTTGGCGAACTGCCAGAGCATCTGGCTGGCACCAGCCGCATTCTGCGTGACGGTGAAGTGCTGTGGCAGAACGAGTTCCTCAGCGGCGAGGCCAACATGTGCCACAGCCTGGAAAACCTTGAGTACCACCATTTCAAGTACAGCCAGTTCCTGCGTCCGGGGGACGTGCACATTCATTTCTTCGGCACCGCGACGCTGTCCTTTGCCGACGGCATTCACACCCGACCGGGTGATGTGTTCGAGATCAGTCAGGCCGAGTTCGGCGCGCCATTGATCAACGGGATCGCACCGGTTGAAGCAGCGTTCGAGCCCGGCACCGTCGGTACCCTTTAAGGAGACACCCATGACCCGGATTCTTGGTCACAACTACATTGGCGGCCAGCGCAGCGCGACCGGCACCGTCAAACTGCAGAGCGTCGATGCCAGCACCAGCGAAGCCTTGCCTCATGATTTCTTCCAGGCCACGCCTGAAGAAGTGGATGCCGCAGCCAAGGCCGCTGCGGCGGCTTACCCGGCTTATCGCAGCCTGAGCGCCGAACGTCGTGCGCAATTTCTCGATGCGATTGCCGATGAACTCGACGCCTTGGACGATGACTTTGTCGCGGTGGTCTGCCGCGAAACGGCATTGCCTGCCGGACGTATTCAGGGCGAACGCGGGCGCACCAGCGGCCAGATGCGCCTGTTCGCCAAAGTGCTGCGTCGTGGTGATTTCTACGGCGCGCGGATTGATCAGGCCCTGCCGGATCGCCAACCGCTTCCCCGTCCGGACCTGCGCCAATACCGCATCGGTCTCGGGCCTGTCGCAGTGTTTGGTGCGAGCAACTTTCCGCTGGCATTCTCCACCGCGGGCGGCGACACCGCATCGGCGCTGGCCGCCGGTTGCCCGGTGGTGTTCAAGGCTCACGGCGGCCACATGGCCACCGCCGAACAAGTCGCTGATGCATTGATTCGCGCAGCGGAAAAAACCGGCATGCCGGCCGGCGTGTTTAACATGATTTACGGCGGCGGAGTTGGCGAAGCGCTGGTCAAGCACCCGGCGATTCAGGCGGTGGGTTTTACCGGTTCGCTGAAGGGTGGCCGTGCGTTGTGCGACATGGCGGCCGCACGGCCACAACCGATCCCGGTGTTCGCCGAGATGTCGAGCATCAACCCGGTGATCGTGTTGCCGCAGGCATTGGACGCTCGGGCAGACACCGTCGCCCGTGACCTGACCGCTTCGGTGGTGCAGGGTTGCGGACAGTTCTGCACCAACCCCGGCCTGGTGATCGGTATTCGCTCGCCGCAGTTCACCGCGTTCGTGCAGCAGGTGGCAGGCCTCATCGGCGATCAGCCGGCGCAAACGATGCTCAATGCGGGCACCTTGAGCAGCTACGGCAAAGGCCTGCAAAAACTCTTGGCTCATCCGGGCATCGAGCATCTGGCTGGCAACCCGCAGCAAGGCAATCAGGCGCAACCGCAGTTGTTCAAAGCTGACGTGAGCCTGCTGATCAATGGCGATGAAGTACTGCAGGAAGAAGTGTTCGGCCCGACCACGGTGTTCGTCGAAGTGGCGGATCAGGCGCAACTCAGCGCCGCGTTGAACGGACTGCACGGGCAACTGACGGCGACGATCATTGGCGAACCGGCGGACTTCGAACAGTTTGGCGAACTGACCGCGCTACTGGAGCAGAAGGTCGGACGGATCCTGCTCAATGGCTATCCGACGGGGGTTGAAGTCTGTGACTCGATGGTCCACGGCGGGCCGTATCCGGCCACTTCCGATGCGCGTGGCACGTCGGTGGGCACGTTGGCGATTGACCGTTTCCTGCGACCGGTGTGCTTCCAGAACTATCCGGACAGCTTGCTGCCGGAACCGTTGAAGAACGCCAACCCACTGCGCATCCAGCGCCTGGTGGACGGCAAACCCTCCCGCGACGCGTTGTAATCCTGTGACTGATCGTTCCCACGCTCTGCGTGGGAATGCAGCCCGGGACGCTCCGCGTCCCTTAAAAGCCGAACGCAGAGCGTCCGAAGAGGCATTACCACGCAGAGCGTGGGAACGATCATTGCGGTGTGATGAGCTATCATTGCGTCTTTCCCATTCAAAGATTGACTGCCATGACTGCCGCAACCGACACCTTGCTCGCCACCCTCGAACACTGCGATATGGTAGAAATCGACGGGCTGCACGCCTTCGAATTCTCCCTCGATGAAGACGACAATCTGCACATCGAATGCCTTGACGGCCGCGTGTCAAAACACTGGGAGTTCACCCCGGCCGAGGTCGAGGCCGCGACCTTCGATCCAACCCTGCAAAGTTGGTTGATCACCGGTACTTCCGGCGAGCACCGGTTGGTGTGCATGACCGCAATTCGCGGTGATGACGACGAGGAACAAGAAGGGAATGAGGATGCATAAGCTCTGGCCACTGTTGATGGCCGGCAGCATCGGCGCGATGGGCATTGAGGCGGCGTCGGCCGACGACTATCAGTTGCTGGTCGGTTCCTACACGGCGGGGCAGAGCCAGGGGATATATCGCCTGAACTTCGACAGCGCCACCGGGCAGATCAACCCCAAGCCGCTGCAAGTGGTTACCAGTGAAAACCCGTCCTGGCTGACCGTTTCCAAAGATCAGCAGCGCCTGTTCGTGGTCAACGAAAACGGCCCCGGCCAGAAAGACCCGGTCGGGCGCGTCAGCAGTTATGCGATTGATCCCAAGACCCATGCACTGAGCCTGATCAATCAGGTGCAAAGCCTGGGCAACGAACCGACGCATTCAAGCCTCAGCAGTGATGCCAGTCATTTGTTCGTCAGCAACTATTCGGTGGTTGAAGACCCGGGTGGCACGTTGGCGGTGTTGCCGGTGGGCGCCGATGGCAAACTCAAGCCTGTGGTGCAGATGAGCAGTCACCCGTCGAGCCGGGTCAATCCCGAGCGGCAGATGTCGGCGCATGTGCATTCGACGGTTTCGTCGCCGGACGGCAAGTTTGTGTTCTCCAATGACCTGGGCGCTGACAAGATCTTTGTCTACCGCTTCGATCCCAAGGCTAACCCTGAACTGCCGCTGGTTGCTGCCACCCCGGCGTCCGTCCAGTTGCCAGCCGGCAGCGGGCCGCGTCATTTGCTGTTCAGCGCCGATGGCAAGCATGCCTGGCTGAGCATGGAAATGAGCGCGCAGGTCGCGGTGTTCGATTACCAGAACGGCAAGCTTGAGCAAACCCAGATGATTGATCTGGCGGCGGGTCAGCCTGTCTCCGACAAGGCCGCCGCTGCACTGCACGCGTCGGCCGATGGCAAGTTCCTCTACGTCAGCAACCGTGGCACTGCCAATCAGCTGCTGGTGTTTGCCATCGACCCTGCGAGCGGCCACCTCCAGGAGCTGCAGCGTCGTTCGGTAGAAGGTGATCACCCGCGAGAGTTCAGCCTCGACCCGAGCGGCCAGTTCTTGCTGATTGCCAACCAGAAGAGCAACCAGATTGTCGTGGTGGAACGCGATGCCAAGAGCGGTCTGCTGGGTAAAACCGTGCAGAAACTGCCGATGGATGCCCCGAGCGACCTCAAGTTCCTGGTGCGTCAATAGGCCGCAGGCCCCGGTTGATGGGGCCTGCATCCTTGTATTAATGAGACTGATATCTGCTAATGCTACAAAAGATTTCAAGGCGCCAACCTCGAAGGTTAAGTTTGCTCCACGGCCCCACCGGGCATGCAAGCCAACTGAATCCGAGGAATACCGCCATGAACTTCAATCTCTTCTCCGTCATCGCCGCTTCTGCCATCTCCGCCACCGTTGCGCTGCCAGCCAGCGCCAACGTGGAAATCAGCGACAAAAAATCCCACGCCCAGAGCTACACACAGAAGTACCTGCAACAGAGCGCCAACTTCTACGCGGCACTGGATCACAAGACCCAAGCCTGAAATTCAAGCCCTGCACCTTTTATGCAGGAGCGAAGTCACTTGCGTCGATCGGGCTGAAAAGCGTCGAGAAACCTGAGTGATGTCGCTCCTGCATAACGCGTTTACGACAGCATCACATTGCCATCAATCAAGCGCTTGATATCACATCGCCATGCGTTTAGATTCGACGCTGAGTTTTTGACTCCTCATCAATAACAAGGATCGACAGCATGGCGATGCGTCTGGCAGTGGTTCTTCTGTTTCTGTATTCCACCCCCATTCTTTCGGCTGCCCAGCCCGTTCCAGACGCGCCGGATGCGGCCCGTGAGCGCTTGATGAGTTTTATTGAAGACTGAAATAGACTGGCTTAATGATTAACGAAGCTGATGGTGACTATGGAAAACCCTGAGTGGTTTACACAGCTTTTTTGATCGATTCTGTGGGCTCTGAAACATGCCCACGGAGAACACCATGGCCAGCTCAATCATCACTTCTGCCAAATACGGCGCCTACCTGGCCATAGGTCTTTACGTGGCCCTCGTACTGGTCGTCAGCGTTTCGGCGCAATCGCAACACACTTTCGAAGCACCCGTGCAGGTCGCTTATCCCGCCATTCAGTTCGAACACCGCGCTCAAAACGCAGTGGCCGATCACGCAGCACTGGCGGGAGTGGCAGGGGCATGAAAGGAGGCAAACTCTGGGTCATTGCCTTTCTGGCATTCATGACCAATGGCGCATCCCTGTTGGGGATCGGGCAGGGCTCGGCAGGTTCCGTTGCACGGTCCATCGAAGCCAATCACAACCTGGCGCGCAACATTGAAACGGCGAAGTCCTTGGGACTGCTGGCAGGTAATCCACCGATGAAACGCCAGGACGATTTCTTCGGGCCATTCCAGGTGGATTGCTCGGTGTTGGAAATGTGTGAAGTGTTCGCCTGAAAGCGCCCTTTGTAGGAGCGAGGCTTGCCCGCGAAGGGGCCCGCGAGACCGCTAAAAGCTTCGCGGGCAAGCCTCGCTCCTACAAGGTACGGGGCGTAGGGGGGGTGACTTTTTCATGATTGCGGTGAACAGATCTGACTCCAAAAAACCCTGCAACCACGCCTGCAACCGCACATAAGGCGTCTGCCCGAACCACTCGCGATCGACATGGGCGAATTGCCGTATGAACGGCATCACCGCCACATCCGCCAGGCTCGGGTGATCAGCCAGCAAGTAGTCGCGCCCCTCCAGCAACTCATCCAGTTTGCGCAAGAACACCTCACCCGCAGCACGATAGGTTTCCATCGGCTGCTCGGGGTAACGCTCGGCGTACTTGTAGCGATTCAGATGCACCTTGAACGCTTGATCGTTCTCTTCAATCAGGGCGGCGATGTGCGCCTGTCCTGCTGGATCATCGTTGAACAACCAATCCTGCGGATCGTTCTGCGCCAAGGCCCAGTGCATGATCGCCAGGCTTTCATCGATCACCTGACCGTCGACACTCAGCACCGGCACCGTGCCCTTGGCCGATAGCGCGAGCATCTCGGCAGGCTTGGCCTTCAGGCTGACCTCGACAATCTGCACCGCAACCCCCGAATAGCGCAGGGCCATGCGCGCACGCATGGCGTAAGGGCAGCGGCGGAATGAGTACAGCGTATTCATTTCACCTCCAGGGTGCTCAGGCCATTGCCCTGGCGATGAACCTGAATCTGCACCGGAATCCGCTCATGCATTTCCTGCACGTGGGAAATCACCGCGACCTTGCGGCCCTGGGCTTGCAAGCCATCCAGCGCATCCATGGCCAGTTGCAGGGATTCCGGATCGAGGCTGCCGAAGCCTTCGTCGATGAACAGCGATTCGATTTTCAGTGTGCTGGAGGCCATCGACGCCAAGCCGAGCGCCAAGGCCAACGACACCAGGAACGTCTCGCCGCCCGACAACGAATGCACCGAGCGCAGCTCATCGCCCATCTCTGTGTCCATCACCAGCAACCCGAGCATACTGCCGCCGCGTTTCAGGCGATAGCGCCGCACCAGTTGCCGCAACTGCACGTTGGCGTGATGCACCAGCAAGTCGAGGTTGTAGGCCTGAGCGATCTTGCGGAAGGTGTCGCCGGTGGCCGAGCCGATCAACGCATTCAGGCGAGCCCAGCGTTGATACTCGCTGTAGGCGTCGGCGATCTGCTGCGCCAGGGCTTGATTGGCGTTCTGCCGGCGCTGATCCTCGGCCTGTTCGGCACGCAGTTCGGCGCAACGATGTTCACTGGTGGCGAACAGATTTTGCAAGTCTGTCAGGGCCGTGACGAGTTGTTCGGCGTCGAGATTGCCGTTGTGTTGCGCCTGATGATTGAGCAGGCGCTGATCGCGTTCCTGCAATCGTACATTGGCCTGTTCGATGGCTTTTTCGCTTTGCTGCAATTGCTGTCGCAGTTCGCTGACCTGCTGATCGTCGACGCTCAGCAACGCATCCAGTCCGCCATCGTCGAGCTCCGGATGCAAGGCACGCCAGTCGGCGATCTTTGCGCTCAGCACACGGTCCTCGGTTTCCAGGGCCAGCAGACGCTCTTGTCTGGCTTTGAGTTCGGCCGCCAGTTCGACTAACCGTGTGCGCACGGTTTGCAGTTCCTGATGGGCCGCTGCCTGGGCATTGCGCGCCTGTTCGACGGCTTGATCCAGTTGCTGCTGCCAGTGTTCGGCGCTGCTGTGTTCGCCAAGCAATTGCGCCAGTTGTTGCTGGCAAGCCTGTTGCTGCTCGGCGAGGACGGTGAACTGTTGCTGAGCCGCTTCCAGTGTCTGGACGCGGGCCAGTTGGCGGTCCTGTTCTTTTTCCAGGGTCTGCTGACGTTGCTGCTGTTCGCCGAGCTCATCGCGTTGCTGGTCGAGTTGCTCCAGACGCTGGGCAATCTGCCGGTCAAGCTGCATGAAGGTCGCAGCCGGTTCGTTGCGCAAAGCCTCCAGGGTTTCGGCCGGGAGCAGGGTGCTGAAGGCGCTCAACTCTTCGTCGAGACGCTGGCGATCACTGCTCAGCTCACGCTGCTGATTGCTCAGGTGCTGCGTCGCTTGCAGGCTCGCCGCTTCGGCGCTGCGCAGTTGCTGCTGAAGGCGAGCCGCGTCTTGTTGCAAGGTGAGCAGGGCGGTTTGCCGTTGTTCATCCTGGGTGATGCTCTGGTTCAGCTGGCTGTTTTGCTGCGCCAGCCAACCGTCGCATTTGCTCGCGTCCTGCGCCAGCAATTGCGTGGACAACGGATGCGCTTCAAGGCTCGGCGTCAGGCCTTGTTGCTGGGTGGCGAGTTGATCCTGTTGCTGCAACAGCTCTTTTTGCTGAGCGATCAAGCCGCCGACTTCGCCGCGTAAATCAGTGAGTTTTTCTTTGAGCAGGTCAACGGCTTTTTGCGCGTTGGCCTGTTCGCTTTCATCGTGGCGACCAAGGCTTTGCAGCAACGCTTCGGGCTGATGATAAGGATGGTCGGGGCTGCCGCAGACCGGGCACGGCTGATCGTCCTGCAACTGTGCGCGCAGTTCTTCGACGCTGGCGCTGCGGGCCAGACGCTGACGCTCCAGCAGTTCGCGAGTGACGGTCAGGGTCTGTTCGGCGATGACCAGGTCGTTCTTGGTTTTCACGCCGTCCTGGGTCAGGCGATCACGTTCCTGCTGAGCACTGAGTTGACGCTGCTGTAGATCGGCGCCGCGCTTGTCGATCTCCTGCTGGCTGGCCCACAGCCGTGTCAGTTCTTCGAACGCTCGCAGTTGTTTGCGGTTGTCCTGCAACAGGTTGCCGAGCAGCTGGATCTGTTCCGCAACAGCCTCCGGTTCGGCGCCGGCTTCTTTGTAGAGCACTTCCAGATGCTGCTTTTGAGCCGCCAGTTCTTCGCCCGCGCGGGCGGCGCTTTGCTCAAGGGCGGCCAGTTCCGCCTGTCCCTTGTTCAAGCGATTACCGATCAGCATCAGCTGTTGCAGGCGATCACGGTAGGCGTTCCACGCCTCGCTCAGCGGCGCCAGATGGGTGCTTTGCTCAAGCTCCCCGGCAATCCGCTCCAGACGTGCAGCCACTTGCTTTTGTTGCTCAAGCAAGCCCTGAATTGTGTTCTGCCCTTGAGTATTGGCCAGTTCCGCTTGTTGTTTGAGGTCTGCACTCGCGCTGGCGTCTTTGACTAGCCGGGCGAGGGTGCTTTGCGCTTCAAAGGCCTGTCGCAGCAGCGGAGCCTTTTCTGTGTGTTGGCTCTGGGCTTCGATCAGCGCGGTCTGCGCAGCGCTCAGACTCTGTTCGAGTTGCGCCTGACGCTCGTTCAACTCGGCTTGCTGCTGGGTGTGTTGCTGAATCTGCGCCGCCAGCGGGGTGAGCTGGGCGGTGAGTTCGGTCTTGCGGGCAAACTGGTGCCGTTGCGGGGCCAGTTGTTCCAGGCGCGTCAGCTTCAACCGTTCGCCGGCCAGGCTTTCCCAGTGCTGTCGGGCGCTGGTCAGCTGCTCGGTGGCGCTCTGTTGCTCGTCCTGCAACTGACGCAGATCATTTAGCCAGGTGTGCTGCAATTCAAGCTGTTTGAGCTGCGCTTGCTGGGTCTTGAGTTGCTGCTGCGCCTCGTTGAAACGTTCATCAAGTTCGGCCCGTGCTTCGAGGGACAGCGGCGTCACGCCCGTGGCCTGGTCCTGCAACAGCTTGTGTGCTTCGCGGGCCTCTTTGGCTTTGTCGAAAGCGCGGCGACCGAGGCGGGTGTACAGCGCCGTGTCGGTGAGCTTTTCCAGCAGTTCGCTGCGTTCGTTGTCATTCGCTTTGAGGAAGGCACTGAACTCGCTCTGGGCCAGCAGCACAGCGCGGGTGAACTGTTCGAAGTTCAGGCCCAGCACGGCTTCGAGCTGGGTTTTGAACTCGACTTTCTGGCTGGCCAGCAACTGATCCTGATCGATGTCGCGCAAACTCTGACGGCTGGCTTGCAGCTTGCCACCAGCCTTTTCGCGAGCGCGATTGGCTTCCCAGCGCGCGCGGTAACGACGGCCGTCGATGCCGACGAAATCCACTTCGGCATACCCTTCGCCGGTACCACGACGCAGCAAGGTGCGCGGGTCGCCGGTGCCGATTTCGCCATCGGCGTCCGGCGCTTTGGCCGACACCTGCGCGTTACTCAAGCGCGGCACGGCGCCAAACAGGGCGAGGCACAAGGCGTCGAGCAAGGTGCTTTTGCCGGCGCCGGTCGGCCCGGTGATCGCGAACAGACCGGCGCTCGCCAGCGGTTCAGCGGTGAAGTCGATTTCAAAGGGCCCGGCCAGCGAGGCGAGGTTTTTCAGGCGGATCGCGAGGATCTTCATGGTTGTTCGCTCTCCATCTGCACGTCTTGCAACAGCTCGGCAAAGTCCTTCAGCGTCTGCTCATCAACCTCGCTGCCGTAGCTGTCCTGCCAGGCGCGACTGAACAATTCCTGAGGCGTGAGCTGGTCCAGTTCGATCAGCGTGGTGCCGTCATCGACGCCCTCGCGACTGCCGTTGCCGGCATATTCGGCGGCGATGCGCACCAGGCGCACGGCTTTGCCTTGCAGGGCGGATTCAACCTGGTGGCGCAAGTCGGGTTGCGGTTCGTCGAGACGCACGCGAACTTCCAGCCACGGTTGGCGCTGGATATCGGCCAGCAAATCGATGTTCGGCAAGTCGGCCAGTTGCAAGAGGATTTCAGCCAGGGGCGCCGGGCCGATGCGTTGCAGGTTGACCGCGCGGGGGATCAGTTTCGGTTCGACGCTGACCAGGGTTTCGCCGTCGAGCGTAACGACGAGAATTTGATGCTGATAACCGATCTCGGAGAACGACAACGGAATCGGTGAGCCGCTGTAGCGGATGCGTTCTTCACCGTTGACCTTCTGCGGCTTGTGCAAATGCCCCAGGGCGACGTAGCTGATGCTCGGCCCGAACAGGCTGGCGGGCAGGGCTTCGGCATTGCCGATAATCAAACTGCGCTCGGAGTCTTCCGACACGGAACCACCGGCCATGTGCGCATGGCTGATGGCAATCAGTGCCTGGCCCGGCTTGCGTTTGGCATTGGCCGCCTCGATTAGCCATTCATGAACCTGACCGATGCCGCGCAAGTAGTTGTCACCCAACTGCGCGCCGGTCACTTCGGCGGGTCGCAGGAACGGTAGCGCCAGGCACCAGCCGGCAATTTCGCCGCTGGCATCCGGCAACGGCAGCAACAGCCGCTCGGCGTCCAGTTGGCCGTCGTCGAGCCACAGCACTCGGCCGAGCGCATGGGTGCGCAAACGGCGCATCAACGGCGCGGGCAGTTCAATCCGCGAGCCGGAGTCGTGGTTGCCGGCGATGATCACGATGGTCAGCAACGGTTGCTGCTCGTGGGCGCTGACGATGAATTCGTAGAGGCGTTCCTGGGCTTTGACCGGTGGATTGACCGTGTCGAAGATATCGCCGGCGATCAACAGCACATCGGGCTGGTCCAGCTTCAGCTGAAGCAGCAGCCATTCGAGAAAGCAGCCGTGCTCGAAATCACGGTCCTGGCCGTGCAGGTTCTGCCCAAGGTGCCAGTCGGAGGTGTGAAACAGACGCAAGGCGAACTCCGTAGGAAATAAGGTAATGGCCGCGTGGAAAATGAGGGCGGCGAAAGGGGAGAGAGTTTAATGGCAAAAGCCCGGGGATGCTGAAAGCTTTGAAAGATTGCCTGTCGATTGTGTGAGGTTTCAGTATGGTAGGCAGCAGCCCGAGGTGACGAGACGGACGCTGTAAAGCAATACAGGGAGTTTTGATTAGTTAAGGAGACGTCATGACCCAACGGTTACTTCAACTTGATCAAGTGTCGTTCAACCTGCCCGACGGGCGCGTTCTGCTCGATCACTTGAGCCACACCTTCAGCACCAGGGCCACCGGCATCGTGGGCGCCAATGGCTGTGGCAAGTCCTTGCTTGGCCGGCTCCTGACGGGGGAGCAACTGCCCACCACTGGCATCGTCCGTCGCGAAGGTCGGGTTTACGCCGTGGCGCAGTTACTGGAACCCGAGCGCTATCCCAGCGTTGCGGCGCTGGCCGGGGTCGCCCCTATTCTGGCGGCGCTGGATCGAATTGCTCAGGGCAGCGTCGACGATGAAGACCATGCGCTGGCGGTCGATCAATGGGATTGCGCCACACGTCTTCAGGCGGAGCTGGAGAAGATCGGTCTGGACCGTTTGAATGCCGACTCGCCCACCGACGCCCTCAGTGGGGGCGAACGGCAACGGGTCGCGCTGCTGGGGGCGTGGTTGTCTCGGGCCGACTGGCTCATTCTGGATGAGCCCAGCAACCACCTGGATATTGATCAGCAACATAAGCTCGCGCAGCAGATCGATCGCTGGTCCAACGGTCTGGTCTTGATCAGTCACGACCGCGGCCTCTTGGAACACATGAGCGAAATCGTCGAGCTTTCACCTTTGGGGCTGGCGGCTTATGGCGGCAACTACAGTCAGTATGCGGCGGCGCGCGAGCAGGAGCAGCAGTCGTTCCAGTCGGCATTGCAAGGAGAGCGGGCACAGGCCAAGCGCGAGCAACGTGAGATGGCTGTGCAGATGGAGCGTCAGCAACGGCGTAATGCGCGCGGCGACCGTCAGGCCCGCGACGGCAATCAGACCAAACTGATCACCAATGCGCAGAAAGAGCGCAGTGAAAACAGTCAGGGAAAATTGCGCCTCAATCAACAGGTGGCCCGGGAGCAACAACAACAACGTATCGCCGAGGCCCGTGCGCGGTGTGCGCCGGACATTCAACGCATGATGCTGTCTCCGGAAAGCGTAGTGCCCAATGGCAAGCTGATTGTGCAACTCAACGAGGTCATTCTCCCGTTCGGTTACGCGGCGCCGGTCAATCTGACGCTGACGGGGCCTATGCGCATGGCAATCCTCGGCGCCAACGGCAGCGGCAAGTCGACTCTGTTGCGAGTGATCGCCGGCCAACTGCCGGTGCGCGAAGGCGAACTCACCCGCAGTTGCCATGTCGGCTGGCTGGATCAACACGCCGGATTACAGCACCCCGAACGTACGGCGGTGCAATGGCTCTACGAGAGCAATCCGGAGTTGCCCGAAGCCGAGGCGCGAACCCGGTTGGCGCAGATGGGTATTGATGCGGATCGAGCGACGCTCAAGACCTGTCAGTTGAGCGGTGGCGAGCGCCTGAAAATAGCCCTGGCGGCGCAGTTGTATGCACAGCGGCCACCGCAGCTACTGTTGCTGGATGAGCCGGACAACCATCTGGACTTGCCCAGTAAAATGGCGCTGGAGCAGATGCTTAATCAGTACCAAGGGGCATTGATCGTCGTCTCTCACGACAGCGCTTTTTTACAGGCCATTCATCTGGATGCCGAGTTCCATCTCAACAGCTAGGGACCGTTATTTCGGGTAAAGCGGCGGAAGCCCGCTGTCACCCACCGGTTCCTGCACCCGTTCGGCAATCGGGATCGCCTTGATCGCCCGCCACAGCTCTTCGCCTTGCCAGTGCTGGCCGGTTTCGCTGTAGAGCGCGCCGTTCAAGCCGTCCAGCGCGTCGGACAATGGCACGAAACGGGCGGCCATGTCGGCGAGGGTTTCCGGTTGTTGCCGGGCCCAGGCGTCGAGGGCCTGGCGGGTGGCGTGGGGCTCGTTGGCCTGACAGGCGCGCTTGAGTTCGTCGAGGACGGTGCGTGGGCTCGGGCCGGTCTGCGCGGCGCGCAGCACAGCCGGTTGCCAGCGGCCGCGCCACCAGAGGCCGAAGCCGAGCAGGGTGGTGCAGGCCAGAATCAAGGTGCTGAGTTTCCACTTCCACAGGGTTTCGCTGTCGACGCCGGCATTCACTTGCGCAGTGCTCATCGTCGTATCGACCACCAGGTTCGGGTTACTCGCCACTTGCAGGCTTCGGGCCGGCAGGCTGCTGTGTTCAAGGTGATCTTCGAAGGTGTTCCACCAGACCACTTCCACGGCTGGCAGCTCAATAGCGCCACTGCGGTTCGGCACCAATGCTTCGCGGTCCTCGCGACTGCCAATTAAGCCGCGGTCGTTACTTTCGTTGCTCAGTACCGGTTGATCCGGGTAGCGCCGCAGGCCGTTAACGTCGGTGGCGGGCAGCGGCGGCAGTTGGGAACTGGCCAGGCCTTCGGCCTTCAAGGTCAGGCCGCGGGTCAGCGAATCACCCACCTGCGCATGGTCCGGCTCCGGGTTCCAGCTTTCGCTCAGGCTCAGGCTGCGGGCCGGCAACCAAGGCAGGTCGGCAGGGTAAGTAATGGGTTTGGCCTTGACCGTCAGCAGAATCGGGGTGGAGCTGACACGCATCAGTTTCCCGGATTTCGGCGCCTGGGTGGTGGCGTCCTGGACGGGCTGCGCGTCGACGAGCGTGGCACTGAAGATCTGCGCCGGAATGGTCAATTCGCCGCTGTGTTGCGGGTAGATCGCATAGCGCATCTCGATCACGCCATGACGCAGAGTGTTGATGACTTTCTCGTACGTGCGCGACTCGCCCAGTTGTTCGATGCGCGCATCGGGAATCTGCAACGGGGTCAGGCTGCTGTCGTCGTACAGCGACACCGAATGGTAGATGCGCAAGGTCAGGATGGCCTGGGCTTGCACGTAAACGCTGGACTGGTCGAGGCTGGCGTCGATAAACACCGGCGCCAGTTTGTTCTTGGTGTCCTGGGTTTCGCTTTCGACCACTTGCACGGTGATCGGCTGGCTCTGCACCTCGCCTAGTTGCAGCGATGGAATCGTCACGCTGCCGTTTTCCTTGGGCAGCAAGGTGATGATCCAGCGCGTGGTGGCGCGGTTGTCGCCGTTGAGGGTGGTCAGTTGGTTGACCTGGCGGGTGCCGCGCACTTCGAACAGCGGTTCCAGCGGCGCCAGGTCAGGCTTGCCGAACTGGGTGACGTCGTTGGATTCCAGGGTCAGTTCGACCGTCTCGCCGGAGTTCAGGCGACTGCGATCGACACTGGCGACCAGCGCCGCCGCCTGGGCCTGAACGGCGCAGAACAGCAGGGCGAGCATGAAAAGGGTGAAGCGGGTCATCGCGTTTTTTCCTGATCCTGATGTTGTTGCTGTTCGTACCAGAATTTGCGCCTGAGCAATTCACCCGGGTCATCCGGGATCTTGCGCAGCCATTGCTCCAGCGCCTGCCGCTGTTCGTCATTGATGTTGTCGCTGGCCGGACGCATCGGTGGCGTGGTGTTTTGCTCGTCCCCCAGTTCGCTGCCGGGGACTTCATTGGCGCCCGGTTTCGGCGGTGTTGTGGCCTGTTGCCCGGCGTCCGGCGTGGTCTGCCCGGCGTCGGATTCTGGAGGGTCATTGTCCGCGGGTTGTGTGGCTGCACCCGGTGGCGGTTCTTGCTCGGTGTTTTTGGCCTCGTCATCGGCGGATTTCTGCGGCTCGACCGGTGGCGGTGCGTTTTTCTGCTTGAGCAGACTTTCCACCAGTGCCTTGTTGGTCTGCGCCGGGCGTAGATCCGGCTGGCGTTCCAGCGCCTGATCATAGGCATCCAGCGCCGCTTCCAGCTCACCGCTTTTGGCCAGGGCGTTGCCACGATTGTAGTGGGCGTGGGCATCGTTGCCCTGTGCGAACCGCTGGGCGGCGCCGCTGTAGTCGCCGGCCTCATAGAGCGCCACGCCTTGCCACTGCGGATCCTCAAAATGCTGCGAAGCCTTCGCCGGATGGCCTTGCCTGAGCAAATGCAGGCCCCGTTGATCGGGGCGCAGCCACAAGTCTTCGAAGTCGAAGGCATAGCTCGGTTGCGGCAACAGGAACAGCAGCGGCAGACAGAACAACCAGCCACGGCGACCGGCGCAGGCCGCCAGCAACAGCAACGGCAGCAGTAGCCAATAGCCCTGATCGGCCCAAGTGTCGAGGCGCAAGGTCTGGCCGTCGTTGCGCAGGGTGCGTGGACCGTCGAGCAGGCCGAGCCCGCGCAGGTCGGTATCGCCCAGTCGCGCCGGGCGATAGCGTCCGCCGAGCTCGTTGGCAAAGGCTTTCAGACTGGGGCTGTCCAGGTACGGCACAAGGATCGCGCCCTGGTCGTCCTTGAGGAAACTGCCATCCTCTTGCGCGACCGGCGCGCCTTCGGCGGTGCCGATGCCGAGCATCAGGAACTGCGTCGATTTTCGGTCCAGTGCCTGGCGAATGCCTTCACGTTCCAGGTCCGTCAAGGTGGAACCGATCAACAGGATCCGGCCTTCACCCAAATCCCCCTGATTCAGCAACGCCAGGGCCTTGGTCACTGCGAGGTCCGCGCGATGGCCGGCTTCGGGCATCAGCGAAGGCTTGAGCGCGTCCAGCAGATTACGGCTGGTCGACAGGTCATCCGACAGCGGCACCAAGGTGTGGGCGCTGCCGGCGAAGACGACGATTGCAGTCTGAGCATCGCTGCGCACTTGCAGCAGGTCCAACAGTTTGCGTCGGGCTTGTTCTAGTCTGTTTGGCGCAACATCGGTGGCGAGCATTTCCGGGGTCAGCTCAAGCACAACCACCAGCGGGTCGGCGGGTTTCTGACTGAGTTGTTCGACGCGCTCCCAACTCGGCCCCAACAAGGCCAAAACGGTCAGCACCCACGCTACGCCGAGGACGACCCACGGCAACTTGCTGTCGCGGCCGTTTCCACCGCTCAGCAAAGCAGCGTGGAAAGCCGGTGGCAGGATCATTTGCCAGCGTCCGGCGCGTTTTTGCCGATGCCAGAGTTGCCAGAGCAGCCAGCCCAACAGCGGCAACAACAGCAACCACCAGGGGCGAAACCAGTACGGCCACAGCGCACTCATCGGCGCCTCCGCAGACGCAGGCGTTTGAGCCGCTGGCGCCAGTCAGGCAGTTGCGTTTGCAAAAACAGATCCTTGGTAAACAGCCGTTGCAGCGGGTTGTCCGGCCAGCGCTCGCGCACCACCAGCAACATGCTCAACAACAACGCCAGCGCCAAAGGCCAGTGATACAACGCCTGCGCCGGGCGGGCCTGGGTCGGTTGTTGAGTCACGGGCTCGAGTGTGTCGAGGGTGTCCTTGATTACCTGCAGTTCTTTGCCATCGTGGGCGCGGAAGTACTGACCGCCGGTGGCTTGAGCGATGGCTTTCAACGCCGGCTCGTCGAGGTCCAGGCTCGGATTGATCCCAAGAAAACCCAAGGTGCCGCTTTGCTCCGGGTCGGCGCCGATACCGATCGGGTAGATTTTCACGCCTTCTTTGGCCGCCAGTCGCGCCGCCGTGAGCGGGTCGATCTCGCCGCCGTTGTTGGCGCCGTCCGTGACCAGGATCAGCACGCGGCTCTGGGCCGGGCGCATGCGCAGGCGTTTAAGGGCCAGGCCGATGGCATCACCGATGGCGGTGTTCTTGCCGGCGATGCCGATGCGCGCTTCGTCGAGCCACACGCGCACGGTGTGCCGGTCGAACGTCAAAGGCGCTTGCAAGTACGCCTGGCTGCCGAACAAGATCAGGCCGACGCGATCGCCGTTGCGACTTTCAAGGAAGTCACCGAGCAAATGCTGAACCAGCGACAGTCGGCTGACGTCTTCGTCCTGCCATTGCATGTCGGGGAAATCCATGGAGCCGGACACGTCCACGGCCACCAGCAGATCGCGACCACTGGCGGCGATCGGCAGCGGTTCGCCCAGCCATTGAGGGCGCGCCGCCGCTATCAGCAACAACAGCCACAACAGAATGAACGGTGCTTGCTGGCGCCAGGCCGGCAGGTTGGCCCGGGCACGGCGGCGGGCCAGGCCTTCGAGGTCATTGAGGAAGCTGACTTTGAGCGCCGGTTCGCCACTGTCGGCCACCGGCAGCAGGACGCGCATCAACCAGGGCAGCGGCAACAGGGCAAAGATCCACGGCCAGGCGAACTCAAACATGTTTGCGAATCCACGTATCGACGGCTTGAGTCAGGCCGGCGATGGCCTTGTCGTCGAGTTTGCATTCGGGTTTGTAGGCGCCTTCGACCAGCACCATCCAGCGGGTCAGGCCGGCGGCCGGGCAACGGTTGTCGAGGAACGCCAGCCACTTTCGCCCGTTGAGGGTGTGGCTCTGGCTGTAGGGGTAATGGTTGCGGCACAGGCGTTTGAGCAAACCGTTGAGTTGCTGCAACCAGGCACCGGCCGGGGCGCCGTCGTAAGGTTTCGGCATCAGCGCCAGTTCCGCCAGTGCGGCGATACGAACCGGGTCCAGCGGTTGTTCGGCGCGCACGATCGGGCGTTTGTCCGGAATGAAGCGCCGTGCCTTCCACAGGCCAAAACCGATCAGCGGCAGCAATAACAGCAACAGCCACCAGCCGGGCGCAGGCGGCCAGAACTCGATGGGTGGCGGGGAGATCAGCGGTTGCAGTTGATCGAGGCTGCTCATCGGCCTTTCCCCGGTTTTTGTGGGTTCAGGTATTCGCGCAGTTGCTCGACCATCTCGCTCTGGGTGCTCAACGGCATCAGCAATACGCGCAGCTTTTGCGCGAGCAGTTCCCAGCGGGCAATGCGCGTTTCGGCCTGGGCGCGGTAGGTCTGGCGCAGGTCGAAATTCAACGTGTCGAGTTCCAGTTGCGCGCCACGTTCGGCGA
Organism: Pseudomonas sp. NPDC099000; assembly: GCF_044759925.1. NCBI lineage: Bacteria > Pseudomonadati > Pseudomonadota > Gammaproteobacteria > Pseudomonadales > Pseudomonadaceae > Pseudomonas > Pseudomonas sp. NPDC099000. Next base: position 369,959 of record NZ_JBIWAF010000001.1, read on the forward strand.
AGCGCAGCAGCCCGGCGGCGGGCAGGGCGTGATCCAGCGGGTCGGACAGCGGCAACAGCAGCAGGTCGCAATGGCGCGATAACAGGCTCAGCTGCTGTTCAGAACCTTCAGTCAAGGCACGTTCATCACAGATCACGATCACCAGACTGCCAGGACGCAGCACTTCCCGCGCACGGCGCAGCGCCAGGTTCAGGGAATCGCGGTTCTGCTCGCTTTCGGTGTGCAGTGACTGATTGACCCGCACCAGACGATTAAGCAGTTGCAGCAGGCTTTGTTTGCTGCGCCGGGGTTTGATCTCGTAGTGCTCGTTGTCGCCGAACACCAGCCCACCGACCCGGTCGTTATGGCCGAGGGCTGCCCAGCCGATCAGGCTCGCGGCCTGGGCGGCGAGCACCGATTTGAACATCAGCCCCGAACCGAAAAACAGCCGGCGACTTTGCTCGACCATGATGAAAATCGGCCGCTCGCGCTCTTCATGGAACAGCTTGGTGTGGGGTTCCTGGGTGCGGGCGGTGACGCGCCAGTCGATGCTTCGCACGTCATCGCCAGCCTGATAGACCCGCACCTGATCGAAGTCCACCCCGCGCCCGCGCAGTTTGGAGTGGTGCAAGCCGATCAGCGGGCTGCGCTGGCTCGGTGTGGAAAACAGTTGCACTTCACGCACGCGATGGCGCATCTCGATCAGCTCTGCGAGGCTGACACGGATGCCCGGCTCGGGCGGCAGGAGGGCGTTCATCGGGGTCAAGCGACGGCTACGACGTCGAGAATCCGCTGGACCACCCGGTCCTGGTCGATGCCCGCGGCTTCGGCTTCAAAGGAAAGAATGATGCGATGACGCAGCACATCGAACAGCACGGCTTGAATGTCTTCCGGGCTGACGAAGTCGCGACCGGCCAGCCAGGCGTGGGCCCGGGCGCAACGGTCGAGGGCGATCGAGCCGCGCGGGCTGGCGCCATAGGCGATCCACTCGGCCATCTCCGGGTCGAACTTGGCCGGGGTGCGTGTGGCCATGACTAGTTGCACCAGGTATTCCTCCACGGCGTCGGCCATGTACAAACCAAGGATTTCCTTGCGCGCGGCAAAAATCGCCTGCTGGCTGACCCGGCGCTCGGGCTTGGTTTCGCCGTTCAGCGCTTCGCCACGGGCCTGTTGCAGGATCCGACGTTCGACGGCGGCGTCCGGGAAGCCGATTTTCACGTGCATCAGGAACCGGTCAAGCTGCGCTTCGGGCAACGGGTAGGTGCCTTCCTGTTCGATCGGGTTTTGCGTGGCCATCACCAAAAACAGCGGCGACAGCTCATACGTGCTGCGCCCGACGCTGACCTGGCGCTCGCCCATGGCTTCCAGAAGGGCTGATTGAACCTTGGCCGGGGCGCGGTTGATTTCATCTGCCAGCACCAGGTTGTGGAAGATCGGGCCTTGCTGGAACACGAAGCTGCCGGTTTCCGGGCGATAGATTTCCGTGCCGGTGATGTCGGCCGGCAGCAGGTCGGGGGTGAACTGGATGCGATGGAACTGGGCTTCGATGCCTTCGGCGAGTTCTTTGATGGCCTTGGTCTTGGCCAGCCCGGGGGCGCCCTCGACCAGCATGTGGCCGTCGGCGAGCAAGGCGATGAGCAAGCGCTCGATGAGTTTTTCCTGGCCGAGAATCTGCGTTGAAAGAAAGGTTCGCAGCGCTAGCAGCGCTTCACGATGTTCCATCGATGACTGTTCCTGGAAAGGGTGACCGAAGACGTTCGAATAACGCCAGGGCTGGGGGCGTTACTTTAATCCATCGCGGGGGGCGGCGACTAACGGCATTTTGTGCAAAGTGTGGGAAATGGTTGGGGAAATTGTTTGAAAATTGTAGGGCGGGGCAATGGTGTTGTTCTTTCGGACGCCTTCGCGGGCAAGCCCCGCTCCTACACCAGGACCCGTGCTGGACCTGTAGGAGCGAGGCTTGCCCGCGAAGGGGCCGGCACAGGCGCCGAAAATCAGAGCTCGCTTATATAGGTGCCAGTCCCCTTGAGGATGTTCTGCAACGTTTCTTCAACCTCCGCCAGATCGCTCGCATCCGTGCTGTGAATGATCTCCAGCGAATCATCCCCATTCAACGCATCCGCATCCGCCGCCGCGATTTCGATCAGCAATCGGGTAGGGCTGAGAGTGACTTTCACACCGTCCAGCGTCGAAGGCTCACCGTCGAGGGTGATTTCCAGCTCGTCTTCGTCCGGGTAGCGGGTCATCAGGAACATGTCGCCCTGATCGCTGTGGCAGCAGAGCATCGCCATGTTGTCTTCTTCGTCATCGCACGGGTTGACGATCAAGAGTTGGGTGGTCATTTGCATGGGGAAATCCTGGCTCGGCGAGCGTTGAGAGCGCAATAAAAGGCGATTCTGCCAGCCCTCGGGAATTTCTGCTCGCCTGAGTGTCAGAGGATATGTCGTGAACACTTGGAGTGTTGCTGGTCATTTCTGGTACTGATGTGCCGTAAAACCGGGGATAAACCGCCCGTTTTCCTGTGTGACTGCTAGTGTTGTTCGAGGCGTATGCCGCGAGCTGCGTACCGATGACCGAATATGTCGCAGCGCCGCAAGCACAGGCCTTGCCGCACTCGTTAAGCTGCGCATCGAATGGATATCCGTAAAGACATTGTGCAATTCATCGCACAGGCGTTTTTGCCGATAACCCTCATGGAAGGTGAATGTGACCTGAGTGTCTCGTCCAGCTTCACCCACCTGTCATCCTGTTTCCTCTGCCCGAGAATCAGGAACAGGGTGACGGATCGCCCCGAAAGGGGTTTTGCACGCGACGCTTCCATCAATAACAAGCCCAAGCGGAGTACCACAGATGGCGTTCTTCACCGCAGCCAGCAAAGCCGACTTCCAGCACCAACTGCAAGCGGCACTGGCCCAGCACATCAGTGAACAGGCACTGCCACAAGTGGCGCTGTTCGCTGAACAATTCTTCGGCATCATTTCCCTGGACGAGCTGACCCAGCGTCGGTTGTCCGACCTCGCCGGCTGCACCCTTTCTGCGTGGCGCCTGCTTGAGCGCTTCGATCACGCGCAACCGCAAGTGCGCGTCTACAACCCGGATTACGAACGCCACGGCTGGCAGTCGACCCACACCGCGGTCGAAGTGCTGCACCACGACCTGCCATTCCTGGTGGACTCGGTGCGTACCGAGCTGAACCGTCGCGGCTACAGCATTCATACCCTGCAAACCACTGTGCTGAGCGTGCGTCGCGGCAGCAAGGGCGAGCTGCTGGAAATCCTGCCTAAAGGCACCCAGGGCGAAGGGATCCTGCAAGAATCGCTGATGTACCTGGAAATCGACCGTTGCGCCAATTCGGCCGAACTGAATGTCCTGAGCAAGGAACTGGAACAGGTTCTCGGTGAAGTCCGCGTCGCAGTCGCCGATTTCGAACCGATGAAAGCCAAAGTCCAGGAAATCCTCACCGGTCTGGACAACAGCCAGTTCGCTGTCGATCCTGAAGAAAAAGCCGAAATCAAAAGCTTTCTGGAATGGCTGGTGGGCAACCACTTCACGTTCCTGGGCTATGAAGAATTCGTGGTTCGCGATGAAGTCGACGGCGGCCACATCGTCTACGACCAGGATTCCTTCCTGGGTCTGACCAAGCTGCTGCGCACCGGCCTGACCTACGATGACCTGCGCATCGAAGACTATGCCGTGAACTACCTGCGCGAACCGACCCTGTTGTCGTTCGCCAAGGCTGCACACCCAAGCCGTGTACACCGTCCGGCTTACCCGGATTATGTGTCGATTCGTGAAATCGACGCCGACGGCAAAGTCATCAAGGAATACCGTTTCATGGGCCTGTACACCTCTTCGGTGTATGGCGAGAGCGTGCGGGTCATTCCGTACATCCGCCGCAAGGTCGAGGAAATCGAACGCCGTTCCGGCTTCCAGGCCAAGGCTCACCTGGGCAAGGAACTGGCGCAGGTGGTCGAAGTGCTGCCGCGCGATGATCTGTTCCAGACCCCGGTGGACGAACTGTTCAGCACCGTGATGTCGATCGTGCAGATCCAGGAACGCAACAAGATCCGCGTGTTCCTGCGCAAAGACCCATACGGCCGTTTCTGCTACTGCCTGGCCTACGTGCCGCGTGACATCTACTCCACCGAAGTGCGCCAGAAGATCCAGCAAGTGCTGATGGATCGCCTGAAAGCCTCGGACTGCGAGTTCTGGACCTTCTTCTCCGAATCCGTGCTGGCTCGCGTACAACTGATCCTGCGCGTCGATCCGAAGAACCGTCTCGACATCGACCCGGTCCTGCTGGAAAAAGAAGTGGTTCAAGCCTGCCGCAGTTGGCAGGACGACTACGCCAGCCTGACGGTTGAAAGCTTCGGCGAAGCGAGCGGCACCAACGTGCTGGCCGACTTCCCGAAAGGCTTCCCGGCCGGTTACCGCGAGCGTTTCGCTGCCCACTCGGCCGTGGTCGACATGCAGCACCTGCTGAGCCTGAACGAAAAAAATCCGCTGGTGATGAGCTTCTATCAGCCACTGGGTCAGGTCTCCGGTCAGCGCGAGCTGCACTGCAAGCTGTATCACGCCGACACGCCGCTGGCGCTGTCCGACGTGTTGCCGATCCTGGAAAACCTCGGTCTGCGCGTGCTGGGTGAATTCCCGTACCGTCTGCGTCACAACAGTGGCCGCGAGTTCTGGATTCACGACTTCGCGTTCACCGCTGCTGAAGGCCTGGAACTCGATATCCAGCAACTCAACGACACCTTGCAGGACGCCTTCGTCCACATCGTCCGTGGCGATGCCGAGAACGATGCGTTCAACCGCCTGGTGCTGACCGCTGGCCTGCCTTGGCGTGATGTGGCGCTGCTGCGCGCTTACGCCCGTTACATGAAGCAGATCCGTCTGGGCTTCGACCTGGGTTACATCGCCAGCACCCTGAACAACCACACCGACATCGCTCGCGAGTTGACCCGGTTGTTCAAGACCCGTTTCTACCTGGCGCGCAAGCTGACCAGCGACGATCTGGAAGACAAGCAGCAACGCCTGGAACACGCGATCATTGCCGCACTGGACGAAGTCCAGGTGCTCAACGAAGACCGCATCCTGCGTCGCTACCTGGACCTGATCAAGGCCACGCTGCGGACCAACTTCTACCAGACCGATGCGAACGGCAAGAACAAGTCCTACTTCAGCTTCAAGTTCAACCCGCACCAGATTCCCGAGCTGCCGAAGCCAGTACCGAAGTTCGAAATCTTCGTTTACTCGCCTCGCGTCGAAGGCGTGCACCTGCGCTTCGGCAATGTGGCGCGCGGTGGTCTGCGCTGGTCTGACCGTGAAGAAGACTTCCGTACCGAAGTCCTGGGCCTGGTAAAAGCCCAGCAAGTGAAGAACTCGGTCATCGTGCCGGTGGGCGCCAAGGGCGGCTTCCTGCCGCGTCGCTTGCCGCTGGGCGGCAGCCGTGACGAGATCGCGGCCGAGGGCATCGCCTGCTACCGCATCTTCATCTCGGGCCTGTTGGACATCACCGACAACCTGAAGGACGGCGCGCTGGTTCCGCCGGCCAACGTCGTGCGTCATGACGACGATGACCCGTACCTGGTGGTCGCTGCGGACAAGGGCACTGCGACCTTCTCCGACATCGCCAACGGTATTGCCATCGACTACGGCTTCTGGCTCGGCGATGCCTTCGCATCGGGCGGCTCGGCCGGTTACGACCACAAGAAGATGGGCATCACTGCCAAAGGCGCGTGGGTCGGCGTTCAACGTCACTTCCGCGAGCGCGGCATCAATGTCCAGGAAGACAGCATCACCGTGGTGGGCGTCGGCGACATGGCCGGCGACGTGTTCGGTAACGGCTTGTTGATGTCTGACAAGCTGCAACTGGTCGCAGCGTTCAACCACCTGCACATCTTCATCGACCCGAACCCTGAGCCGGCCAACAGCTTCGCCGAGCGTCAGCGCCTGTTCGACCTGCCGCGTTCGGCGTGGTCGGATTACGACACCAGCATCATGTCCGAAGGCGGCGGGATCTTCTCCCGTAGCGCGAAAAGCATCGCGATTTCCCCGCAGATGAAAGAGCGTTTCGACATCCAGGCTGACAAGCTGACCCCGACCGAACTGCTCAATGCCTTGCTCAAGGCCCCGGTAGATCTGTTGTGGAACGGCGGTATCGGCACCTACGTCAAAGCCAGCAGCGAAAGCCACGCCGATGTCGGCGACAAGGCCAACGATGCACTGCGCGTGAACGGCAACGAACTGCGCTGCAAAGTCGTGGGCGAGGGCGGTAACCTCGGTATGACCCAGCTGGGTCGTGTCGAATTCGGCCTCAATGGCGGCGGTTCCAACACCGACTTCATCGACAACGCCGGTGGTGTGGACTGCTCCGACCACGAAGTGAACATCAAGATCCTGCTGAACGAAGTGGTTCAGGCCGGTGACATGACCGACAAGCAACGTAACCAGTTGCTGGCGAGCATGACCGACGAAGTCGGCAACCTGGTGCTGGGCAACAACTACAAGCAGACTCAGGCCCTGTCCCTGGCGGCCCGCCGTGCTTTCGTGCGGATTGCCGAATACAAGCGCCTGATGAACGATCTGGAAGGCCGCGGCAAGCTGGATCGCGCCATCGAGTTCCTGCCGGCTGAAGAAGCAATCAATGAGCGCCTCGCGGAAGGCCACGGCCTGACCCGTGCCGAGCTGTCGGTGCTGATCTCCTACAGCAAGATCGACCTCAAGGAAGCGCTGCTCAACTCCCAGGTGCCGGACGACGACTACCTGACCCGCGACATGGAAACCGCTTTCCCGCCAAGCCTGGTGAGCAAGTTCTCCGAAGCCATGCGTCGTCACCGTCTGAAGCGCGAAATCGTCAGCACCCAGATCGCCAACGATCTGGTGAACCACATGGGCATCACCTTCGTTCAGCGACTCAAAGAGTCGACCGGCATGAGCCCGGCGAACGTGGCCGGTGCTTATGTGATCGTGCGTGACATCTTCCACCTCCCGCACTGGTTCCGTCAGATCGAAGCCCTGGATTACCAGGTCTCCGCCGACGTGCAACTGGAGCTGATGGACGAGCTGATGCGCCTGGGCCGTCGCGCTACGCGCTGGTTCCTGCGTGCCCGTCGCAACGAGCAGAATGCTGCCCGTGACGTCGCGCACTTCGGTCCGCACCTGAAGGAGTTGGGCCTCAAGCTCGACGATCTGCTCAGCGGCGAGATCCGCGAAACCTGGCAGGCGCGTTATCAAGCGTACGTCGAAGCCGGTGTGCCGGAGTTACTGGCGCGCATGGTGGCTGGCACCACGCACCTGTACACCCTGCTGCCGATCATCGAGGCCTCCGACGTGACCGGCCAGAACCCTGCGGACGTGGCCAAGGCTTACTTCGCCGTGGGCAGTGCGCTGGACATCACCTGGTACCTGCAACAGATCAGCGCTCTGCCGGTTGAAAACAACTGGCAGGCCCTGGCCCGTGAAGCGTTCCGTGATGACGTCGACTGGCAGCAACGTGCGATCACCATCTCCGTCCTGCAACAGGGCGACGGCACTCAGGACGTGGAAACCCGTCTGGAGCTGTGGATGGAACAGCACGAAGGCATGATCGAACGCTGGCGCGCCATGCTGGTGGAAATCCGTGCCGCCAGCGGCACTGACTACGCCATGTACGCGGTGGCCAACCGTGAACTGCTGGACCTGGCGTTGAGCGGGCAAGCGGTAGTGCCTGCACCTGTCACAGCAGCTGCCGAGCTGGAACCGGCTGCCTGATCAGGCGTTGAATGAAAAAGCCCCGTCTCGAGAGAGGCGGGGCTTTTTTTATGCTGGACGCCTTTGATGGTCAGCCCAGGCAACGAAGAGCGAAGCTACTCACCCCGTTTTCAGTGGGTAGTGAGAAGCCGACAGCGACGATCTGATTTTCTTGGATGTCGATGGATTGACCTATATCGATCTTGTCAGTCAGGTCAATGCGTAACAGCCCTTGCTCGTTACCGAACTTATGGTCCAGTTCTCCATTCAGGTGGAATTTAGCGATGATTATTTGTGTGTTCGCCAAACCCAGCGTGGTGCCGATCGTAACGATCCTGTCTGCTCGTACGGTACCGGATACCCATTGAGTACTCAGCCGTACAAAATCGTTGGGCGTCAGAACCGGTTCGCCTTTATTGAAGTCCCTTACCGGGACACCGTTAGTGTCGAGGCATACCAACAACCCTTTCTGAACACCAACACGCACGCTGCCGATACCCAGAATATTGCCGTTGTCCATCTGGGTGATTGTAAAAATCTCGCTTGTATCGCCGATCGACTCAAGCAGAACAAAACCTTCGTCGCCGAAACTCGCTACTGGTTTGCCCTCCGCGCTATAAAGGGCGATCATCCCAATGTTTGTCTCGTCTTTGTAAACCAATCCAGCGACCGCAAATGTTCCATCAGTGAGGCGGATCAATGAGTTGGCCGTAGTGAAGTGATCGATGCATTGGATGATCACGTAACCTGTCCCATCGCCAAACGTTAGATCTAGTGCGCCGTTTCTCTCAAGGCGTATCAGTAGGCCAACGCCATCATCGTAGCTGTACAGATGGTTGCTCATGACCATAAGCTTTCCGTCCGGAAGCTCAAGTGAAAAACCGTTTTGACTCGTCGTGGGGGTGCTCTTTGGCTCTTGCTTTACGGCGGGTAATTTAAACGATGATGGGCTGAGCGGGTGAACAACGGTTACCCCGTCATTACCAAATTCCTTGATGGGGCTCCCCTTAGAGTCAAACAGAGCCAGCCCGAGTTGCGGCGGCGAATCCTGTTCTTTAAAGAAAAAACCTTTGAGCAGGAATTCACCACTCTGCAGCACCGTGATACTCTCTCCTTGTGAGCCACCATTGCCTGGTGCGAACTTCCCGGTAACGATGCCGTTATTGCCAAAGTCTTTGTCTTGTGTACCATTGGCGTTCAGTCGCACCACTGAAAAATCCGATCCGGAATTTCCAGCAATCAGCAGTTTATTTTCCTTATTACTCGGAGCAACGGTGACTCCCTTGGCATAGCCGCTGGGTGCGTCGCCATTGTCAATCCAGGTAATTCCCTTGCCATCCGGCCCGAAAGCAGGGTCCAGGTGCTCGTTTCTTGTAGCTGCTTGTTTACTCGACATATTGATGCTCCCTGAACGAATTTACGGTACCTGCGTAAGGCGACGTCCCCTAAAACGCATCAGGGGCTGTACAACGCATTGAGAATATTTGAGGGGGAAGTAAGTGTGCTGTCTACTGTCAACGTTGACAGTAGACAGGCTGAGAAAGTTGAGATTTGGGTGTTTGGTCGTTCCGATGATCTATTGGATATTTGAGGTGGGCTTGCTCGAAAGGGAGAACTTATCTGTCGGCCTGGTCAATAAATTACTGAGCGACTGGTCAAACTTTTGCAATGCCCGAACTTGCACATTCTGTTGTTCGTTAATACCCGCCACGATATCTTCGCTACGTTTGTAGTCTGCCCATAACGGACTCAGCGCTTTGGCGTCATGCCCTTGCGCAGTGCCGATGTAATTGAAATTCTTGTCATAAAACTGCGCACTCACATCCGCTTGGATATCCGAACTGTGCGATGTCATCAATTGACTGCGCGTGTCGATGATGGCGACCACATCGGGCTTCGCAGCCCTGAGGCTTTGCATGTCCGGGTACACCGTCACCGAACCGAAATGACGTTGCAACGATGCCTTGACCCAGTCCACCGCATGCTCGGGTTTGGAGCTGGCCACGTAGGCGTCGTGGATCGGCTGCACCAGCAGGCTCTGGCCGAAACCGGTGCCGGCGTTGGCCTGGTAGTGTTGCAGGTAGGCGCGGTTGGTCTGGGTGTTGCGGCTGTAGACGATGCCCAACGAAACCTGGCTGCCATTGGGAACGTGCGTGGCATTGCTGCGGCCAACCGGTTCAGTGAAGAGGCCCTCCAGCGAAGACACGGCTTTGGGTGCGGTGGGAACCGAGCAGCCCGCCAAGAGAACGGTCACTGTTAATGTACTGACAAGTGCAAGTTTCATGGTGTTACTCCAGTAAAACAACTTGAGTCGGAAAGTTGTAGTCGGAGAGTCCGGCATGTGTTCAGACTAAACCTGTCACCGGACAATGAAATAGCCAATCACTGCACTTCTTGGGAGGCCAATAGTTTAATTGGATTTAAGTGATGCCCGGTAATTGCGCCTGGAAATAAAAAGGACCGAAACGTTAATTTGGGCCTCTTTATTTATGGCTATCCCTTCAGCCATCAGTTTTCCAAGGGGATCAACACTTTCTCGTCGGGGGACAAAACCATGAATACCAACAGTTTGGCGGGCTTGGTTGTACTGGCATTTTTCGAGACCAAATGTTCCGAACCGGCCGGTTCGTACCAATACTGCCCGGCCTTGTAAGTGATTGCTTTCTCACCCTTCACTTGAGAAATGATCGAGCCTGAAAGCACATATGCCATGGCAGTGCCTTCATGCTTGTGGGCAATCGACGATTGGCCGGGTTTGTAGTCGACCTCGATCATCATGGCTTTTTTGCCGGGCACGTTTTTCAGCGCTTCATCCTGCAAAACCGTGACCTTCTCCGAAGGGCTTTCGTGAGCAATGGCAGTCGCAGAAATGGTCAGGGCAAGGGCGGCCAGGGGAGCCGCAAGGAAACGCAAAGCTTTCATGGTTCTTTACCTGCGGTTAGTGAGTTGTCAGAAACAACAATAGTCCGCAGGTTGGGCCAATCAAACAGCCAATATTCGTGAAGGTGAGGGGACCAATCTGTACCTGCCCTGTGGCGAGGGGATTTATCCCATTGGGCCGCGAAGCGACCCCCTGCATTCCTCCAGACACACAGAGTTTGCAGGATTGACGACTGCTTCGCAGCCGAACGGGGATAAATCCCCTCACCACAGGGCAGCTACAGGGCGTTAGCGAATCGGGAAGCTATTGAAGTCGACGGCATTCGCCAATTGGTTGTCGATCAGGCCGATAAAGCCTTGTACTTCAGGGCAGTTGAAATGCGATTGCATGGCCGCTTCCGATTGCCAGTGGGCGCTGACGGTCCAGCGGTTGCTGTCCTCTGGGCAGCGGTCGACCATATAGGATTCACAGCCCGGTTGTTGACGCAGGGTATCGACAATCTTTTGCAGTTGCTTACCCAGTTCTTCCGAGCGGCCGGCGGCGGCCTGCACCTTTACGGTATTGATCACTTCTTTGGACATTGCTCACACTCCTGAATCAGGCCGGACGAATCCTGCTCATTGAGGGATAACGCTTATGCAGGATAGGCCTGCACCTGTGGACCGCCAATAGCCAATCGCCGGATAAAGCCGCAGACCAATCGATCAGGCCACCTGCTGCAAAATGTCGCGCAAACGGTCCAGGGCAATGTCGATGTCCAGGGTTTCGATGGCGCCAAAGCCCAGGAAGAGCCCGGCCCGAGGCGTTTGCTGGTAGAAAAAGCTGTCGGTGGCGTAGAGCCCGACTTCGACCTTTTTCGCCAATTCGATCACCAATGGAATATCGATAGGCACTTTGCACATAACCACCATGTGGAACCCGGCGGTAGTAGGCACAGGTTCCAGCCAGGGTGAAAGGTCGCCCGCCATGCGCGACAGAATTCGCTCGCGGCGCCCGGCATAGATCGTATGGCCGCGCCGGATGTGCTTGAGCAGGCAACCTTCGGCGATGAATTTGGCCAGCGCCCATTGGGGTAAGGTGGACGTGTGCAGGTCGGTAGAAAGCGATGATTGCCATGGAGGCGTTGACCAGCAATCTCAGCATCGAGCCGGCGTTGCTGCATCTGATCAAGATCCGCGCCTCGCAACTCAATGGCTGCGCCTTTTGCACCGACATGCATTCGGTGGACGCCAGGCGCCTCGGCGAGACCGATCGGCGTTTGTATTCGATTGTGGTGTGGCGCGACAGCGGCTTCTTCAACCCTCGCGAACGCGCCGCGCTGGCCTGGACCGAAGCGGTGACGTTGCTCTCTGAAAACCATGTGCCGGACGACGTCTACGCCTTGGCCCGGGAGCAGTTCAACGAAAGCGAACTGGTCGACTTGACCATCGCGGTCACCACCATCAACAGCTGGAATCGCCTGGCGGTCAGTTTTCGGCAAACCCCTGGCGGCTGAAATCGATTTTCCGCTCCGGGTGTCACATCAGGTTCATAAACGCTGCGCAGGATGAGGTCTTCAAGGATAGATCGACAGGAGTCATTGATGTCATTCATGGAATCAACCTGCGCCGCCGGAATCGATCCGGTGCTGGCGCAGTCTTTCCGGGTCAGCGCCCGTTGCGGTTGTTTCATGCAGGCGGCCCGCAGCCTCAATATCAAATCAACCCAGTTGCGCAAACACCTGGCGCAGCTTGAAACGCAACTGCAGTGTTCCCTGTTCAATCATCAGGACAATGGCCTGGCGTTGAGTCGCGAGGGCTTGCAGCTTCAGGCGCAATTGATCGCCCTGGCCCATGAGCACGACGTGCCGGTGATCGAACAGCCGCTGATTCGGCTGGCTGTGGCCGAGTCGATCCTGCACGACATCCTGGGCCGCGATCTGGTGGCGCTGTTGCGACGCAACGCCAGCGTGCGCCTCGACATCATCACGCTGGACAGCGAATTGTCCCTGCAAGCGATCAGTGCCGATGTGGTGCTGTGGCTGGCCGGTACCGATTCCCCGCTGCCGGCCCCGAGTTTTCCCATCAGCGAGCCTCAACGTCTGGCGCGACTGGACTATCTGCCGCACATCGCCAAACGTTATTCACGGGTTGCGGCCCGGCCCGACAGCCTCGATGACCTGGCCGATTTCATGCTGGTGCAATGGCAGCCGGATCGGCAGGTCGAGAGTTTTCGGCCATGGAACGGCGTGGTCGACCAGCGCCTGGCCGGCGTGGTGCAGTTGCATTCTTATGAGCTGATGCTGGAGATGATCCGTTGCAGCGCCTGCATCGGTTTGCTGCCCCATTACATGAGCCGGTTTGACCGGGGCCTGGTCGCGTTATCGGGGTTGTTCGACCAGCCGATGCAGCGCCAGGTGTGGATGGCGGTTAACGCCGAGTCCACGGGGCGGGCAGAAGTGCAAATGATCGTCGAACTGATCCACAACACCTTCAACGAGCGGCGCGAGTGGTTCGAAGCCTGATCGCATTACCCTGTGGGAGCAAGCTCGCTCCCACAGGGTTTGTCCCGCGATAGGGTTCTGGCCATGCCGCAAGAAGGCATTGTAGAGTGGGCGGCCATGTCTGCATCAAGGATGAGTCACCCATGCCCGCCACCGATTCTGTCATCACCCTCGAGCGTTTCAGCGAATCCCACATCGAGGGCGTCACCGCGCTCTACAACGACCCGGCGATCACCCGGCAGGTGCTGCAAATGCCGTTTCAATCCACCGAGATCTGGCGCCAACGCCTGGCATCGGATAACGAGCGGCTGGTGAAACTGGTGGCGCTGCACCAGGGCGCGGTCATCGGCAACATTGGCCTGGAGCAGTTCTCGCGGATCCGCCGCAGCCATGCCGGCAATTTCGGCATGGCGGTCGCGGTGGATTGGCAGGGCAAAGGCGTGGGATCAAAACTGCTGGCGGCGGCGCTGGACGTCGCCGACAACTGGATGAACCTGCAACGGGTCGAGCTTTCGGTGTACGCCGACAACGAAGCGGCCATCGGCCTCTACCGCAAGTTCGGTTTCGAGACCGAAGGCCTGTTCCGCGACTATGCCGTGCGGGACGGCCGGCTGGTCGACACCTTGAGCATGGCGCGCCTGCGCCGCACGCCCAGATTCGACTGACTCAGTCGCCCAGCGCGAACGCCACCGCCGCCTGCGCATGCAGTTCGGTGGTGTCGAGCAAGGGCAGGGCGCTGTGCTCGGGTTTGATCAGCAGGCCGATTTCGGTGCAGCCGAGAATGATCGCCTGGGCGCCACGCCGGGTCAGCGACTCGATGACCTGCTGATACACCTTGCGCGACGCCTCGCTGATCACCCCGACGCACAACTCGTCATAGATGATCCGGTGCACGGCGTTGCGCTCCTCGGCGTCCGGCACCAGCACCGTCAACCCCATCGCGCTCAGGCGATCCTTGAGAAAGTCCTGTTCCATGGTGAACGCAGTTCCGAGCAATCCGACCTTCAGCGCATCCGCCTCCACAGCGGCCTGGCCAGTCGGGTCGGCGATGTGCAAAAACGGAATACTGATCGCCGCCTGAATCTGCCCGGCCACCTTGTGCATGGTGTTGGTACACAGCACCACGCACTCGGCACCGCCAGCTTCCAGTCGCCGCGCCGCATCAACCAGAATCGCCGCCGCGTCGTCCCAGCGCCCGGCATGCTGGGCCTGTTCGACAGGGCCGAAGTCGACGCTGTACATTAGCAATTTCGCCGAACGCAACGGCCCGAGCCGATCGCGAACCTGTTGGTTGATGAGGCGGTAATACTCGGCGCTGGACTCCCAGCTCATGCCGCCGATAAGGCCGATGGTGCGCATGGCGTACTCCTGTTGTTGGCAACCCTTTGCGAGAGAGTGTCCAGTGGATCCCGCTTTCGATCTATCAGGAAATTTCACATGCCTGACGTCATGAGCCAGCGTTTGTTCGACGGCAAAGTCTGCCTGCAACTCTTTCCCCGTGCGGCCTACAGCGCGCGTGATGCGGCGCAGTCGCAAACGCTTGGGGTGACGCTGGAGCGTCAGCAGGGCGTTCACGCCATCGATTCCGACCGCCGGGTGGATTTCGATACCTTGCCGGGTGTTTTGGCTTATACACCGATCGGCGTCGAGGTGTTCTCCGAGTCCGCCACCGGTGGTGAATACCTGCTGATGCGTCTGGACGAGCAGTTTGCCGGTGAACAGTTACCCAACGTCACGCACCGTGTGCAGTCTTCAGGCAATCGACGTGCGCTGACCCTGGCACGAGCGCTGCGGCGTCTGTTGCTCGCGCCGCCGCCCGATCTACTGGCGTTTGAGCAGTGTGCGCTGGGGCTCATTGACTTGACCCAGCAGAAAATCGACACCACACAGCGGATCACGCCCACGTCCTTCGTCCGGGTACTGGAACAAATTGCCGAGCAGTTCCACCAGCCTCTGACGCTTTCGCAACTGGCCGAAACCTTCGGGCAGAACCCGCTGCGTTTTCTGCGCGATTTTACCCGGGCTGTGGGCCTGACGCCCCACGCTTATCTGGTGGAAGTGCGGCTTCAGGCGGCACGACGGATGATCGAACACACGGACCTGAGCTTGGCCAGCATCGCCCTGGACGCGGGGTTCGCCCATCAGTCGCACATGGGCAGCGCTTTTCGCAAATACCTGGCCATGACGCCCAGCCAATACCGTTCACGCTTTTAGTCGTACGCCGGCCCCGCGCATCTGCCATGCTCAGAGTCCGCAGCACCGCTTCAACCAAAGGAACACCGCAATGGACGACGTACAGCAACTGGGCGAGATGCTTCGCCACTACGCAGAAAGCGAAGCGCACAAGAAGCAAGTGTTTGAGTCGCAATCGGCCGTGTGGGCGACGCGCATCGGTGAACTGTTCGACCAGATCCAGCTGTGGCTGGAGCCGGTCCAGGTGCCGAATCTGCTGGAGGTGAGTCGCGAGGTGTATGTCGCCTCAGGGCCGAGCGTTCCGGTCGAGTCGTCGACGTTCAAGACCGAGAAACTGAGCATTGTCATTGCTGGTAAACCGGTGGAGTTCGTGCCGGATGTGATGGGTTTGGGTGGTCAGATTTCGTTGGCGGTGATGGGATTGACGGCCGCGCGGTATGGCAGCATTTCGCTGGTGTGCCTGCCGCCGTCGACCAACTGGCAATGGCGCAAGACCAATGGGCTGAAGGACCCGGATACGTTTGCGTTCGATGCGAACTTTTTGGCGCAGCAGTTGCAGAGCCTTATTCCCCGCGAACGCGGTTGAATCCACCAATCCATTGTGGTGCCGGGCTTTTGTGGTGAGGGGATTTATCCCCGTTGGACTGCGCAGCAGTCCCCTTTTTGGGGCCGCTTCGCGACCCAACGGGGATAAATCCCCTCGCCACAAAGGCTGCCTCCAACATTAGTCAGGTGGGGTGTCAGATTTCCAGGTTGCCCCAGCCTGGTTTAGCTTCTTCCGGGGCCACTGCTTTAACAGTCTTCCCCGTCGCCAACTCCACCCGTCGCGCCACCTCCGGATCATCGGCAAATGGCATCAGGCTGGCGTCCTCAAGACTCTCGGTCGTTTGATGTTTCAGGCAGTACTCGACAGCCAGCCAAAACCCCACGACCCCGAACAGATTCAGCACAATCTCGGTCATCTCAAACCTCACGCAAACTGCGCATCACGTTCGGCCATCGCCACGTCCGCCACCCGCACGGTGCGCCACGTGTTGTAGGCCATCAGCAACATGCCGCTGAGGAAGAAAATCCCGCCGGCAAAGCGCACCACGAACCCTGGATGGCTGGCCTGTAACGCCTCCACGAACGAATAGGTCAACGTGCCGTCGTCGTTGATCGCACGCCACATCAACCCTTGGGTGATGCCGTTGACCCACATCGAGGCGATGTACAACACCGTGCCGATGGTCGCGAGCCAGAAGTGCAGGTTGATCAGCGGCGTGCTGAACATCTGATCGCGGCCGAAGACTTTCGGGACCATGTGGTAGATGGCGCCAAACGTGATCATTGCCACCCAACCGAGGGCACCGGCGTGGACGTGGCCGATGGTCCAGTCGGTGTAGTGGGAGAGGGCATTCACTGTCTTGATCGCCATCATCGGCCCTTCGAACGTCGACATCCCGTAGAAGGCCAGCGACAGCACCAAAAAGCGCAGGATCGGGTCGGTGCGCAATTTGTGCCAGGCGCCCGAGAGCGTCATCATGCCGTTGATCATCCCGCCCCAGCTCGGTGCCAGCAGGATCAGCGACATCGCCATGCCCAGTGACTGCGCCCAGTCCGGCAACGCGGTGTAGTGCAAGTGGTGCGGACCGGCCCAGATGTACAGGGTGATCAGCGCCCAGAAATGCACGATCGACAACCGATACGAATACACCGGCCGCCCGACCTGTTTCGGCACGAAGTAGTACATCATCCCGAGGAACCCGGTGGTCAGGAAGAACCCCACCGCGTTGTGCCCGTACCACCACTGCACCATGGCGTCGGTGGCCCCGGAATACACCGGATAGGATTTGAACCAGTCCACCGGAATCGACAGGTGATTGACCACGTGCAGCATCGCGATCACGACGATGAACGCGCCGAAGAACCAATTGCCGACGTAGATGTGTCTGGTCTTGCGTTGCACCACGGTGGTGAAGAAGACAATGGCGTAAGCCACCCACACCACGGTCATCCACACCGCGCCGGAGAATTCGATCTCGGCGTATTCCTTGGTGGTGGTGTAGCCCAGCGGCAAGGTGATCAGCATCACCACAATCACCGATTGCCAGCCCCAGAAAGTGAACGCGGCCAGTTTGTCGCAGTACAGCCGCACCTGACACGTGCGCTGTACCGCGTAGTAGCTCGCGGCAAATTGCGCGCTGCCGGCAAAGCCGAAAATCACCAGGCTGGTGTGCAGCGGGCGCAAGCGGCCGAAGGTGGTCCATGGCAGGTCGAGGTTCATCTCGGGCCACACCAGTTGCGAGGCGATCCACACCCCCATCGCCATCCCCACGACGCCCCAGACGATGGTTGCCACGACGAATTGGCGGACGACCTTGTAGTTGTAGGCCTGTCCGATTGTTGCTGTGCTCATGGTCAATGCTTCCACGGTTGCAAAGTCTTGCCAGGCCACCCGGACTGGCATGCCGTCAACTGTAGAAACCCTGCAGTAAACAAAACAGACTCAGAAAAACCGAGTTTATGCGGATCAGATACGAGGCCTGCCTGCGGTGATCTGACGCAGTCTGATACGGTTTTTTAGCATTCAGGTGAATCTGTAACGACCTGCGCCGCAGGTTCATAGTCACTGCCACAAGCACCGCCACCCCTGTAGCAGCTGTCGACCTGTGGCGAGGGGGTTTGCCCCCGTCGGGCTGCGAAGCGGCCCCAAAACCATTCGCCTCAATTGCATCAGTCAGACCGCATCGGCAGGTTTTACGACTGCTGCGCAGCCGAACGCAGCCTCGCAAGCTCGACAGCTGCTACAGGCGCGCCCTTGTTTTTTTGCTTGGGGCGCTGATGGCATTTTGGTAGAGTCCGCGCCTTATCAGGGAGTTGGCAAAGAAAGGAGTCTGGTTTGAGTGTGGGCAAAAAGATTTTGGGGCTGATTGCGCTGTTGCTGATGTTGGCGCTCTGGGCCAGTTATTTTTATGTGTTCAAGGAAAACCGTGACGGCCAGTTGGGCACAGCCTTCGACAGTACGGCCTGGTGCGGAACGCCTCCGGCCAGCGATGCTGCGGCGCTTGGCAAGGATCAACTGACGCTGCGCATCACCAACACGCTGCGCGGCGAGTTCATGCTCAGTGGTGCCGTGGTGGTGTCCGAACGCACCTTCAACCGCTACGACCTGGGCCGCAACGAACTGCGCCTGCGTCTGGAACCCTTGCAGTGGTCGTTCGGCGTCACGCCGATTTTCCTTGAACAGGTCAAGGTCCAGCCGCTGAGCCGCAACCTCGCTTCGGCCAACAAAAGCGCCTACGCCGAACTAGAACCAAGGCCCATCGGGGTGCAGGGCCGGGCCACGGATTTTCCCTTCGATACCTACCGTTATGGCTACAAACCGGTGCTGTATTACCTCAAGGGCAACGAACGCATCGACCTGAGGTTCAAAAACATCACCACGCAGATGGAGATGTCGAACACCTTCACGCCGGTCCAGAAGTACAACCGCGTCGACTACATCAACGAACGCAACTCAATGATCCGCGATGAAGACTACAAGGCCTACGGCGCCCACGAGTGCGCGTTCAGCGTCGAGCGCAAAGGCTCGTTCAAGGTGATCGTGCTGCTCTTGTTGCTGGTGCTGTGCCTGCCGCTGCTGCACGTGTTCTACCGCGATGAACCGGGGATCGATTTTCTCGCCACGCTGGTGAGTATCGGCGCGATTCGGGTGTTGCTGGTGGGGCCGATGAAAGACTTCCAGTTGTATAGCATCGACTTCCTGTTCGCCGGGGTGATTATCCTGGTGGGCACGGTGTCGCTGATCAAGGCGATGCGAGCGAACAGCCGGCGTGAGTTGGCGTTGAAGAGTGGGTCTTCGTGGTAATTCCTCGATCCATGTAGCAGCTGCCTTGTGGCGAGGGGATTTATCCCCGTTCGGCTGCGAAGCAGTCGTAAAACCTGAACGCGGTCTATCTGGCGCACCGAGTTGTCTGATTTCACGACGACTTCGTCGCCGAACGGGGATAAATCCCCTCGCCACAAGGCAGCTGCTACAAAGGGTCATTTCAACGCCGGATCCCCCATGTTCATTTTCTTCCAGCCTTGCAACAGCACCTGCGCCTTCGGTTCCTGTCCGTTATCCAGGTAGTACTGGATCAGCGACAACCGCGCATTGCGATTGGCCGGCTGCACTTTCAACAACCGCTCCAGCTCTTCGCAAGCTTCATCAATCTTGCCGCTGTCGTGCAACGCCACGGCCAGCACGTAGCCGTATTGAGCGTTCTGCGGTTCCAGTTGCGCGGCTTTGCGCAAGGCTGGCATGGCCTGGGCTGATTGGCCCGCACGCACCAGCGCCAAGCCCTGGGTGTGTTGCAGCAGGGCGGCGTTCGGGTGTTCCTTCAGGCTTTGCGCCAACAGCGTCTGCGCCTCTTGACCGCGTCCATTGGCCTCCAGCCATTGCACCAGCGTGACCAGGGCCGGGTAGAAGTCCGGATCACGCTTGAGCGCCGTACGCAGCAGCGATTCGACTTCGCCGTTGCGACCGCTGGCCTGGTAGAGCATCGCGAGGTTGAGGTTGGCCTCGGCGCGTTCAGCCAGGCTTTTTTGCACCGCTTCGTATTCGGCAATGGCCGCGTTCCAGTTGGCCTGGGCGCTGCCCAATCCGTTGCGCGCGACGCTCAGCAGGTCCCGGGCCGCGACGATCCGCACCGCCTTCACTGGATCGCCCAGCAACGGCGTCAGCAGCGACGCACGCTCTGGTGGCGGCAGGAACGCGCTGATCGCCCGCACTGCGCTGTCACGCACTTGCGGTGCGGGGTGACTCAAGTCCTTGGTCGCGAGTTTCAACGCCTGTTCACTCGGGTACAGCGGCAGTTCTGCGAGCAAGGTCGCACGCTGAATCGCCGGAAGGTTGCTGCGCTGCAACTGCTCGTACAAGGCTTGCGCGGCGCCGGGTTGACCGTTGCGAATCAGCCACAGGCTTTCGTCGTAACGTGGTGCCTGCGCCGTGGTGGTGGTGTTCCAGAGCTTGAATTGCTCGGTGACCTTGTCCCCGGCCTTGCCCTGGTGACAGGTCAGGCAGGCGTCCGGCGTGCCGAGTTTTTTCGCCCGCTCCGGGTTGGGAATGCTGAAGCTGTGGTCGTGCCGGAAGTCGTTGCCCATGTAGAACTTGCCTGGCATGTGGCAATCCACGCACTGAGAACCTGGCTGGCCCGGGGTGTGGCGGGTGTGTTCGATGGAGTCGTAGTGCTTGGCTTGCAAACCCTTGCCGTCGACGCCCGACACCGAAGTCTTGCCGGCGGTGTTGTGGCATTGCAGGCAAACACCGTTGCCCGTCGCCTTGAGTTCAGTGCTGTGGGGGTTGTGGCAGTTGCTGCAACGCACGCCCTTGTCGAGCATTTTGCTTTGGGCGAAGGAGCCGTGCTCGAACACTTCATCCTTGATCTTGCCGTCCAGCGCGTACAGCTCGCGGGTCAGGGGACTCGGCAGGTAGTCGTCCATCAAGCGCTTGCCAACGGTGTAGCCATCGCCCAGCGGTGCACGGCGCGAATGGCAGCGGGCACACGCTTCGATTTCGACCGTGGCGTCCTTGTCCTTGAGGTCGACCGCAAAGCCGGCGTGGATCAGATCGCCTTTTTTCGCCGTCCATTCCAGGTGGTTGGACGCGGGTCCGTGGCACGCCTGACAACCGACACCGAGGCTGTTCCACTGACTGTCGAAGATGTTTTTGTCCGCGTCGAAATTGCGCTTGTAGCCAGTGGTATGGCACTCGACGCACATGAAGTTGGCGTTCTGGCTCGGTTTGCTCCAGTGCAGCGGGTTCTTGAAGTTCACGCCCTGGCCCGGATAGAGGTGGAACCAGCGGTTTTTCTCGGTATCCCAGGCCACGCCCAGCGCTTGCAAGCGACCTTCGCCGACCTCGATCAGGTATTGCTGCAACGGCGCGATGCCGAAGGTGTAGGCCACTTTGAAGTCGGCATTCTTGCCGTCAATGCCGGGCGTGTTGACCCAGAACCCGTTGTCCTTGCGCGAGAAACGAGTGGTTTCGTTTTGCGCTTTGAACGTGACGTTATTGAAGTCGCCCAGCATCGTCTGGGCATTGGCCTCCTGCATCGCCAACTGGTGATGGGAGCCTTGCCAATCCTTCATCTGTTCGCTGTGGCAGCCCTGGCATTGTTGCTCATCGACCATCTTCGCCGGTGTCACGACAACGGGTTGCAGTTTGGCCGGCTGAACGGGCGGGGTGCTGACGGGCACGGTTTTGATTGGCGCTGGCGTGCTGCTCAGCAGAAACCAGCCGATCGCCGCCACAGCCACCAGCAAGACGCCGATAGTGACGGGAAACAGGTAACGGTTAATCAGGGTCGGTGGCGAATCAGGGCTTGGCTGTGCTGCCTTATTTTTAGGGTTCGGCATTGCGACTTCCGTAGTCCAGGTGCGTTTGCCGTCAGGCGCGCGTTCAATCTCGATGCAGCTTTGCCGGATGCTCTACGTCTGTCAAATGGCGCGGCGGTTAACCCTATGAAGTGATCCCGATTGCACGGGTGGACGCGACGGTCAACAAGGCCGGCGGCATTCATCACCAGGAGACGGCACCGGCCACTGAAGCGGTATTCATTGATGGCCTCTGCGTCGGAACGCCGCCCGGGGCAAGCCAGGCTCCCACAGGTTTACGCATCCCCCTGTGGGAGCGAGGCTTGCCCGCGATGGCGGCCTGACAAACACCGCATCTTTCAATACTCAGCACGAGCCAACCGGTTGTAATGGCTGATCAGCGAATCATACCCGCGCGTCACCGCATAAAAATCATCGCTCAATCGCTGTGGTTCAGCCTTGTTCTTCCAGTCCTTGTGCAGAGCATTCAAGGCATCCAGATACTTCTGTGTCGGCCTGGCAATGTGCGACCAGAGATAACCGGGTACTTCGTTACGTTTTTGCGTTTCCGGCAAGTGGCGTTGGCTGAACTGCTGCCGGTAATCCCAGGCCAATTGCAGTTCAGCGATGGTTTTAGCCAGTGCCTGCGGCGTCAGGGTCCGATTGTTCACGCCCTCGGTGACAAGGTTCAGCGTGTCTCTGGCCTGGATCATGTAAGCCAGCAAATACCAGTGAATGTCCTTGCCAAAACGTGCTTCGATCAGATTGAGTTGCTCGCGCCGTTGTTCAAGGTCCAGGTTTTCAACGTGTTGTCTCAGTACCGTTGACGCCGTGAGGTAGTCCTCGGCCCAGGGCCTGAATTGATCGGCAAAGGCGGGCTGCACCTCACTGATGACGGTCGAAAAACGCGCCTGTCGGTAAAAGGTGATTTGCTGCGTAAGGGGCATTACTTGCTGTAATGCCTGCGCGTAGGCATCGGCTTTCAACGCCAGCAGTGAGTCGTATTTCAGCAGCTTGAGCTTTTCGCTGATTTTCGGCGAACAGATATCCCTTTGAATGCCGGGCGCATCACTGGCACCGTTGTCGTCGAAATCATGCTGGTTGGCGATCCAGTCTCGCACCGGTTCCGCAGGTTGCTTCGGCGATTTGTACAGTTCGTAGGCGACCCGCCAATGCACGTCGACCCGGTTGATGCAATCGATCACCGGGCTCAGGGCATTGGCCTGCGCGGTGAGCGGAGCGTCGTGTTGATCCAGCCACAAATCGATGCGGGCGACGAATTTCGAAGAGCCGGCCAGCCCCATCAGGATCAGCATCACAATGGTCGCCACCGGGAACAGCCATTTCGGGTTCATGGTTGTATCTCCTGGCCGTACCACTGCTCAACGGTGGCCGGTGCGTTGCATTCACTGGCGGTGACCGGCATCCGGCTGCACAAGCGTTCGGTCCACTGTTGCAGGCCCTGGTTGCGGTTGACCGTACTTTGGCTTGAGATCACTTTGAACACACCGAGTATTAAAACCAGCACCAAAATGCCCGCGCCCATCAGGCTTCGTTTGAGCAAGGGGCTGGCGTGTTGCCAGGAAACGTGCGGGTTGACCTCCCGCCGGCGTATAAGTCCGACCCCTGTCAGTGTAGTGACGTAAACGATGCTGCCGACCACGCCATACACTTTGCCAATGCCCGCCGCCATCGCAATGCAGGGAATCAAGTCGCGCAGCACTCCAAACGGCAGGGGCATGAGCGAGGGCGAAAGGCGCACACTCAATCGATCGTCCAGTAACCAAAAGCGATGGGCAACGTGCGCCGTCAGCCAGTTGAGTACCCAACCGGCGACCGCGAATATCACCGACCAGAACACCGCGACGCCGATCAATCCGCCCAGGCGCGTGCCCAATGGCGCGAATTGAACAAAGGAGCCGACCAGACAGGCGAGGACAATACCGAGGTACATCGGCCAACTGTCGTAGCTGTATTCCCAGTCACGCCAGAAGAACGGCGTGCCACCGGGCAGGTCGGCGCAGATGTCCGGGTGGTTGGCGTACAACGCAGAGCTCAGCTTGCGACAGTGCACCCAATCGTCTTCGCGCAAACGTCGGGCCAGGGCGCGGCGTTGACTGAACGTGCGCGGCGCCAGCAGCAAGTGGGCGGCGCGATGCTCCGGCGTGGCGGCGGGTTCTGCGGCGAGGCGTTGTTGCCGGGCCAGAAATATCGGCGCTTCACGACGCTCCGCCAAGCGCTTGCGCTGTTGCGACAACTCTACGATTAGCTCTTCGTTCAGCTCCAGCCGCTGCCAGAGACTGAACCAGTGAAAGGTTTCCATCGCCCAGTCGAGCAGTGTTTCGGATGTCTCGAAGTGGTCGACGCAATGCCTGAGCACCGCATCTTCCATGACATCGACCGCGCCATGCTCGACGGCGATGGCATGACGTCGTTCGAGCTCGACGCGGCTGACACCGTCGAGTGAACGGGTGATCCGTTGTAGCGTGTCGACTTCAACCGCCGACAGCCCGGTCAGGTCCCACGGGGCATCGTCGCCGGAGTCATCCTCACGCAATTGCTCCCATTCCTTGATGCTTAGCGCGTGTTCATACGCCTCACGCAGCCGCTGAAACCCTTCGGGGTCTTCATCCGGGCGCGTCTGTTTGAGCAGCATTGCGTATTGGCGTTTGATACGGCGTGTATCGGCATCGGCCGGGAGGCCGAGGAGGGTCCAGCAACTCATTGCGTGTGCAACTCCATGAAAACCCGCGACGCGACAGCTTCCCTGAAACCGGGGGATGATGGCAGTTTGATTTTGCGCACCCTACCTGTTTCGCGTCGAAAAGTCCTCGGGTCTTGCCTTCAGTCGCCGATCACGGGGGTCAACAGGGGCATTTCCCACTGCCCACTGGTGACTTCCGGTTTCGGCAGGTACAGGCGCAGCACCGCGAAGAACGGGCCTTCTGGCGCTGGCAGCCAGTTGCTTTGCAACTCCTTGGACGGTGCCTCGTTTTGCAGATAAAGGGTCAGGCCACCGTCGGCATCGAGCTTGAGTTCGGGCAACATCAGCGAGTTGATCAGGTAGTGATCGAGCGGGTTGGCCACCAGCAGTTTGTTCTTGCTGTCGTACATCGTCAGCGACCAGAACGCATCGGTCGGGGGCAGGGTGCCCTTGTCGAAATGCAGGGTGTAATCGTGTTTCGAGGCATCGACAGGCTGGCCGTCCTTGTCGACGAAATAACCGATGTAATTCGCCTCTTCGGCCGAGTTGCCGAAAATCCCCATATCCGCGCCGGCGTAGCGGTACAGGTAATTGCCCTTGAGGTGATCGCGGGTGCCGTAGAAATCGCCGCTGGTGATCTGGTGAGTATCGACTTTGTCTTTCTTGAACCGGGCGAATTCGGCCTTGGCGTCGCTGATGCCGTCTTCCAGGGCCTGGCGTTGTTCGGGTGTGAAGTCGTGCAACTGGAACGGCTTGCCAGCCTCGATACCGATGGTGTTGAAGCGCGCGAGCAGGTCCTTTTCCGCGTCTTGCGCCGGGGCGAAGGCCAGCATGAAATTCAGGTAGCGGAACAGGTCCGGGGTGTCGCTCATGGTCGGCGTGGGTTTCGGCCAGGCAATCTTCGGTGCGGCGGGTGGGGCCTTCTTCTTGACGTAGTGGCTCAGCGTTTCGACCTTGTAGCCTTTCTGGATTTTCTTGACCTTGGCCAGGTCCTTTTCATCGAACAGCTGCGTGCGATACAGGGCGTAGGCGATGGTGGTTTCACTGCGCAGCAGTCGATCCATTTTTACCGGTTGCTGACCTTGCCAGTTTGGGCCTGCGACCATGAAGTGCCCGCCGTTGTTGCCGGTGCTGCGGGTGCCCAGGTACGCAAAGTTCTGCGTGTAGGCGTCGATCAATTGCACGGAGTAGTAACGGTGCTCGTCGATGGGCGGCAAGGTCAGCACCACCGGTTCGGCGCGCAGGTCCATCCACACGAACGAGTAGGGCGTGTCCGCGTTGGGTGTGACGAACGCAGTGTCCTTGGCGGTGAACGCCTTCGCGGTGTTGCCGATCCGGTTGAACGGCGCCTTGAAGCTCGCGCTGTTTTTGTCCATGGCCTGGGTGTAGAGGGTTTTGTACATCTCCACCACCGGGAAGCCGTACAGATAGGCTTCCTTGGCGATGCCGCGGGCTTCTTCGGGGGTGGCGGTGAAGTCGGCCCAGGCGCTGGTGCTCAGGGCGAGCGACAGCGCGATGAGCAGCAGGCGGTTTTTCATAGAGCTTCCTGATTGAACCCTTGGGCGTCATTCCACGGCCGTGATGTCGTCGAGTGCCGGACGAGATGGCAGATCGATCACCCACGGGGCGTAGAGCAAAGGGATCGTTTCATGGGTTGGCAGACTGTTTTCCAACGCAATCTTGCCGATTCGGGTATCGAGGTCCTGGGCACCGACGCCGCAACTGACGAACATGGTCATCAGGCTGTAGCCGGCCAAGCGAATTGCACCGTGCATAGAAATGTCCTCATTTACCGAACGTGACATTGAGCCCGGCGAGCCGCGTTTACTGCGGCAGGCCATCGCCTTTGCGCTCCACATTACTCTGCTGTTCGTTGAAGGCGTTGAGAATATTGGACCGGGATTTCCAGACTTTTCCGCCACCCAAACCGAGCGGGATGCAATGGGTGTCGTTCTTCAGCGTTACGGCGAATCTCTTTCCTTTCAAGCCTGTAGGACACGTCTGTTGAAGTTAGCAGCTAACTTCGGGTTAGCCAGTTGGTACGCGGGATATTGGATTTTTGTACAAGTTCTCGGGGCGGGGGGGGGGCGCGGACAAGCTCGCGTCGGTAGGAGCGTGGCTTGCCCGCGAAGAACGATGATGCGGTTGTGGTGCCGTTTACTGCCCTGAAATGTTCAGCGCTTTTTCATCTGCTCGCGTATCCGTTCTTCCTGCTCGCGCAGTTGCGGGGTGAACTCCTCGCCGAAATCTTCCGCCCCATAGATCGGACGAATCTCAATCTCCGCTTCTGTGCCCGGCATCGGATTTGGGCAGCGTTTGACCCACTCGATCGCTTCCTCTTTCGACTTCACCTCCCAAATCCAATAACCGGCGATCAGCTCCTTGGTTTCGGCGAACGGGCCGTCGATGACCGTGCGTTTTTCGCCCGAGAATCGCACCCGGGCGCCTTTGCTGCTCGGTTGCAAGCCGTCGCAGTCGATGAGGATGCCGGCCTTGGTCAGTTCCTCGTTGTAATTGCCCATCGCGGTCATCAGCTCCTCGGTGGGCAGGACACCGGCCTCGGAGTCCGGGCTGGCTTTTACAATGATCATGAATCGCATGGTTTTATCTCCGCTGGAGGGTGGGTGATTCACTGTCTAGTCGAATAACCGTGACCTGAATCGACAACACCGCTAACGAAAGTTGCTTGGATAATCCGATTCTTTATCGACTCTCCACTCAAGTAGCTGACGACGCTCGATGTAAAGACTGCCCTTTAACTATGTACCGCACCGGACCACTGCTCCATCGACATGCTGTGCCCTACAGACAAGGAGTGACTGTATGGCACAACAAATACATAACGATGGAACGTCAGGAAGTGTCGTAATCAGGTCGGGCCCGCCCGCTTCAAACGGTGGTTCCGGTGGGGGGACTGGCGGCGGAGGGGTTTCAGGCGGGTTCGGTAAATCCAGCAAGAAAAAGAAGAAGGCTCGAAAGCGGGCCATAGAGGCCGCTCGTCAGGCAAAGGAAAAAGCGCACGCGCAATCTGTCGCCCAAGCCCAAGCCCAAGCCCAAGCCCAAGCGCAAGCGCAAGCCGAGGCGGCTCAAGCACAGGCCGCCGCAGCACAGGCTCAGGAGTTGTCTCGTGTCCAGGCCTTGCATCAGTTTCTTGCCGGTCTGGCCCAACGCCATGACGCTATCAGAGCAGAGGCAGACCGAAGCTTTGCGGCTAAGGCCAGTCAACTCGCACCCTCCCTGGAACATGAAATCTCGGGTGTTAGACGACCACCGCACAGTGGATCGAGCGAGCGTTGGCAGCTCTACATCATCACCAAGGAAAAAAACGAAATCGATGGGCTGATCGCCCGTAAAACCGCAGAGCTCAATGCAAAGAATGCGGTTGCCCGATCCTTCGATGGACACGATCCATTCACCCGTACCTCGAACGATTACCTGACACGACTGGGTGAGTTCGGCCAGGCGCTCAACGACGGCCACCAGATCTGGGAAAACGCTTACAACGCCGCCCACGAAGCCCGGCTTCTATCCGCGCAGATAAACGCGCTCACGGATAAATCCAATGCGCTGGGCAGACATCATGCCGAGCAGACCATTGTCTGGCGTGAGCGGGAAGCGGTGTGGGAGGCGCTTCGTCAGTTTGCCGAGCAGCGCGACGCGCGAGTCCGGTTCAAGCAGCAAGTCGATGAAGGTGCGCGGGTTGAACGGGTCAGGCAGGCCAACACGCTGACGGCGCCGGTAACTTCGGTGGCCGCTGGCGGCGGAATGTTTTTGACTCGAGAAAGTGTGTTGGTTGCGCAAGACGTCGCCGCTGCACTTGAAAGGGCTGTCCAGGCTGCCATCGACACACTCATCGATGCCGGACGCATCGTGGTCAGGACAGGGCCAGTATTTGTCACTGCAATGTTTTATTCGCCAACCCTTGGCAATGGCGAGTTGACTACGCAACAGCGCGGGCGTTTGTTGCAGGGCATTGGCGTTCCGGCCCAAGCGCTGGGCTTTACTGACAGTCGGGCGCTGCAGTCAATCGCAGATGCGGGCGGTTCGGCGGAGGTGGCGTACCGGCTCAAACCCGAAGCTGTGCCGGAAGGTACCGCGATTATCGTCACCAGCACCGGTGGTGAGGTAGACGCTCGTGTACCGGTCATCAATGCCGTACTTGACCCGCTGACCGGTGTCTACAGCGCCGAGGTCCCGGGTTCACCGCCACGACTCCTGCAGTTCACACCCGAGTCCACACCTCAGGTGACCACTTCTGGCCAAGCCGGCCTGGCGGTGATGACGCCGCAGATCCAGGACATCCCGGCGGGTGTCGACCTGCGTATTCAGGATTGCATCGTTTGCGTGCCGGGCCTGACGCCGATCTACATGTCCTTCAACCTGCCGCCCATGGGCTCAGGCATCGTCACCGGGACCGGTCAACCTGCTGCGAATGATTGGTGGAAAGCCGCAAGCCGAGCCCAGGGCGCAGCCATTCCTGTGCAGATCGGCGACCAATTCCGCGGCCGAGAAATCCGGTCGTTCAGCGCCTTCGATGAAGCGCTATGGCGTACGGTCGGCGAACACCCGGCGCTTGTCACCGAATTCGATGAGGTGAACAAAAAACGCCTCGAACAAGGCTTCGCGCCTTACGCACCGAAGAGCACGTGGGTCGGGCAAAGGCGTGAATTCGAGCTGCGTTATCAAGAGCCCGTGGAACGTGGCGAAAACCCCTTCAACCTCGACAAAATCAGCATTACTACTCCGCAAAGCAGCCAAGGACGGCTGGGCATCAGACCGGCAATTCTGCCCTGGCCAATTCGTCCCGTTGGCGTCGGTACCTGGACACCCCTCGTTCCGCCGGGAATCGAACACCTTGGTCCTACAACATCACCGGTCACCCCGACGATTCCAGCGGTTTATCCCGGCACACCGGCCATCCCGGTCCTACCTCAAAACGAGACATTTCCGGCTGTTGACCAAGGTCTGATCGGTGGCAGTATTCCTGGATTCCCGGCAGATATGGAATTGCCTTCGTCGGATGTTCTGTTTCTGGACCGGCGGGATGATCCGGGGACTGCAACGGGATGGGGATCCGACGTTTCAGAAATTTGGCTTGGAGACGATGCGAGGGGAGATGGGGCGCCGATACCAGGGCAAATCGCGGACCAGTTGCGGTGGAAGGAGTTTCGAAACTTTCATGGTTTCAGGCGGGCGTTTTGGAGGGCTGTTGCGGAGGATGCAGAGTTAAGTCGCCAGTTTACTCGAAGCAATCTGGACAGAATGCGGGATGGATCTGCTCCTTTTTCGGCAGTTGTAGACCAAGCTGGTGGACGTAGGACGTTTGAACTTCACCATGAAGTTGAAGTTTCGAAAGGAGGAGATGTCTACGGCTTGGACAACCTCTCGGTGATGACCCCTAAACGTCATATTCAACTTCACAAAGAGAGAAACAGTCATGATTTTTAAAAAGCGGTTGGAGGACTACACAGAGACAGAGTTTTTGGCATTTTTGGGGGAGTTTTTCCATCAGACGAGCGACCTGCGAGGGCAGGCACTGGAGGATTACAGAGATGACCTCCTTGACCATTTTGAATTGATCTCAGAACACCCAGACCGCTCAGACGTCATTTTCTACCCCAAGGAAGGTCAGGAAGACAGTCCCGAAGGCATCCTGAAAGAAGTCAAGGAATGGCGCGCACTCAATAACAAACCCGGCTTCAAACCGGAATGACTGAACAGCGTTGAATGCGCAATACGACGTGCATCCGCTCATGACGACTGAGCGATGCCGTCGTCCAGCAGGCGTTATGTGTCAGTGACACAAGGAAGAACCGAAGATGGAACTCAAAGCAACACTCAAGGATTACACCGAGCCAGAATTCCAGGCGTTGGTGAACAGAATATGGGCTGTCGATTTGCCTAAAGTGGACCACGATCGACTCATCAACCACTTCGACCGGATCGTCGGCCACCCCAAAGGTGCAGACCTGTTGTTCTATCCTGCTGAGGACGACTACAACGGCCACACCACAGGCTCGGTCGTGTACTACGTCGAAGACTGGCACCACAAGCGTGGGCAGCCTGCATTCAAGGGCGAAGGCATCCCCATGCCGAGCTCCAATGCCCATTGGCCGTCCACTCCGATGACGTTTGCCCAAGTGACGCAACTGCGCATCGCTCAAAGTCTGGCAGCGGCACAAAAAGTCTTCGTAGACGTGGCAACTTCCCAGAATGATGTCGAGCCAGCGTTAAGCCTTTTAGAGCGACGTATCAAGCATCTGCGCAGCCAACAGAGCGCTGAGGTGGACATCCGTGGGCGTGAGGCGGACATCCGTAGTCTCGAAATCGCTGAATTTGATACACGTCTGGTGGTCAGGCGCTACGAGTTCTGGGAAATGAGGCTCAAGTTCAAAAGGGACGCTGCCCAACGCGATTTGACTTATGGCCGCGCCGAGCAAGCACAGTGGCAAAACATCGCCCAGTTGATCACTGCCACTGAGTCTAGTTATCTGGCGACGTTGAGCGTCGTCAGGCAGCGCCTGAATCACCTGCAAATCGAGGCTGAAACGTTACTGATCAATGCGCAAACCCAACTGGTACGCCAACGCTATCTGGGAGGAGTGGGTCCCGTTCAGACCCCGGGCCTTTTGTTGGCGTCACTGGGCCACGTCAATTCGCGTCCCGGCGTCTGGATCGATGGGGCGCTTTCGCAGCCAATGGAAACTTACCGGGTCGCTCTGCAAAAATCGGTGCGTTCTGCGGTGGCAGAATTTACCTGGCAGATCACCTCCGGTACCGAAGCCCATCAGGGTCAATACGCGGCGGTTCTACGAATGGAATTTTCAAGTCGCGCCGAGGTTGGCAGGTATGCGGTGTGTGTGCCTTTGCACGAGTTCCAGCCCATCGAGGGGCATGATTGGCACGACCTTGCAGCAAATACGGCAGATGTGGATATTGCTTTCAGGATGATCAGCGGTACCTACGATGTTCCCGCAGGGACGATGTCTCAAGGCGTGAGATTGATAAGCACGCTGTTACAGGTGGCCATAACGCCAACGAATGGCAACACCTTGTCGTCCAAAGTGAGGGTGCGCCCCGCGGTCTGGAAGGACTCGATGCAAGCGTACTGTTTCACCGCCGATGGAGCGGCCCCGGTCACTGTCAGCTGGCGCGCACCTGCGGCGCTTGAAACCACACCGGACCAGGGGGCGACCACCGAGTATCGCCTGGGGTTCTTGCAATCTCCGCCTGTGCCTTTACTGGAGCCCTTTGACGGCAGGACCGAGATCAAATTCGATGACTACATCGTTGTCTTCCCGACAGGCTCCGGGGTGGACCCGCTTTACGTCATGTTCCGGGACAGACGTGAGTTTCCACTACCCGAAACCATAAATTGATGTGCCTGCCCGCTTGCCACTTCACCCTCCTGCCAAACAATGGAATGCCACTGCAAATGCCTGTGTTGCAAATTACTACGCTCATCCCCGGCCGGACACCGGCGCAAGTCCTCGATTACTGCCTGGAAGGCGTCAACTTTCCGAAGATCTTCCCGGGGCGGGTGACGCTATTAAGCAATATCGACTTAAGCAATCTTCGAATCGAAGCCGGGCGCCAGTTCCGTTTTCGACACTGGATGTTCAATTTCATACCTGCCGATTGGACCGTGGTGATCCGCGAGGTGGGCAAGCATCATTTCATTGATGAAATGCTCAAGGGGCCGATGGCTGCCTTTCGTCATGAACACCGGGTGGCGGCGGGAGAGGGCGGTACGCTGTACACCGACCATGTAACGTATTGGCTTTCGGTGGTGAATTAACGGGAGCGTTGCTGGTGAATGCAGATATGCGCCGGAGTTTCGAGGCGCGACACCACAATATGTTGCGGTTGCTGGCCTGACCCCGACCCGTAGGAGCGAGGCTTGCCCGCGAAGGGAACACCTCGTTGCGACAGACTGACCGCGTTATCGTTCTTCGCGGGCAAGCCTCGCTCCTACAAAGGATTTGGTTTGTATCCAATGTGTGCGACGAGACATCACAATTTGTATCCGGGCATAGGTCGTCGGACCATTTCGTGGTTAACTTCGGCCTCTTCAAAATTCTCCACAACAACGTCAGAAGGACTCCGTTCATGGCTCAAGTCACTCTTAAAGGCTCCCCGGTTCAAGTCAACGGCCAACTGCCACAAGCCGGTTCCAAGGCGCCAGCCTTTTCCCTGGTTGCCGGCAATCTGTCCGACGTGACCCTGGCGAGCTTCGCCGGCAAGCGCAAAGTGCTGAACATCTTCCCAAGCGTCGACACCCCGACCTGCGCCACTTCGGTACGCAAGTTCAACGCCCAGGCCAACGACATCGCCAACACCGTGGTGCTGTGCATCTCCGCTGACCTGCCGTTCGCTCAAGCACGCTTCTGCGGCGCCGAAGGCCTGGACAACGTACAAAACCTGTCGACCCTGCGCGGTGCAGAGTTCATCCAGAACTACGGCGTTGCCATCGCTGACGGCCCGCTCAAAGGCCTGACCGCCCGTGCCGTCGTGGTACTGGACGAAAACGACAACGTGCTGCACAGCGAACTGGTCAAGGAAATCGCTGAAGAGCCGAACTACGAAGCGGCACTTGCTGTTCTGAAATAAGCTTACTTTTTACAATTGTTAACGGCCTGGCCCTGTCCAGGCCGTTTTCATTTGTGATTCAGTGTCTTGGCCAAACATCCTGTTACGTAAGCCGAAGGTAAATTGCCGGTAAAGGCGCTTTGCTTAATACCCACCAGTGCTTATCGTTCAGCCTCCTGTAGAAAGAAGCTCACGCGCCCAATGGTTGATCATTCCATGCAATCCTCCGCTTCCCGTAAACCTCGTCGCTGGCTGCTCGGCCTGCTTGTGCTGTTGGTCATCGCTGGCCTGTGCTGGAAATTCTGGCCCGCCGGCACTGCCAATAAGGACGGAGCTGCGCCGAAAGCCGTGGCCGGCCACACCGGCAAGTCGGGGGGGATGCGTCCGGGCTTCGGCGGGGCGACCGGGCCGATCCCGGTGCGCGTGGCGCCGGCGGTCAAGGGTGATTTTCCGCTGTACTACAAGGCGCTGGGCACCGTCACCGCGCTGAACACCATCAATGTGCGCAGTCGGGTTGGCGGCGAACTGATGAAGATCTCCTTCGAAGAAGGGCAGATGGTCAAGGCCGGCGACCTGCTGGCTGAAATCGATCCGCGTCCTTACCAGAACGCCTTGCTCCAGGCTGAAGGCACGCTCCTGCAGAACCAGGCACAACTGAAAAATGCGCAGGTCGATGTCGAGCGTTATCGCGGCCTGTTCAAGGAAGACAGTATCGCCAAGCAAACCCTGGACACCGCCGAAGCACTGGTCGGTCAGTACCAGGGCACGGTCAAGACCAATCAGGCGGCGGTCAACGACGCCAAGCTCAATCTCGAATTCACCAGGATCCGCGCCCCGATTGCCGGGCGTGTGGGCCTGCGGCAGCTGGACGTCGGCAACCTGGTGGCGGCCAACGACACCACGGCGCTGGCGATCATTACCCAGACCCAACCGATCAGCGTCGCCTTCACCTTGCCGGAAAACAGCCTCGACGTCGTCCTGGCGCGCTACCGCACGGGCGCCAAACTGCCGGCCGAAGCCTGGGACCGTGGCGACACCAAGTTGCAAGCCACCGGCGTGTTGCAGAGCCTGGACAACCAGATCGACGTGACCACCGGCACCCTGAAGTTCAAGGCGCGCTACGAGAACCGTGATCAGGCGCTGTTCCCCAACCAGTTCGTCAACGTCCACCTGCTGGCCGACACCCTCAAGGATGTGGTGCTCGCACCTTCGGCGGCGATTCAGTTCGGCACCAACGGCACCTTCGTCTACGCCCTGGACGGTGACAAAAAGGTCACGATCCGTCCGTTGAAAGTCGGCGCCAGTGACGGTGAAAACACCGTGATCACTGAAGGCCTGGTCCCAGGAGATCGCGTGGTCCTCGAAGGCACCGACCGCCTGAAGGAAGGCAGCGAAGTGGAAGTGGTCAACGACACCCAGGACGTACCGACCACCCCGACCGGCCACCTGCAAGGCAAATCGGCGGCCAGCTCGACTGAGCCGGCGACCACCGACAAGGCGAAAAAGGGCGGCGCATGAACATCTCGCGGCTGTTCATCCTTCGCCCGGTCGCCACCACGCTGAGCATGCTGGCCATTATCCTGGCCGGCGTGATTGCTTATCGGCTGCTGCCGGTGTCGGCATTGCCTCAGGTGGATTACCCGACCATCCGCGTCATGACGCTGTATCCCGGCGCCAGCCCGGATGTCATGACCAGCGCCGTGACCGCGCCGCTGGAGCGTCAGTTCGGGCAGATGCCCGGCCTGACCCAGATGGCGTCGACCAGTTCCGGCGGCGCTTCGGTGCTGACCCTGCGTTTCAGCCTCGACATCAACATGGACGTCGCCGAGCAGCAGGTCCAAGCCGCGATCAACGCAGCGACCAATCTGCTGCCCAAGGACCTGCCGGCGCCGCCGGTGTACAACAAGGTCAACCCGGCGGACACCCCGGTGCTGACCCTGGCCATCACCTCCAAAACCATGCTGTTGCCCAAGCTCAACGACCTGGTCGATACGCGCATGGCGCAGAAAATCGCCCAGATCAGCGGCGTTGGCATGGTCAGCATTGCCGGCGGCCAGCGTCAGGCGGTGCGGATCAAGGTCAACCCGGAGGCCTTGGCGGCCAATGGCTTGAACCTGTCGGATGTGCGCACCCTGATTGGCGCGTCCAACGTCAACCAGCCCAAGGGCAACTTCGACGGTCCGACCCGGGTGTCGATGCTCGACGCC
Source organism: Pseudomonas sp. NPDC099000 (assembly GCF_044759925.1). Lineage (NCBI taxonomy): Bacteria > Pseudomonadati > Pseudomonadota > Gammaproteobacteria > Pseudomonadales > Pseudomonadaceae > Pseudomonas > Pseudomonas sp. NPDC099000. Next base: position 405,064 of record NZ_JBIWAF010000001.1, read on the forward strand.
AACGATCAACTGACCTCGCCCAAGGACTACGCCAACCTGATCCTGGCCTACGCCAACGGCGCGCCGCTGCGCCTCAAGGACGTGGCCGAGATTGTCGACGGCGCCGAGAACGAACGCCTGGCGGCATGGGCCAATGAAAACCAGGCGGTGCTGCTGAACATTCAGCGTCAGCCCGGCGCCAACGTTATCGAAGTGGTTGACCGGATCAAAGCCCTGCTGCCGAGCATCACCGACAACCTGCCGGCCGGCCTCGACGTCACGGTCCTCACCGACCGCACCCAGACCATCCGCGCTTCGGTCACCGACGTGCAGCACGAATTGCTGATCGCCATCGCGCTGGTGGTCATGGTCACCTTCCTGTTCCTGCGTCGGGCCAGTGCCACGATCATTCCGTCGGTGGCCGTGCCGCTGTCGCTGATCGGCACCTTCGGCGTGATGTACCTCGCCGGTTTTTCGGTCAACAACCTGACCTTGATGGCCCTGACCATCGCCACCGGTTTCGTGGTGGACGATGCAATCGTCATGCTGGAGAACATCTCCCGGTTTATCGAAGAAGGGGACAGCCCCCTGAATGCCGCGCTCAAGGGCGCCAAGCAGATCGGCTTCACCCTGATTTCCCTGACCCTGTCGTTGATTGCGGTGCTGATTCCGCTGCTGTTCATGGCCGACGTGGTGGGGCGCTTGTTCCGCGAGTTCGCCATCACCCTGGCGGTGGCGATCCTGATTTCCCTGGTCGTGTCCCTGACCCTGACGCCGATGATGTGCGCGCGGTTGCTCAAGCGTGAGCCCAAGGAAGAAGAACAGGGCCGTTTCTACCGGGCCAGCGGTGCAACAATTGATTGGATGATCGCGGCTTACGGGCGCAAGTTAAAGTGGGTTCTCAAGCATCAACCGCTGACCTTGATGGTGGCGATCGGCACGTTGGCGCTGACGGTGTTCCTGTATATGGTCGTGCCCAAGGGCTTTTTCCCGGTACAGGACACGGGCGTTATCCAGGGCATTTCCGAGGCGCCTCAGTCGATTTCCTTTGCGGCGATGAGCGAGCGGCAGCAGGAACTGGCCAAGGTCATCCTGGCCGATCCGGCGGTGGAAAGCCTGTCGTCCTACATCGGTGTCGACGGTGACAACTCGACGCTGAACAGCGGCCGGCTACTGATCAACCTCAAGTCCCACAGCAACCGCGACTTGAGCGCCACCGAGGTGATCGCCCGGCTGCAACCGGAACTGGACAAGCTGGTCGGCATTCGCCTGTTCATGCAACCGGTGCAGGACCTGACCATCGAAGACCGCGTCAGCCGCACGCAATACCAGTTCAGCATGTCGTCGCCGGATTCCGAGCTGCTCAGTCTGTGGAGCGGTCGTCTGGTAGACGCACTGGCGCAACGGCCGGAGTTGACCGACGTCGCCAGCGATTTGCAGGACAAAGGCTTGCAGGTTTATCTGGTGATCGACCGCGATGCAGCGTCGCGGGTCGGTGTGTCGGTGTCGAACATCACCGATGCGCTGTACGACGCCTTCGGTCAGCGGCAGATTTCCACCATCTACACCCAGGCCAGCCAGTACCGCGTGGTGCTGCAATCGCAGTCCGGCGAGAAGATCGGCCCGGACGCGTTGAACCAGATTCACGTCAAGACCACCGACGGCGGGCAAGTGCGCCTGTCCAGCCTGGCGCACATCGAGGAGCGTCAAGCGCAACTGGCGATCACGCACATCGGCCAGTTCCCGGCGGTGATGATGTCGTTCAACCTCGCGCCCGGCGTGGCGCTGGGGCATGCGGTGGAGATCATCGAACAGGTGCAGCAAGACATCGGTATGCCGATTGGCGTGCAGACCCAGTTCCAGGGCGCCGCCGAAGCATTCCAGGCGTCGTTGTCGAGCACCTTGCTGCTGATTCTGGCGGCGGTGGTGACCATGTACATCGTGCTCGGCGTGCTCTACGAGAGCTACATCCACCCGATCACCATTCTCTCGACCTTGCCCTCGGCGGCGGTCGGCGCCTTGCTGGCCTTGCTGTTGAGCGGCAATGACCTGGGGATGATCGCGATCATCGGCATCATTTTGCTGATCGGCATCGTGAAAAAGAACGCGATCATGATGATCGACTTCGCCCTCGACGCCGAGCGCAATCAGGGCATGGACCCGGAAACGGCGATTTATCAAGCGGCGCTGCTGCGTTTTCGACCGATTCTGATGACCACGCTGGCGGCATTGTTTGGCGCGGTGCCATTGATGCTGGCCACCGGTTCCGGCGCGGAATTGCGCCAGCCGTTGGGCCTGGTGATGGTCGGCGGTCTGCTGTTGAGCCAGGTGCTGACGCTGTTCACCACGCCTGTGATCTATCTGTATTTCGACCGCCTTGGTCGGCGCTGGGGTCGCAAGTCTGAAGCCGCGGAAGCGGTAGAGCAGCCATGAATCTGTCCGGACCTTTCATCAAGCGCCCGGTCGCGACCATGCTGCTGAGCCTGGCGATCATGCTGCTGGGCGGCGTGAGCTTCGGCCTGCTGCCGGTGTCGCCGTTGCCGCAGATGGATTTCCCGGTGATCGTGGTCCAGGCCAGCCTGCCGGGTGCGAGCCCTGAAGTGATGGCCTCGACCGTGGCCACGCCGCTGGAGCGCTCCTTCGGCGCCATCGCCGGCGTCAATACCATGAGCAGCCGCTCCAGCCAGGGCTCGACCCGGGTGATTTTGCAGTTCGACCTGGATCGCGACATCAATGGCGCGGCCCGGGAAGTGCAGGCAGCGATCAACGCCTCGCGCAACCTGCTGCCGAGCGGGATGCGCAGCATGCCGACCTACAAGAAGGTCAACCCGTCGCAGGCGCCGATCATGGTGCTGTCGCTAACCTCCGACGTGCTGGAAAAAGGCCAGCTCTACGATTTGGCCTCGACGATCCTGTCCCAGAGCCTGTCCCAGGTGCAGGGCGTCGGTGAGGTGCAAATTGGCGGCAGCTCGTTGCCGGCGGTGCGCATCGAACTCGAACCCCAAGCGCTCAACCAGTACGGCGTGGCCTTGGACGATGTGCGCAACACCATCGCCAACGCTAACGTGCGCCGGCCCAAGGGCTCGGTCGAAGACGGCCAGCGGTTGTGGCAGGTGCAGGCCAACGATCAACTGGAAAAAGCCAAGGATTACGAGTCGCTGATCATCCACTACGCGGACGGCGCGGCGTTGCGCCTGAAAGACGTGGCCAAGGTCAGCGATGGGGTCGAGGACCGTTACAACAGCGGTTTCTTCAACAACGACGCGGCGGTGCTGCTGGTGATCAACCGCCAGGCCGGTGCGAACATCATCGAGACGGTCAACGAGATCAAGGCGCAGCTGCCGGCGTTGCAGGCGGTGCTGCCGGCCAGCGTCAAGCTGAACCTGGCGATGGACCGTTCGCCGGTGATCAAGGCGACGTTGCACGAAGCGGAAATGACCCTGCTGATCGCCGTGGCGCTGGTGATTCTGGTGGTGTTCCTGTTTCTCGGTAATTTCCGCGCCTCGTTGATTCCGACCCTGGCCGTGCCGGTGTCGCTGGTCGGCACCTTTGCGGTGATGTACCTCTACGGTTTTTCCCTCAACAACCTGTCGCTGATGGCGCTGATCCTGGCCACCGGGCTGGTGGTGGACGACGCCATCGTGGTGCTCGAGAACATTTCCCGGCACATCGATGAAGGCGTGCCGCCGATGAAGGCCGCCTACCTCGGAGCTGAGGAGGTAGGCTTCACGTTACTGTCGATGAACGTCTCGCTGGTGGCGGTGTTCCTGTCGATCCTGTTTATGGGCGGGATTGTCGAAAGCCTGTTCCGTGAGTTTTCCATCACATTGGCGGCGTCCATCGTGGTCTCGCTGGTGGTCTCGCTGACGCTGACACCGATGCTCTGCGCCCGGTGGCTCAAGCCGCACACACCGGGGCAGGAAAACCGTTTGCAGCGCTGGAGTCAGCGGGCCAACGAGTGGATGGTCGGCAAATACGCGACCAGCCTCGACTGGGTGCTGCGTCACCGTCGGTTGACCTTGCTCAGCCTGTTCGTGACAGTCGGCGTTAACATCGCGCTGTATGTCGTTGTTCCTAAAACCTTTATGCCGCAGCAGGACACCGGTCAACTGATCGGTTTCGTGCGCGGCGACGACGGGCTGTCGTTCAGCGTCATGCAGCCGAAAATGGAAATCTTCCGCCGTGCCGTGCTCAAGGACGAGGCGGTGCAAAGCGTTGCCGGTTTCATCGGCGGCACCAACGGCACCAACAACGCCTTCATGCTGGTGCGGTTGAAGCCGATCAAGGAACGCAACATTTCCGCGCAGAAAGTCATCGAACGGTTGCGCAAGGAGATGCCTAAAGTCGCTGGCGCGCAATTGATGCTGATGGCCGATCAGGACCTGCAATTCGGTGGCGGTCGTGAACAGACTACCTCGCAGTATTCCTACATCCTGCAAAGCGGCGACCTGGGCGATTTGCGCGAGTGGTACCCGAAAGTCGTCACCGCGTTAAAGGCGTTGCCGGAGCTGACGGCGATCGATGCGCGTGAAGGGCGCGGTGCGCAACAGGTGACCCTGATCGTCGATCGCGATCAGGCCAAACGCCTGGGCGTCGACATGGACATGGTCACTTCGGTGCTGAACAACGCCTACAGCCAGCGGCAGATCTCGACGATTTACGACAGCCTCAACCAGTACCAGGTGGTGATGGAGGTCAATCCGAAATACGCCCAGGACCCGATTACCCTCAAGCAGGTGCAGGTGATTACCGCCGACGGCGCGCGGATTCCGCTGTCGACCATTGCCCATTACGAAAACAGCCTGGAAGACGACCGGGTCAGCCACGAAGGCCAGTTCGCCTCCGAAAGCCTGTCTTTCGACATGGCTGACGGGGTGACGGTGGAGCAGGGCACGGCGGCGATCGAGCGGGCCATCGCCAAGGTCGGTCTGCCGGAAAGCGTGATTGCGAAAATGGCCGGCACCGCAGATGCCTTCGCCGCCACCCAGAAGAGCCAGCCGTGGATGATTCTCGGCGCGCTGGTGGCGGTGTATCTGGTGCTGGGTGTGCTGTATGAAAGCTACATCCATCCGCTGACCATTTTGTCGACGTTGCCATCGGCCGGGGTCGGCGCGTTGCTGTCGATCTACGCGCTGGGCGGTGAGTTCAGCCTGATTTCATTGCTCGGGTTATTCCTGCTCATCGGCGTGGTGAAGAAAAACGCCATTCTGATGATCGATCTGGCGCTGCAACTGGAGCGCCGTCAAGGCCTGGCGCCGCTGGAGTCGATTCGTAGCGCCTGTCTGCAACGTCTGCGGCCGATTCTGATGACCACCCTGGCGGCGATCCTCGGCGCGTTGCCGTTGCTGCTGAGCCGTGCCGAAGGCGCGGAAATGCGTCAGCCGCTAGGCCTGACCATCATCGGCGGGCTGATTTTCAGCCAAGTGCTGACCCTTTACACCACCCCGGTGGTTTACCTCTATCTCGACAAACTGCGCCATCGCTTCAACAAGTGGCGTGGCGTGCGTACCGATGCCGCTCTGGAAACTCCGCTATGACTGACCGTTCGCTTATCAATCTGGCCACGCCGCTGGCAGCCGCCCGGGGCTCGCGTTTGTTGAGCTTGGCGCTGTGCGTGGCGATGCTCAGCGCTTGCGCTGTCGGCCCGGACTACCAGCGCCCGCCAGCCGCCGCGCCGGTGCAATACAAAGAAGCGGCCGGCTGGCGTCAGGCCAGCCCGAGTGATGCCCTGGCCCGCGGCGCCTGGTGGGAGTTGTATGGCGATCAGCAACTCAATGGCCTGATCGAAAAACTCAACAGTTCCAACCAGACCGTCGCCCAGTCCGAAGCCCAGTACCGTCAGGCCCAGGCCTTGGTACGCAGTGCCCGGGGCGCGTTTTTTCCGACGGTGGATCTGACCGTCGGGAAAAACCGCTCCAGCCAGGGCACCGGCAGCAGCAGTTCGAGCCTGACCAGTTCTTCCAGCGGTATTCGCGACACCTACACGGCGCAGGCCGGCGTCAGTTGGGAAGCGGACATCTGGGGTAAATTGCGTCGGGGCCTGGAAGCCGACACCGCCAACGCCGAGGCCAGTTTTGCCGATCTGGCGGCGATGCGCCTCAGCCAGCAATCGGAACTGGTGCAGAACTACCTGCAATTGCGGGTGATCGACGAGCAGAAACGCTTGCTGGAAGCGACCGTCGAGGCCTATCAGCGCTCGCTGAAAATGACCGAAAACCAGTACCGCGCCGGCGTCTCCGGCAAGGACGCGGTGGCCCAGGCGCAGACGCAGCTCAAAAGCACCCAGGCGGACATGGTCGATTTGATCTGGCAGCGCGCCCAGTTCGAGAATGCCATCGCGGTATTGATCGGCCTGCCACCTGCGGAGTTCAGCCTGGCCGAAACCAAGACCATCCCGGCGTTGCCCGAAATACCGTTGGCCCTGCCTTCGCAGCTGCTTGAGCGCCGTCCGGACATCGCTGCCGCCGAGCGTTCGGTGATGGCGGCCAACGCCAACATCGGCGTGGCCAAGGCCGCCTACTACCCGGATCTGACCCTGAGCCTGAACGGCGGTTATAGCAGCAGCACCTATGCCAACTGGATCAGCGTGCCGAACCGCTTCTGGTCGGTGGGGCCACAACTGGCCATGACCCTGTTTGATGGCGGCCAGCGTTCGGCCGAGGTCGATCGCAGTGAAGCGGCCTACGACGAAACCGTCGCCAAGTACCGCCAGACCGTGCTCGATGGGTTCCGCGAGGTGGAAAACTACCTGGTGCAGCTCAAGGTGCTGGAAGACGAAGCCGGCGTGCGCCAGGAAGCACTGGATGCGGCACGCGAATCCCTTCGGTTGACGCAGAACCAATACAAGGCCGGGGTGATTGCCTACTTGGGTGTGGTGGTGGTCCAGGCTACCGCGTTGAGTAACGAGCGTAGTGTGTTGAGCCTGTTGCAGAGCCGCTTGATTGCCAGTGTGCAGCTGATTGCGGCGTTGGGCGGTGGGTGGGATGGGGCGCTCCAGGTGAGCGAAAACAGATAGCGCGGCCCCTGTAGCAGCTGCCGAGCCTGCGTTGTGGCGAGGGGGCTTGCCCCCGTTGGGGCGCGAAGCGGCCCTCGCTATGGTTCAAAAACACCGAGTCGTCTGTATGCACGATCGCTTCGCGCTCGAACGGGGGCAAGCCCCCTCGCCACAACGCAGGCTCGACAGCTGCTACCGTCGAGTTCGTAAGCCTGCCGGAGTGTCAAACAAGCGTTTCATCGGTTTGATGGCCATCTGATTACTTTTGTCAGTGCGTTCTTTTGCGCAATCAGTACAATCGCCCGATTTGCCCTCCCGAGAACGGAAGCAGTACGGCGGGGCGATTGCGAGAAGTCACATGCTCATTGGTAGCTATTCACCCACACTCGTTATCATTTCGCTCTGTGTAGCGATTCTCGCCTCCTATACCGCGCTCGACCTGACCGAACGCATTGCCACCGCCAAAGGCCGTGCCGTGTTTCTATGGACGGCGGGCGGCGCCTTTGCCATGGGCGTCGGCGTGTGGTCGATGCACTTTATCGGCATGCTCGCGTTCACATTGCCCATCGACCTGGGTTACGACCTCATCCTCACGTCCCTGTCGCTGCTGACCGCGATCCTGTCCTGCGGTTTTGCCCTCTGGCTGGTCAGTCAGCCACGGCTGCCGACCTGGCAACTGGGGTTCGGCGCATTGATCATGGGCACCGGGATCAGTGCCATGCATTACACCGGCATGGCCGCCATGCGCATGCAGCCGGGCATCGATTACGATCCGGCGCTGTTTGGTGCGTCGCTGCTCATTGCCGTCGGTGCTTCCGGCGCCGCGTTATGGATCGCCTTCCGCCTGCGTCAGCACACGCCGTATGTGGGTCTGCTTCGCGCCGGTGCGGCGGTGATCATGGGCCTCGCCATCGTCGGCATGCACTACACCGGCATGGCTGCGGCGCGATTCCCCGACGGCAGTTTCTGTGGCGCCGCCATCAGCGGCTTGAACGGCAAAGGCCTCGACAACCTGGTGCTGATCACCACGCTCGCAGTGTTGAGCATCGCCTTGCTCACCTCGGTGCTCGATGCGCGTCTTGAAGCCCGCACCGCTGACCTTGCGCGCTCGCTGACGGAAGCCAACCGCGAGCTGACCCAACTGGCCCTGCACGACACCCTGACCGGTTTGCCCAATCGCATGTTGCTGGCCGATCGCATCGAGCAGGCCATGTCCAAGGTTCAGGAGCAGGGCGGTTGTTTCGCGCTGATGTTCATCGACCTCGACGGCTTCAAACCGGTCAATGATGCCTTCGGTCACCACATGGGCGATCAGTTGTTGCGCGAGGTCGGTTTGCGCCTGCGCGAGGACATGCGCAGTCAGGACACATTGGCGCGGATCGGCGGCGATGAATTCGTCCTGCTGGTGCGGCTCAGTGAGCCAAACGACGCGCTGAACGTGGCAGCGCGGCAGGTCGGCCTGATCGGCAGTTCGTTCCGGGTTGCCGAACATGACTTGCAGATTTCCGCCAGCCTCGGCATCGCGCTGTACCCGGGCAACGGCCAGACCGCCCAGGAACTGCTGATGAACGCCGACGCGGCGATGTACCACGCCAAGGGCGCCGGGAAAAACGGCTACAGCTTCTTCGACGCGTCGATGAACAGCAACGCGCGCAAACAGCTGCAATTGCTGCAGGACTTGCGCAATGCCCTCGATCAGCAGCAGTTCAGCCTCTATTACCAACCCAAGTTCGACGCCGGCAATGGTCGCGCGTTGGGTGCTGAAGCGTTGCTGCGCTGGGAGCATCCGACCCAGGGCATGCTGCTGCCGGACAGGTTCATCGACCTGGCGGAAAGGACCGGGCTGATCATTCCCATTGGTGAATGGGTGCTGAACGAAGCCTGCCGCCAGATGCACGAGTGGTACGTGCTCGGCTATACCGACTGGCGCATTGCGGTGAACCTCTCGGCGTTGCAGTTCTGCCATGCGGGCCTGGTCAAGAGCGTCTCCAAAGCTTTGGCCACGCATCAGCTGCCGGCCAATAGCCTGACCCTGGAAATCACCGAAACCACCGCTATGAGCGATGCCGATGCGAGCATGACGGTGCTTCAGGAACTCTCGGAAATGGGCGTCGACCTGTCCATCGATGACTTCGGCACCGGCTATTCGAGCTTGATGTACCTCAAGCGCTTGCCGGCCAACGAACTGAAGATCGACCGCGGTTTCGTCCGCGATCTGGAACACGACAGTGACGACGCCGCTATCGTGTCAGCCATCGTCGCCCTCGGTCAGGCGCTGGGCTTGCGCATCGTTGCCGAAGGCGTGGAAACCGGCGTCCAGCAAGACTTCCTGACCAAACTGGGTTGCGATTCGTTGCAGGGCTACCTGCTCGGGCACCCGCTGCCGGCGGATCGCTTCATGGCCGACATTGTTCGCGGGGAACGATTGGCGGTCGGCTAACGATCGCGCTAATCCCTGTAGCAGCTGCCGAGCCTGCTTTGTGGTGAGGGGGCTCCTGTGGCGAGGGGGCTCGACAGCTGCTACAGAGACTCCAATGCATACGACGTTGGTAGGATCAGTTGACGTGAGTCCATGCAAAACCGAGCAATGGCGGTTATTCTTGGCCCCGACTGCTTACGCGTGAAGGAGAAAAGTCAGCATGGACAAAGTCATTGTCATCACCGGCGGCGGCCGTGGTATCGGCGCTGCAACCGCGCTGTTGGCCGCCGGGCTGGGTTATCGGATCTGCATTAACTATCAATCCGACGAATCGGCTGCGCAAAGCGTGCTGGCACAAGTCCGGGCACTGGGCGCTCAAGCCATTGCCGTGCGCGCCGACGTCAGCATCGAAGACGAAGTAATCAGTCTGTTCCACCGGGTGGACACCGAGCTGGGTCGAGTCACCGCGCTGGTGAATAACGCCGGCACCGTGGGCCACAAGTCTCGCGTCGACGAAATGTCCGAGTTTCGCATTCTGAAAACCCTCAAGACCAACGTCCTGGCACCGATCCTCTGCGCCAAGCACGCGATCATGCGCATGTCGCCCAAGCATGGCGGGCAGGGCGGCAGCATCGTCAATGTATCCTCGGTGGCCTCGCGTTTGGGCTCACCCAACGAATACGTGGATTACGCGGCGTCAAAAGGCGCGCTGGACAGCTTCACCATCGGCCTGTCCAAGGAAGTGGCGGGCGAAGGCATTCGCGTCAACGCGGTGCGGCCAGGCTTTATTTACACCGACTTCCATGCGTTGAGCGGTGATCCGGATCGGGTCAGCAAACTGGAATCGGCGATTCCGATGGCCCGGGGCGGGCGACCGGATGAAGTGGCTGAGGCGATTATCTGGTTGCTGTCGGACAAGGCTTCTTATGCGACCGGGACTTTTGTTGACCTGGGCGGTGGCCGTTAACCGGCTCGTTCCCACGCTCCGCGTGGGAATGCCGCCACGGACGCTCCGCGTTCGGCTCTGGAGGTGACGCAGAGCGTCACGGGATGCATTCCCACGCAGAGCGTGGGAACGATCAGTGTCAGAATGACCTGACTATCCGCCCCAACGTCTCCATCGCCTTCTCCGAATCCTCGGTCCACGGGCTGCCATAATTCAACCGAATACAATTCCTGAACCGCTGCGTCGGTGAAAAGATCGGCCCCGGCGCGATGCTGATGCCTTGCGCCAACGCCATCTGAAATAACTTCAGCGAATCCATCTGGGGCGGCAGTTCCAGCCACAGGAAGTAGCCGCCGGCCGGTTGGCTGACACGGGTCTGTGCCGGGAAGTAGCGGGCGATGGCGGCGAGCATGGCGCTTTGCTGTTCTTCCAGGGCGTAGCGCAGTTTGCGCAGGTGGCGGTCGTAGCCGCCGTGTTGCAGGTAGTCGGCGATGGCGGCCTGGGCCGGCATCGAGGCGCACAGCGAGGTCATGAGTTTCAGGCGCTCGATCTTTTGCGCATAACGGCCGGCCGCGACCCAGCCGATGCGGTAGCCGGGGGCCAGGCTCTTGGCGAAAGAACCGCAATGCATCACCAGCCCTTCGGTATCAAACGCCTTGGCCGGTTTCGGCGCCTGTTGACCGTAATAGAGTTCGGCGTAGACGTCGTCCTCGATCAGCGGCACCTGATGGCTACGCAACAGTTCGACCAGCGCCTGCTTCTTGGCCTCGGGCATGGTCGCGCCCATCGGGTTCTGGAAACTGGTCATGCACCAGCAGGCCTTGATCGGGTGGCGTTCCAGGGTTTGCGCGAGCACGCCCAGGTCGATACCGTCGCGCGGGTGCACCGGGATCTCGACGGCTTTGAGTTTCAGCCGTTCCAGTATTTGCAGACAGGCATAGAACGCCGGCGCTTCAATGGCCACCAGGTCACCGGGTTCAGTGACCGCTTGCAGGCACAGGTTCAGGGCTTCCAGCGCGCCGTTGGTGATCAGCAGTTCTTCCATCGGCAGCATCAGCCCACCGACCATATAGCGCAGGGCAATCTGGCGCCGCAGTTGCGGGTTGCCCGGCGACATGTCGGTGACGACCATGCGCGGGTCCATGTCCCGGGCGGCGCTGGCGAGGGAGCGGGACAAGCGCTGCAACGGGAACAGGGTCGGGCTGGGGAAGGCCGAGCCGAAGGGCACGGTGGTCGGGTCCTTGATCGAGTCGAGGACCGAAAACACCAGTTCGCTGACGTCGACTTCGGTGGATTCATTGACCTGGCTACTGATCACCGGCTCCGAGAACGGGCTCGGTGCGTGCGCGTTGACGAAGTAGCCGGAGCGCGGCCGGGCGCGGATCAGGCCTCGGCGTTCCAGCAGGTAATAGGCCTGGAACACGGTGGACGGGCTGACCCCGTAAGTCTGGCTGGCATAGCGCACTGACGGCACGCGCTGGCCGGGGCCGAGGACGCCGGAGCGGATCAGTTCAGCGATGTCATCGGCGAATTTTTCGTAGCGTTTCATCGAGTGCCTGGATTGGGGTCATTCAGAAAAATCGAGGTGACTTCTTCGCGGGCAAGCACCGCTCCTACAGTCAACACCGTACCGTAGGAGCGAGGCTTGCCCGCGAATGGCGCACCGCAGTCTAAGGGATCAACGGTTCATCGGCGCAACAAACCGGCTTTTGGCCACGCTATAGATGTCCGGTTCATCACTGTCGGCAACTTTGAAACTGATCGTCTGCGAGCTGCTGCTCGGCCGTTCGGTGGTCATGGCCACCGACACCGGCACATCGACAATCTCACCCGGCGCCAGGCTCAGATCGGTCTTGCCTTGCAGCACGAAGCCTTCGCCATCTTCTAGGCTCAGCCGATAGTCCTGACGCAGCTGGGTCTTGTTGATGACCTTCAGGCTGTAGATGTTTTCGATTTGTCCCTGACTATTCTCACGGAACAGGCCACGGTCCTTGCTCACGTCCAGCGACACCATCGGCCGTTCAATCAAGGCGAGGGCGAGGGCGCCGATCATCACCAGCAACACCGCTGTGTAACCGATCAGCCGCGGCCGTAGCAGATGAGTCTTGCCACCTTGCAGTTCATGCTCCGAGGTATAGCTGATCAAGCCACGGGCATAGCCCATTTTGTCCATGATCGAATCGCAGGCGTCGATACACGCCGCGCACCCGATGCACTCCATCTGCAAGCCGTCGCGAATGTCGATCCCGGTCGGGCAGACCTGCACGCACAGCTGGCAATCGATGCAATCCCCCAGGCCTGCCTCGGCCGGTTTCACCTCACGTTTACGCGGACCACGATTTTCACCACGGGCCGCGTCGTAGGAAATGGTCAGGGTGTCCTTGTCGAACATCACGCTCTGGAACCGCGCATACGGGCACATGTGCATGCACACCGCTTCACGCAGCCAGCCGGCGTTGATGTAAGTCGCGCCGGTAAAAAACAGCACCCAGAACAGACTGACACCGCCCATCTGCAAGGTCAGCAGCTCTTCAGCCAGAGGTCGGATCGGCGTGAAGTAGCCAACGAACGTCAGCCCGGTGAGCAAGCTGATGGCCAGCCACAGGGTGTGCTTGGCCGAGCGCCGGATCAGTTTGTTCAGTCCCCACGGCGCAGCTTGCAGCTTGATCCGCTGGTTACGTTCGCCCTCGGTGATCTTCTCGCACCACATGAAGATCCAGGTCCAGGAACTCTGCGGGCAGGTGTAACCGCACCAGACCCTGCCGGCGAACACGGTGATCGCAAACAGGCCGAACGCGGCAATGATCAGCAGCGCCGAGAGCAGGATGAAATCCTGGGGCCAGAAGGTCGCACCGAAGATATGGAATTTGCTTTCGGAAAGGTCCCAGAGCACCGCCTGACGATCGCCCCAGTTCAGCCATACGGTGCCGAAGAACAGCAAAAACAATACGCCCGCGCCGCTCATGCGCAAGGTGCGGAACAGGCCGGTGAAGCTGCGGGTGTGGATCAGGTTGTCGCTGGACTTGGCCTTTATCTTTGGACGCAAAGGCTCGGTTTTTATAAATGAGGCAGGTTCTATGGTTCGGACGGGGATTCTTTCGCTCATGGTCTTTCGCTCATCAGCCTCCATCAGGCATGAGCACTATGACCAGCGATCTGTTTGCATAACAGACTCAGGTATTGCAATAAAAAGCGGATCAGATGGGGTTTGATCCGCTGCCTGCGACAACTTGATGCACCCCGTTACAGCGGGGCGCAGGCGCCTATGTCAGGCGCTTGCAAGGGTTGTTGATCCGGGTCAGTCAAATCACCGAATCACTGTCGGTGGCCTTCAAATGCCTACGACCGTCCACTGCGCCTGCTACGGTCAATGCATCGGCTTCTGCTTCGGTGATGTAAACGCGCTGGCCGTGAAGCTCCACCGCTGACATGGCTTTTTCCGAGTCGGTGATGATCGTGACGTCGGGGCACAGACGAATTTCTTCGCCGTTCTCGGTGATGAAAAAGCAGGTCTGGTTTTCGATGCGCACAGTCATGGAGGTGTCCTTTTTTTGCGGGTTCTAAACTGTTAGGGCGCATCCGACGGTCATCGTTCTGTGCAACCGATTAATGGTCGGCGCGGTCCATCCTCCCATAACGATCAATCACAAGGATTGCACCATGAACGCTTGGTGGCATGAGGTTTGGGTAACGCTGCAAGCAGAGTTCGCCGACATCGGCGATGCGTCGCAACTGACGCGTATAACCGTGAGATTACTGATGGCTGCGATCCTGGGCGGCATTCTCGGCTTCGAGCGCGAGCAAAAGGGCAAGGCCGCAGGCGTGCGCACGCACATGCTGGTGGCCCTCGGTGCCGCATTGTTTGTGCTGGTGCCGCAGATGTCCGGTTCCCAGGCCGATGCCATGAGCCGAGTGGTGCAAGGCGTGATCGCCGGGATCGGCTTCCTCTGCGCCGGCACCATCCTGAAAAACCAGGAGGGCGATGAAGGCCACGTCAAAGGCCTGACCACCGCCGCCGGGTTGTGGATGACGGCCGCCATAGGGGTCTCGGCCGGGTTGGGCCGGGAAGCGACGGCGGTGTTCAGTACGCTGCTGGCGTTGGCGATTTTCAGTGTGATGCCAAGCGTCTTGAAACTGCTCGACAGGGATAAAGACGAGCAGCAACGGCCTTAGCCATTATCAGGTGTCACGATCACCGGCGGCATGGTGCTCGGTGGCTCTTCTCTGGGTGGCGGTGTGGTGCCGGGCGGCTCTTGCTCAGGTACCGGTTCCGGCTCGGTCGGCGGAATGGTCGGGGTGTCGATGTTCGGATCGGGTGTTTCGGCCGGGATTGGAATACTCATCGTTGAAGCCTCCAGTGGCACATGGCGTAAGTCGTGCTTAAGTGAGTTGACCGTCGCGCAAGGGATTTGATTCCCGGCAAATGGGCGTGAACTTTTCGCCGCGCTTGTCGCTCGGAACCTAAGTGAGTTCATTTCGGGACCGACGGGTTTCGTGTGAAAGACGACCAGACACAAGAGCGTCCATGGGGCGTTAAGGAGAGATGCTCGATGACTGCTGAAAAACCGACAGAGCTGAACTACAACCCTCATATGCCATTGTCGCAGGCGCTGCTGCTGCCGCGTATCGCCATTGAAAACACCATGCCGACCCTGGATGGCGGGCAGTTCGCTGCCAAGGCCGTGGTGGGTCAGGACGTGGTGGTGACCAGCAAAGTGTTCGCCGACGGTCACGACAAACTGGCCGTGCGCATCCGCTGGCGTGCCGACGGTGACGAGGCCTGGCAGAGCGAGGCCATGACCGACCTCGGCAATAACGGCTGGCAAGGCCAGTTCCGCGTTGAAGATCAAGGCCGCTACGTCTTCTGTATCGAAGCCTGGATCGATCAATACGGCAGCTTTTTGTACGAGATCGAGAAGAAACACGTCGCCGGCGTGCCCATCAGCCTGGAATTGCAGGAAGGGCGCAACCAGGTGCAACAGGCGGCCGAACGAGCGGAAGGGCCGCTGAGCGAAGAACTGGCGGCGTTGCACCATGATCTGTCCGGTCTGCTCGAAACCGAGCAGGTCGCGCTGTTTCTGCACCAACGTAGCGCCGACCTGATGGCCCAGGCCGATCACCGCGCTTATTTGAGCCTCAGCCCTGAATTTCCGTTGGACGTCGAAAGGGAGCTGTCCCAGTTCGCCAGCTGGTATGAGTTGTTTCCGCGCTCGATCACCGACGATCCGGCCCGTCATGGCACGTTCAACGACGTGCACTCGCGGTTGGCGATGATTCAGGACATGGGTTTCGATGTGCTGTACTTCCCGCCGATCCATCCGATCGGTCGCAGCTACCGCAAAGGCCCGAACAATTCATTGAGCGCCGGCCCTGACGATCCGGGCAGCCCGTATGCCATTGGCAGCGAAGAGGGCGGGCACGAGGCGATTCATTCCGAACTCGGCACTCGCGAAGACTTCCGGCGGCTGGTTTCAGCGGCGGCGGATCACGGGCTGGAAATTGCCCTCGATTTCGCGATCCAGTGTTCTCAGGACCACCCGTGGCTCAAACAGCACCCGGGCTGGTTCAACTGGCGCCCGGACGGCACGATCAAATACGCCGAGAACCCGCCGAAGAAGTACCAGGACATCGTCAACGTCGATTTCTATGGCAGCGATGCAATTCCGAGCCTGTGGGTCGAGTTGCGGGACATCGTGGTCGGTTGGGTCGAGGAGGGCGTGAAGATCTTTCGCGTCGACAACCCTCACACCAAGCCGCTGCCGTTCTGGCAATGGCTGATCGCCGATGTGCGGGCGTTGTACCCCGAGGTGATCTTCCTCGCTGAGGCCTTTACCACGCCGGCCATGATGGCGCGGCTGGGCAAGGTCGGTTACTCCCAGAGCTACACCTACTTCACCTGGCGCAATACCAAGACGGAACTGGCGACCTATTTCACCGAGCTTAATGAGTCGCCGTGGCGCGAATGCTACCGGCCGAATTTCTTCGTCAATACGCCGGACATCAACCCGGCGTTTCTGCATGAATCCGGGCGCGCCGGATTTCTGATCCGTGCCGCGCTGGCGACCATGGGCTCCGGTCTGTGGGGAATGTATTCGGGCTTCGAACTCTGTGAAGCCGCGCCGGTGCCGGGCAAAGAGGAATACCTCAACTCCGAGAAGTACGAGATCCGTCCACGGGACTTTACCGCGCCCGGCAACATCATCGCCGAGATCGCCCAGCTCAACCGCATCCGCCGGCAAAACCCGGCGCTGCACACGCACCTGGGCCTGAAGGTCTACAACGCGTGGAACGACAACATTCTGTATTTCGGCAAACGCAGCGCGGATGGCAGCAACTTTATCCTGGTGGCCGTCAGCCTGGATCCGGATAACGTCCAGGAAGCGAATTTCGAATTGCCGCTGTGGGAAATGGGCTTGCCGGATGATGCCAGCACCCAGGGCGAAGACTTGATGAGCGGGCACCGATGGACCTGGCACGGCAAGTACCAGTTCATGCGGATCGACCCGGCGCATCAACCGTTTGGTATCTGGCGAATCTCTACTTCCTGAATGTGGTGAGGGGCTTCTGTGGCGAGGGGGCTTGCCCCCGTTGGGCCGCGAAGCGGTCCCAAAATACCCCAGACAATACATCCCTCCCGCCAGATCCATGTACACAGGTTTTGCGACTGCTTCGCAGCCGAGCGGGGGCAAGCCCCCTCGCCACAAAGAGCCAGCCTCGGCGACCTGGTTGGCTTTATTGAATTCAACAGGAGTTTCAAATGGCGAAGAAACCCAAGGCAGCCACCTTCATCAAGGACCCGCTCTGGTACAAGGACGCGGTGATCTACCAGGTTCACGTTAAGTCTTTCTTCGACTCCAACAACGACGGGATCGGCGACTTTCCCGGCCTTATCGCCAAACTCGATTACATTGCCGACCTCGGCGTCAACACCATCTGGCTCTTGCCTTTCTATCCGTCGCCACGGCGCGACGATGGCTACGACATTGCCGAATACCGTGGCGTCCATCCCGACTACGGCACCATGGCCGACGCCAAGCGTTTCATCTCCGAGGCCCACAAACGCGGCTTGCGGGTGATTACCGAGCTGGTCATCAACCACACCTCCGACCAGCACGCCTGGTTCCAGCGCTCGCGTAAAGCCAAACCCGGTTCGGCGGCGCGGGACTTCTACGTCTGGTCCGACGACGATCACAAATACGATGGCACCCGCATCATCTTTCTCGACACCGAGAAGTCCAACTGGACCTGGGACCCGGTCGCCGGCCAGTACTTCTGGCACCGGTTCTATTCGCATCAGCCGGACCTCAACTTCGACAACCCGCAAGTCATGAAAGCGGTGCTGTCGGTGATGCGCTACTGGCTTGACATGGGCATCGACGGCCTGCGCCTGGATGCGATTCCGTACCTGATCGAGCGCGACGGCACCAACAACGAAAACCTGCCCGAGACCCACGACGTCCTCAAGCAGATCCGTGCCGAGATCGACGCCAACTACCCGGACCGCATGCTGCTGGCCGAGGCCAATCAATGGCCGGAAGACACGCAGCTGTATTTCGGTGACACCGACAAAAAAGGCCTCAACGGCGACGAATGCCACATGGCCTTTCACTTCCCGTTGATGCCGCGCATGTACATGGCGCTGGCCCAGGAGGATCGCTTCCCGATCACCGACATCCTGCGCCAGACCCCGGAGATCCCGGCCAACTGTCAGTGGGCGATTTTCCTGCGCAACCACGATGAGTTGACCCTGGAAATGGTCACCGACAAGGAACGCGATTACCTGTGGAATTACTATGCGGCCGACCGTCGGGCGCGGATCAACCTCGGTATTCGCCGCCGCCTCGCACCGTTGATGGAGCGGGATCGCCGTCGCGTGGAGTTGCTCAACAGTCTGCTGCTGTCGATGCCGGGTACGCCGACGATGTATTACGGCGATGAAATCGGCATGGGCGACAACATCTACCTCGGCGACCGTGACGGCGTGCGCACGCCCATGCAGTGGTCGATCGACCGCAATGGCGGGTTCTCCCGCGCCGACCCGGCGAGTCTGGTGCTGCCGCCGATCATGGACCCGCAGTACGGTTACCTGTCGGTCAACGTCGAGACCCAGGCCGGCGACCCACACTCACTGCTGAACTGGACCCGACGCATGCTCGCCGTGCGCAAGCAGTCCAAGGCCTTCGGCCGTGGCACGCTGAAAATGCTCTCGCCGAGCAACCGGCGGATTCTGGCCTACACCCGTGAATACACCGGGCCGGATGGCAAATACGAAACCATCCTGTGTGTCGCCAACGTATCGCGCAGTGCGCAAGCGGCGGAACTGGACTTGTCCGCTTACGTCGGCATGGTGCCGGTGGAGATGCTCGGCGGTAACGCCTTTCCGCCAATCGGCCAGTTGAATTTCCTCCTGACGCTGGCGCCTTACGGCTTCTATTGGTTCGGACTCGCTGCGGAGAATCAAATGCCTAGTTGGCACGTAGAACCGGCGCAAAGCCTGCCGGACTTCACCACCCTGGTGCTGAAGAAACGCATGGAAGAACTGCTCGAAGCGCCGTCCCGCGGCACGCTGGAGCAGGGCATCCTGCCGAACTGGCTGCAAAACCGCCGCTGGTTCGCCGGCAAGGACGCGGCGATCGAGAAGGTCAACCTGGCCTACGGCGTGCGCTTCGGCGATGCGCAGCACCCGGTGCTTTTGAGTGAAATCGAAGTCACCAGCGGCGGCCAGACCAGCCGTTACCAGCTGCCGTTCGGCTTCATTGCCGATGATCAGGTCGGGCCGGCGTTGCCGCAGCAACTGGCGCTTTCTCGGGTGCGACGTGGCCCTCAGGTGGGGTTAATCACCGATGCGTTCAGCCTGGAAAACTTCATCCGCGCAGTGCTGCTCGGCATGCAGGAAAACACCGTGTTGCCTTCCGACGGCGGCGAGATTCGTTTCGAGCCGACCGCCGAACTGGCCAAGCTGGGCCTGACGGCCGAATCGGAAGTGCGCTACCTGTCCGCCGAGCAGTCCAACAGTTCGGTGGTGATCGGCAGCAGCCTGGTGCTGAAGCTGATCCGCAAGGTCGCCTCGGGTGTGCACCCGGAACTGGAAATGAGCGCGTACCTGACCAATGCCGGTTTCAGCAACATCTCACCGCTGCTGGGTTCGGTGGTTCGCCGCGATGCCAAGGGCGAAGACAATCTGCTGATGATTGCCCAAGGCTATTTGAGCAATCAGGGCGACGCCTGGGAGTGGACCCAGAACAACCTCGAACGGGCACTGCGTGACGAGCTGGCGGACGCCATGTCCGAGCAGGAGCAACACTACAACGCCCTCGGTGAACTGAAAGACTTCGCCGGCATGCTCGGCCAGCGGCTGGGTGAGATGCACCAGGTGCTGGCGGCCCCGACCGATGACCCTGATTTCGCGCCGCAGGTCACCACGCAGAAAGACGCCCTGGCCTCGGCCAAGGACGTCGCGGCGCAACTGGAGCACTCGCTGAAGTTGCTCAAGCAACATCAAAGTGAACTGAACCCGGCGGACAAAGCGCTGGTCACTCGTTTACTGGACAACAAAAAAGCCATCCTCAGTCATGTCCAGGACCTGGGCAAAAAAGCCGTCGGTGGCTTGCGCATTCGCGTCCATGGCGACTTGCACCTGGGTCAGGTGCTGGTGATCAAGGGCGACGCTTACCTGATCGACTTCGAGGGTGAGCCGGCACGGCCGCTCAGCGAGCGACGTGGCAAGCACAGCCCCTATAAAGATGTCAGCGGCGTATTGCGCTCCTTCGATTACGCCGCGGCGATGGCGATCAACGTGCACAACGTCGACAACACCGCCGAGGCCCAAGCGGCACGGCAACGGGTAGCCGACCGATATCTGAATGAAGCAAAACAGGCATTTGTCGACGCTTATCGGCTGGCGGCAGCTAGTCTTGCTCATGCGTGGCAAGATCCGGAAGGCGAGGACGCCGCGTTGGCGTTGTTCGGGCTGGAGAAGGCGGCGTATGAGGTGGCCTATGAGGCTGAAAATCGCCCCACATGGCTGCCGGTGCCATTGCACGGTTTGTATGGATTATTGAGTGGGCTTAAACCCTTTTCCGATCTTGGTGGAGAGTAGTTATGAGTTTCTCGAACAAGGAACAGGGTCACGCTAAAGAGGCGCTACTGCCCAGATCGCGGGATATCGACGCGCTGGTTCGCGCCGAACATCACGACCCTTTTGCAATTCTCGGCCCCCATGGCGATGACGCCGGTGGGCAATTCATTCGGGCTTATCTGCCAGACGCCCTAAGCGTGCAGGTACTGGCCAAGGACTCCGGGGAAGAACTCGGCAACCTTGAAGCCACCCAGACGCCGGGCCTGTTTGTCGGGCACTTCGATCGGGCACAGCCGTATCTGCTGCGCACCCGCTGGGCCGGCGGTGAACAGGTTTCCGAGGACCCCTACAGCTTTGGCCCGCTGCTCGGCGAGATGGATTTGTACCTGTTCGCCGAAGGCAATCACCGCGACCTCAGCGCCTGCCTCGGCGCGCAGCTGAAGACGGTCGACGGTGTCGACGGCGTGCGTTTCGCCGTGTGGGCACCGAACGCCAAACGGGTGTCGGTGGTCGGTGACTTCAACAACTGGGACGGTCGTCGGCACCCGATGCGTCTGCGCCATCCCACCGGGGTCTGGGAAGTGTTCATCCCGCGCCTGCAGGCGGGGGAAACCTACAAATATGAAATCCTCGGCGCCCACGGCATTCTGCCGCTCAAGGCTGACCCGATGGCCCTGGCCACCTCGCTGCCGCCGGATACCGCGTCCAAAGTCGCTTCTGCGCTGAACATTGATTGGCAGGACCAGGCGTGGATGCAATCCCGTGGCGAGCGGCATCTGCCGAGCGCACCGCTGTCGATCTACGAATTGCACGCCGGCTCGTGGCAATGCGAGCTGGACGATCTGGGTGAAGTAGCGCGCCAGTACACCTGGCACGAACTGGGCGAGCGGCTGATTCCTTACGTGAAGGAGTTGGGATTCACCCACATCGAATTGATGCCGATCATGGAACACCCGTTCGGCGGTTCCTGGGGTTATCAGTTGCTGTCGCAATTCGCCCCGAGCGCCCGCTACGGCTCACCGGACGACTTCGCGGCCTTCGTCAACGCCTGCCACCAGGCGGACATCGGCGTGATCCTCGATTGGGTGCCGGCGCATTTCCCCACCGATACCCACGGCCTGGCGCAATTCGATGGCACCGCGCTGTACGAATACGGCAATCCGCAAGAAGGTTTCCATCAGGACTGGGACACGCTGATCTACAACCTGGGCCGCACCGAAGTGCATGGCTACATGCTGGCCTCGGCGCTGCACTGGCTCAAGCATTTCCACGTCGACGGCCTGCGGGTCGATGCCGTGGCGTCGATGCTCTATCGCGATTACTCGCGCAAGGCCGGGGAATGGGTGCCGAACCGTCACGGCGGGCGCGAGAACCTCGAAGCCATCGACTTCCTGCGCCACCTCAACGACGTGGTCGACCTGGAAGCGCCGGGTGCGCTGGTGATTGCCGAGGAGTCCACCGCGTGGCCGGGTGTCAGCCAGGGCACGCAACAGGGCGGGCTGGGCTTCGACTACAAATGGAACATGGGCTGGATGCACGACTCGCTGCATTACATCCAGCAAGATCCGGTGTACCGCGCCCATCACCACAACGAGCTGAGTTTCGGCCTGGTGTATGCCTGGTCCGAGCGTTTCATCCTGCCGATCTCCCATGATGAAGTGGTGCACGGCAAGCACTCGCTGATCGACAAGATGCCCGGCGACCGCTGGCAGAAATTTGCCAACTTGCGGGCCTATCTGAGTTTCATGTGGGCGCATCCCGGCAAGAAGCTGCTGTTCATGGGCTGCGAATTCGGCCAGTGGCGCGAGTGGAATCACGATCAGCAACTGGACTGGTACTTGCTGCAATACTCTGAACACAAGGGCGTGCAAAAACTCGTCGGCGACCTCAATCGGCTGTATCGCGCAGAGCCAGCGATGCATGACCAGGACGACGCGCCGCAAGGCTTCCAGTGGTTGATCGGCGATGATGCGATCAACAGCGTTTACGCGTTCCTGCGCTGGAGCAAGGACGGACGGCCGGTGTTGGTGGTGGCGAATTTCACGCCGGTGCCGCGTCAGGCCTATCGCATCGGCGTACCGTACGCCGGGCGCTGGGGCGAGGTGATCAACAGCGACGCGGCGATGTATGCCGGGTCCAACTATGGCAACAGCGGCGGGGCGTTTACCGAGGAAGAGCCGAGCCATGGGCAAGAGCTTTCGCTGGTGCTGAATCTGCCACCGCTGGCGGTGTTGATCCTAAGTCCCGAGGGTTGATCTAGTACCGAGTCGCTCCCATCGCGGGCAAGCCCGCTCCCACATGATCGTTCCCACGCTCCGCGTGGGAATGCAGCCAGGGACGCTCTGCGTCCGTTGAGGCATTCCCACGCGGAGCGTGGGAACGATCACATTCCTGAAGTCAACCATTCACCACCGCATCCGCACACCCAGACTCCCGATCAACCCGTTCAAATCATTGTCATCCACATCACTGCTGTAATCGGCGCTGACGTAAAAGCTCACCGCAGGCGTGACTCTGGCCACCAGCCCCAACCCCACTTCGACCGTCGATGAATTGCGACTGCTGCTGATCTTGTCGACCTGATCGAGGGTCACGGTGTTGCCGGTGTACACGGTGTGCCACAAGTTGGTCCGCACATAGGGTTCGACCCCCAGACCGTTGATGTCGTAACTACCTTTCAACCGTGCGCCGACCCGGCCGCTCCAGGACGTCAGGTCGCTGGACGATGCATTGCTTGAACCGGCATAGGGCGTATCCAGCGTGATGCGCTGATTGATCAACTGCGCTTGCGGTTCGACCACCCAGTTATCGCTCACGCCAATCGGAAAACCGCCTTCCACCGACAACGTTACCGCGCTGCCTTCGGTCGCCATCCGCGCGCCCTGGTCGTTACGGCTGTAACCGTTGACCCGGCCGCCACTGGCCGACAAATCCACGTGCCAGCCTTGTGGCCCGGTCAGGCTCCAGTAGGCGCCGAGGCTCTGGCCTTGAAGGTTGAGGGTGTCGTGGTCTGGGTCGGCGAGTGCGCGACTGGTCAACAGGCCGTTGCTGTTGCCTTGTAACTGAGTCATCCCGCCGATCAGGCCGACCCGCTGGGTATGGCCGCTACCGCTCTGCAGGGTCAGGATCGCCGGGCCTTTGAATTCGGTGCTGCCAGGGATAGAAAAACCCTGGGTCATTACATCGGTTTGTGCTTGTCGCGATGCCTGCCCGTACAGCTGGTCCCAGGCCGAAGGCGTGGCATCTTCGATGGTCAGGCGTGAACTTCGTGTGTCGGAGGCGGCGCTGAAGTGACCGGGGTAGGGGGCCGTGACATTGATCGTGGGCAAGGTCATTGCCGGAACATCCTGGCGATACCAGGAGGCGGTTTCATCCTCTGCGGGCCCTGCTTGCACCTCCATGGAAGAACACAGCAACAGTGAACTCGAGACAGTGCAAAAAGTGACTTTGATCTCTTGTTGGGTGAATGAAGTTTTCATGGGGGTCTACCTTGCAATCGCATGCTGTATCTCGCTTTGGCGTCTCTCCTACCCCGAATGAGGGGCGACCGAATGGATTGAGGCAAGCCGCTGGCCGCCCGATTTCGCGGGTGTCCTGGAGGTTTGCCCCTGGTGGATTTCCGGGGGTAGTAACGTGTAGCTAAGAAGACCCTTGACAGGGCGTCAAGAAAATGGCCGATAAGTGGTAGTGGTATTTTAGTGCTCGCAAGTGACTGATTTATGCCGCACATCTAAGTTCTTGTTTGTTCGAAAAATCGTCAAAAAACCCGCATGGCAGAGCCTTTGGATAGTGGGCTATCGGTCTGTCGGGGCGAGGTTCAAGGCACGCTTGCCCCGCTATGTTTGTGTCTCGATTCTGTCAGTAATGCTGCGCTGAAATGAACGCAAGGTTACCGGCATCCCGTACCGGTTTGTCTGTCTGGCAAACAGGGTTGGCCGCGACTAGGCTGAATAATCAGCCATGACATTCGGGCCGCATGCCCGGCGCAGGGACAGGAGCGAAATCGATGAAAACCCAAACCAGTGTTTTCTGCCTGATGTTCACTCTGGCCCTTGCCCCGGGAGCTCGAGCCGAAGAAGCCCCCGTGGCGGATGCCACCCCGACCATCAATCCGCAGGTGGTCGACAAGCTCATTGATATGGGCAACTACCTGCGCAGCCTGTCGAAGTTTCAGGTAGACGCCGAAGTGTCCCGGGATACCGTTCTGGAGACCGGCCAGAAGATCAAGGCCGAGGCGTCCACTACACTGAAAGTACAGGGGCATGATCGAATGTATGCCCGGACAGAAGGCGATGTTCGAACGCGAGAGTTCTTCTACAACGGCAAGAAACTGACCCAGTACTCACCGTACCTCAAGTACTACACCACGGTGGATGCCCCACCGAAGGTGTCCGAAACCCTGCACATGATCGAAGACCATTACGGGATCCAGATCCCCATGGAGGACCTGTTTCTGTTTGGTAGCGATCAGGCGCAGATCGATGCCCTGAAAGAAGCCCTGTACGTGGGCCCGTCGACGATCAAGGGCCAACTTTGTGATCACCTGGCCTTTCGGCAGGAGGGCATCGACTGGCAATTGTGGATCACCCGGTCCGAGAAGCCGCTGCCCTGCAAACTGGTGATCACCACCACCGACGAGAAGAGCTTTCCGGAATACAGCGCGGTGTATCACTGGAACCTCAAGCCTGGCCTCCAGGAATCGATGTTCACCTTCAAACCGGCCAAGGGTGATGTGGCGATTCCGTTGAAGAAAGCCGCTGAGCAGGGAGGGGAATGACATGAACCGGACAATGTCGTGGAGCCTGTTGTTATCGCTCGCCACCGCCGCAGTGCTGACCGTCGGCCTGATCGCCGAAGCGGATGCCCGGCCGCGGGGCCAAGGCCAGGCGAGGGCGTCGGTCAACCGCGCGCCGGCACCCAATGCCCAGCGGGCGCAACGGATCAATACCTCGCAACGCGCGAGCAACGTCAATGCGGGCAATCGAGTGAACTCAGGCAACCGGGTCAATGCCGGGAACAACGTCGGCAACCGTACCAACATCAACAACAGCACCCGTAACGTCAACATCAACAACAATCGTGATGTCGACATTGATGTCGACGGGCGTGGCCGCTACGGCTACGACAATCACTACCATCCGATCGCCACGGCGGCGGCCGTGACCGCAACGGTCGCGGTGACAGCGGCCGTGGTCGGCTCGATCTTTACGCCTGCACAAATGCCCACGAGTTGCGTGGAGGTCATGCAGTACAACACGTTGTACATGCAATGTGGTTCGACCTGGTATCAACCGCAGTATCAGGGCAGCAATGTCACCTATGTCGTGGTCAACGCGCCTTGATGCGTTAATTACTCAGAGGTGCACTTCCACCGCCAACGGCAAGTGATCCGACAGGTGCGTCCAGGGTTTATTGCCGAGAATTCGCGGGTTGTGGCTGCTGGCGTTGCGCAGGTAGATCCGGTCCAGGCGCAGCAGCGGAAAGCGCGCCGGGTAGGTTTTCGCGGGGCGGCCATTGTGGCGCTCGAAGGCTTCGTGCAGGTAATCGCGACGGGCGAGGGCGACGTTTCCTTGCAACTGCCAGTCGTTGAAGTCGCCGGCGATGATCACCGGCGCATCGTCGGGCAGGGATTCGAGCAGTAGGCAGAGCAGTTGAAGCTGCAACTGGCGATGACTTTCCAGCAAGCTCAAATGCACGCAGATCGCATGGACTTCAGCGTGCCCTGGTACGTCCAGTACGCAGTGCAGCAACCCGCGCCGTTCGGGGCCTGTTATCGAGACGTCGAGGTTGCGGTGTTCGCGAATCGGGTACTTCGACAGCAACGCGTTGCCGTGATGGCCGTTGGGGTAAACGGCGTTGCGGCCGTAGGCGAAATCGCTCCACATGCTGTCGGCCAGGAACTCGTATTGCGAGGTCTGCGGCCAGTCGTTGTAACGGGAAGAATGCCGATCGTGCTCGCCGACCACTTCTTGCAGAAATACAAGATCGGCCGACGTACTGCGCACCGCTTCACGCAGCTCCGGGAGGATGAAACGCCGGTTGAGGGCGGTAAACCCTTTGTGGGTGTTGACCGTCAGCACCCTCAATCGATGAATCGCCGGGGGCGAGTTCAAGGGCACTGATTCAACGGCTCGCTGCTCGGCATCGCTGGTCACGTTCACTCCTCTGAATCTGGGCTGCTTATGTATGCGACTGATGCAGCGGCGGGCAGTTCAGTTTGAGCGACACCCTTCCATGTAGGAGTGAGCCTGCTCGCGATAGCGGAGTGACATCCAGCATTGATGTCACTGACCCACCGCTATCGCGAGCAGGCTCACTCCTACAGGGATCCATGTCGGATCGGGAATTGTGTCAGACGAAGACAACTTCGTACGGCAGGCGCATTCGCTCCAGTATTACCCGGGGCAGCAGCGGCGCGATGCCGATGGCCGGTTCGCCGTCGAGCTGGCTGGCATAGGCGTGGGTGGCGTGGCTTTTGCGCGCGACAGTCCAGGTGTCGAGGCGTATTTTGCGCGCACGATGCCAGGGAAAGAGTCCTTGATCCCGGGTCGGCCAGTGCCAGGCCCAGACCGGCAGTTCGTTGAGCGTCGCGCCGACCATGCTCGCCGCATTGGCGCTCGCGCGGCCGACGGCGTCATGATCGCAGGTGCCGTCTTCGCGCCAGGTGCTGAACACCACGTCGCCGGGGCGCAAATAACGGGCGATGAATTGCGTCAGTTGGGTTTCATGCTTGGCCAGGGCGTTGTCGGTAAAGCCGCCGCGAATCCACTTCAGGCTGTGCATCGGCAAACCGAGCCGGCGCAAGGCTTCGACGCTTTCCTGGCCGCGAAACACGCTCAGGCGCTTCTCTGACCATTGTTGCGAGCCCGGATGGCTGGCGCTGCCATCGGTGATCGAGATCAATTGCAGGGGATGACCCAAGGAGGAAAGGAGCTGAAGCAAGCCACCACACATGACTACTTCATCGCCAGGATGCGGCGCGATCACCACGGCACGTGCGCCAGTGGGGACCAGGGTCTCGGTGTTGATGACGGGGATGTTGTCCAGTTGCAGGGCGCTGTTCCAGACCTGTCCCGGCAAGCTGCTTTCGATGAGGGAAACGGGTTTCATCGGGCTACGTCCTTGTTCTGTTTGAGAGCAATGTGCAGCGCTCCATACCCTGGATTGCCGCGAGGAGAGTATTGCTCAAGTCACGCTATTCGTCGCGTGGTGCTGTCATCTGAGACGGTATTTTTTAACCAGGCTGTGCCAGGCCCCGCAAATAATCGCCGAAACCTCCGCGTGCCCGGCTGTCCAGTCGGGCACTGGTGAGCACTTGCGGACGATGGCTCCAGGCGATGTTGGCGCCGCTGCGTTCGAGTTGCCGCACCAGTTGAACATCTTCGTCACAGGCCAGCGGTTCGAAACCGCCGGCGCGCTGATAGGCGACAGCGCTAATGCCCAGATTGGCCCCGTGAATGTGCCGATGACCGTCGCGGGCCTGATAGTGCTGGTGATAGCGAATCTGAGCCGATTCATCGAACGACTCGTGCCACGCCTCCACCGTGACCGTGCCGCACACTGCATCGACATCGAGGGCCAACTGCGCCACCAGCCAATCCTGCGCCACACGGCTGTCGGCATCGGTACAGGAAATCCAGCGTGTCCCGCGCTCCAGCAGAAACCGTGCGCCGGCAGCGCGAGCCTGACCGACGTTACGCGCCTCGATTGCCAGACTGTGCACCGGGTAGGCGCTGACGATCTCCGAGGACCGGTCGGTGCAACTGTCGAGCACCACCAGCACCTCGACGGTTTCACCGCCCAGCAGATCGTGTTGCGCGGCGAGCAGGGCCGCTTCAAGGCAGTCTTCGAGCAAGTCTTCTTCGTTATGCGCGGGGATCAGAATGCCAATCATCGCAAGCCCTCCAGAGCCGCCACGGAGCGTGGTTCACGACTCCAGAGTTCCAGCAGAAAATCCGCTTCCTGATGCAGCACCAGGCGCGGCAAATGCAAATGTTCGTGCAACAAGTCATGGACTTGACGGGCATTCAGCGGACAGCCGTCGATGGGCGGGCGCCAGTGGCAAGCCAGCAGTTGGCCGTCAGCGGTCAGCGACTCTGCGGCGTGTTCGATCAGGCGTTTCAGGTCATCGGCGTCGAGGTAATAGCCGATCTCGCTGAGGACGATCAGGTCGAATTTCTCGTCCGGCCAATCCGCAGGCAAGCGGCTGTGGCGGACTTCGGCATGGTCGAACGGGCCGAGTCGGGTGCGGGCCAGCGTTACGGCTGCGGCGGCGGTGTCGCAACACAAAAGACGATCACAACGGCTGGCCAGGTCAAAGCTCAGCTCGCCGTTGGCACAGCCGGGTTCGAAGATCGCGCGGTAGTGAGGGCGGGGCAGTACGGCGAGGGTGATTGCGCGTTTGCGTTGCTCATACCAGCGCTGACGGAACGACCAGGGATCATCGTTGCCGGCAAACAGACCGTCGAAGTAGCGATCCTCCACGCTCATAAAAACACCACCTCGAACGGCTGCAACAGTCGCTCCAGCACATAGGGCGCGAGCACGGGTGGCAAACCGATTTGTGGGTCACCTTCTAACTGGCTGGCAAAGGCGTGGATCGCGTGACGTTTGCGCGCGACCAAGTGCGGGGCCAGGAGGATTTTCCGCGCCCGGTGCCACGGCACGAAACTGTCTTCAGGGGCTGCCCAGTGCCAGGTCCACACGGGCAATTCATGCACGGTGGCACCGGCGCGTTTTGCCGCTGCGGCGCTGGCCCGCCCCACGGCTTCGTGATCGCAATGCCCGTCTTCGCGCCACGTGGTGAATACCACGTCGTTGGGGTGCAAGTGACGTTCGATGAATTCACTCAATTCGGTTTCTCGATTGGCGACCCGGCTGTCCTTGAATCCGCCGCGCAGCCATTTCAGGCTGTGCAGTGGCAGGCCGAGTCGCCGCAAGGCTTCGACCGATTCCTGAGGCCGGACCGCGCTCAGGCGCTCCACCGGCCAGCGCTCGGAGCCGGGATGGCTGGCGCTGCCATCGGTGACCGAGATCAGTTGCAAGGGCCGACCGGCAGCAGCGAGCAATTGCAGGAAACCGCCGCAGCCCAGCACTTCGTCATCCGGGTGCGGGGCGATAATCACTGCGCGGGCACCTTCCGGCACCAGGCTCAGGATGTCGATCACCGGTAACTGCGCCAGGTGGCTGGAGGTCTGCCACCGATGAAGCGGCGTGCCCTGACCGACGATAGGGTTGGTTTTCATAACGTCCATGTTCCGGTAATGACGGTTTGGCCGAGGGCGGCGAGGTCCCGTTCGGCGTGGCTTTGGCGCAGGAATACCGGCAGGTCGGCGATCAGTCGGGCGAATTGCCGATCCCTGCAATAGGGACCCGCGCCGAGGGCGTGACCGACGTGCAGCATGACCTGTTCGGCGGTGTGTTCCACCACCGCCCGGGCGCGCCGGGCCAGCAATTCGGCGTCGTCCAGCGGGGCGGCGTCGATCATCAGTGCGCTGACCCGCAACACCTCGGCGGCGGCATGCAGCGCACTGTCGACGGCGCCCAGATGGGCGAGGGCGTGGGGTTCTTCACGTTGGGCGCAGTGCGTGCGCAGGCGTTCGGCGATGCTCTGTGCCGCGCCGTACCAGCAGGCTGCAATGCCGATGCCGCCCTGCCAGAAACCGGGCCGATCCAGGTAATCGCCGCGGTAGCCGATGGCTTGTCCTTCGGCGCCTTCGAACAGCACTTCAACGCTGCCGGTGGCGCCCATGCCGACGGCTTGCCAGCCCTGATCGGTAACGGTCACGCCGGGTTGATCCAGCGCCACCGCGACCAGTTGCTGGCAGTCTTGATGATCCCAGGCCGTGAGCAACGCATGGCTCAACACCGCCGCGCCCGAGCACCAAGCCTTGCGCCCGTTCAACACCACCATGTGTCCTTGCGGACGGACGCGCACCCGCGCCTGTGGCGGTTCAGCGGCCCACATGCCCCACGTGCTGCCCGGGGTTGGCGAGCCACCGAGTTGCTGGATGATCGCCAGCGCATCGGTATGGCCTTCGTACAATTTGCACAACCCCAGGTCATGCCCACCGACTGCGGCCAACCGCTGGAATCGCTCCAGCGTCTGGCCGCCGCCCGGCAGCGGAAGCTGATCGAGTCCAGCCTCCACCAGCGCCCGCAGGCACCGGCCTAGCGCCTGAGTATCGGCGTAGTCCGGTGGCTGGCGATCGAGAAAGGCTTGAACGTCCATTTCACTCTTCATCCTCATGCTGCAATTCGAACAGCAGCAGCGAACGGCCGGTGACGGAATACTCGTGACCGAACTCGAAGCGTTCCTGCCCGCGAATCGACGGTTGATTGGTGTCGATCATGCACGTCCAGTGATAGCCGTCCGGCACTTCCGGCAAGGTGAAGTTGACGATGTCGTGGTGCGCGTTGACCACCAGCAACAGGGTCGCGTCACCGCCCTTGCGACGGATACCGGTTTCCTGTGCGCGGCCATCGAGCAACATGCCGAGGCAGCGACCGTGGGCTTCTTCCCATTGTTCGGTGGACATTTCGCTGCCATCCGGGGCCAGCCAGGTCACGTCCTTGACGCCGATGTCCTCGTTGTAATTGCCCACCAGGAAGCGTCCGCGACGCAGGATCGGATACGCCAGACGCAGCTTGATCAGGCGTTTGACGAACTTGAGCAGGGCCTTGCCGTCTTCGCTCAGGTCCCAATTGACCCAGCCGATCTCGCTGTCCTGGCAATAGGCGTTGTTGTTGCCTTCCTGGGTCCGGGCGAATTCGTCGCCGGCCACCAGCATCGGCGTGCCTTGGGACAGCAGCAGCGTGGCAAAGAAATTGCGCATCTGACGCTGACGCAGCTCATTGATCTCGGGGTCGTCGGTCGGGCCTTCGACGCCGTGGTTCCAGGACAGGTTGTTGTTGCTGCCGTCCTGATTGTTCTCGTCGTTGGCTTCGTTGTGCTTGTCGTTGTACGACACCAGGTCGTTGAGGGTGAAACCGTCATGGGCGGTGATGAAGTTCAATGAAGCATAGGGGCGCCGGCCGCGCTGATTGAACATCTCGCCGGACGCGGTCATGCGGCTGGCGAAGTCGGCCAGTTGGCCGTCATCGCCTTTCCAGAACGCGCGCACGGTGTCGCGGAATTTGTCGTTCCACTCGACCCAACCCGGCGGAAAACCACCGACCTGATAACCACCGGGGCCGCAATCCCAGGGTTCGGAAATCATTTTCACCTGACGCAGCACCGGGTCCTGACGGCAGGCTACAAGGAAACTGTGACGTTCATCAAACCCGTCGTGGTAGCGCCCGAGAATGGTCGCCAGGTCGAAGCGGAAACCGTCCACGTGCATTTCCGTGGCCCAGTAACGCAGGGAGTCGGTGACCATTTGCAGCACGCACGGATGGCTCAGGTCCAGGGTATTGCCGGTGCCGGAATCGTTGATGTAGAAGCGCTTGTCATCAGGCATCAAGCGGTAGTACGAGGCGTTGTCGATGCCGCGCATGGACAAGGTCGGGCCTTGTTCATTGCCCTCGGCAGTGTGGTTGTAGACCACGTCGAGGATCACTTCCAGATTGGCCTCGTGCAGGTGCGCGACCATCTCCTTGAACTCGGCGATCTTGCCGCTGGCCAGGTAACGCGGGTCCGGGGCGAAGAAGGCGATGCTGTTGTAGCCCCAGTAATTGGTCATGCCTTTGTGCAGCAGATGCTGGTCGTTGACGAAGGCGTGGATCGGCAGCAACTCCACCGATGACACCCCGAGCTTGCGAATGTGTTCCAGCACGTCATCGACCATTAACCCGGCGCAGGTGCCACGCAGGTTCTCGGGGACGGAGGGGTGACGCATGCTGATGCCGCGCAGGTGGGTTTCATAAATGATCGTCTTGTCCCACGGGATGCTGACGCGTTGATCATTGCCCCAGGTGTGAGCCGGATCGATGACTTTGCACTTGGGCACGAAGGGCGCACTGTCGCGCTCATCGAAACTCAGGTCAGCGTCCGGGTGGCCGATGGTGTAGCCGAACAGCGCTTCAGACCACTTCAACTCGCCGACCAGTTGTTTGGCATAGGGGTCGATCAGCAGTTTGTTGTGGTTGAAGCGGTGACCGTTGGCCGGGTCATACGCACCGTAGACACGGTAGCCGTAGATCAGCCCCGGATGGGCGTCGGGCAAATAACCGTGGTAGATCTCATCGGTGTATTCGGGCAGTTCGATGCGCTCGAGTTCGACTTCGCCAGCATCATCGAAAATGCACAGTTCGACTTTGGTGGCGTTGGCGGAAAACAAGGCAAAGTTGACCCCCAGACCATCCCAGGTCGCACCCAGCGGGAAGGGCAAGCCTTCACGGATTCGCGAGGCCTCGGCGTGAGGTTCTGGCGCGGCTTTCTTTGGACTGGTCATACATGCTCCTGCAAAAAGGGGGGATTCTTTGTAGGAGCGAGGCTTGCCCGCGAAGGCGGTGTTTCAGTCACATTTGAATCGACTGACATGCCGCCTTCGCGGGCAAGCCTCGCTCCTACAGGTTTTTCGTGGGCGAGCGAGCCCACGGTGGCCAGGGGGCTGGCCACGAGGTCAATCAGAACAGGTTCGGGAAGCGTCAGACCGCAGGCGGTTTACGCGCTGCTTTTGGCTTCTTCTCTGCAGCTTTTTCGCCAGGCGGAATCACCTTCGACGCCCCAGCAGGCTTGGCCTTGGCTTTCGGCTCCGGCACCTTGCCATTGGCGGTTTTGGCCACAGCAGGTTTGGCAGCCGTTTTACTGCCGGCAGCCTTTGGCGATTTCTTGGGGGCCAGGGCTTCGGCTTCAGCCAGCTTGCGCGCCATCTCCCAGTGCCGGGCCTCCTGGCCTTCGGGTTTTCCTTCCGATTCCCAGATTTGATAGGCAAACTCGCGAACGCGTTTATCGTCGGTACTCATCGCAATACTCCTGAACTGAACTGAACTCAAGCTTGGGTAAACGTTTGAATAAAGAGATTGACCGGGACATCCCCCAGCGCGGCGCTGATGTTCAGCTCCTTGTGGTGTGTGACTGCTGTGCTCGAGAAAAGTCCCTTCAGATTTTCCTCGGCGGCGGTAAACGGTAATTTGACCCGCGTATCGCCCCAGCGCAGCGCGTCAACCTGGGGTTCGGCACTGTTTTCCAGCAGCGGGGCGCAACGTATCGGTACGATCACGATGGCCCGCTTTCCCTGATGTTCGCGAGCAAAGGCCAGCACCCGGTGAGCCTGGCTGCCAACGACCTCAAGGGCTTGATACGTCCCTCGCCGAAACAGCTGCGCATGCTCGGCCCGCAGGTTCAACACTTGCGTGATCAGGGTTTGCTTGATGTGCCCGTCACGCCAGTTGGCCAACAGGTCGGGCAGATTCAACGGCACCTGCATCGCATGTTGGCGGCTGGCGTAATCCACCGGCCGGCGGTTGTCCGGGTCCACCAGCGAGAAGTCCCAGTACTCGCTGCCCTGGTAGAGGTCCGGGATCCCCGGCACGGTCATGCGCAGCAAGGTTTGCGCCAAACCGTTGATCGCACCGGGAGCGGCAATGGTTTGAACCGCTTTGCCGAGGGCCGCGCGTAACAGCTCACCCTCGGGGCTCAGCAGCAGACGCTCGATAAAGACCTGCATGGCTTTTTCATACGGTTCGTTCGCCGCGCTCCAACTGCTTTGCAACTTGGCTTCACGCAAGGCTTTCTGTTGCCATTGCCACAGGCGTTTAGCGTAGTCCTCAAGCGCCGGTTGATCGTCACTGCGCAGGTCCAGCGGCCAACTGCCGAGGATCGCCTGATAGAGGATCAACTCATCGCCCGCCGAGGGCATCTGATCGTCTTCACGCAGAGGCCGGGCGAGTGTTCGCCACAGCGGGACCTGCTCGGCGTACCAGGCACTGCGTTCACTCAACACCGCCAACCGCGCGCGGGTGTCTTCGCCGCGCTTGTGGTCGTGGGTGGCGGTGGCCAGCAGGTTGTCCGGAAACTGTTCCAGGCGATTGATGCAGACGGCATGGAAATCTGCGACCGGCGCACTGAATTGCTCGGTGCTAAAGCCCACGTCATTGCGCGACAGCAGCACCGCCGAGCGATAGAACGCGGTGTCTTCCACAGCCTTGGCAGCGGCGGGTGAAGTCAGTTGCTGGAACCGCACGCAGGCATGCTTGAGGATCTTGCGCTGACGGCCCACCGGGCGTTTGCGCCACGGCTCACCGCCCAGCCAACCGGCCAGGCAATCCAGCACTGGCCAATCGGCCTCGCCGAGGGTTTGCCGTGCACCGTCCATGGCCTGCTGTAAAAACACATCGTCTTCGGCAGACCGGCCACGCGGGCTGATGTAGGTGCGGTACACCGGGAAGTGCACGATCAGTTCCTGCAACGCCCGGCGGATCGCGCCAAGGGTCAGGTCGCGGGTCATCAGGTCGTCCCGGGCCACTTGCAGCAACGCCTGGGCAACACTCTCGAAATCACCGGCCAATGAACCGTTGAGAATTTGCTGACGCGCCAGTTGCGCTTCCTGACGGAAATCGGCGGGCCGTTCGCTGTAGCGATTCCACAGATGACCGAGGTTTTCCGCGCCTTGTGGGTCGTGCTGCAGCAACGACAACTGGTTCATGAATTCGTAACCGGTGGTGCCGTCCACCGACCAGTCGCGGTGCAGGGTTTCACCTTCGCCGAGGATCTTCTCGACGTAGATCGGCAGGTGCCGGTCGGGCGACAGCGTATGGACCCGACGCCGCAGTTTGCGGCAGTAGCCGCGCGGGTCGGCCAGACCGTCGATATGGTCGATGCGCAGACCGTCGACCAAGCCTTCAGCCACCAGCTCGAAGATTTTCGCGTGGGTCGCTTCGAACACGGCCGGACGTTCGACCCGCAGGCCGCCCAATTCGTTGACATCGAAAAAGCGCCGCCAATTGATGTCATCCGCCGCCGTGCGCCAACTGGCCAGGCGATAACTCTGGCGTTCGAGCAGGTTGTGCAGGCGCTGGAAACCCTCGGGAGTTAGCGAATCGTAGGCGCTGAGATTTTGCTGGATGCATTTGAGGAGTGCAGGGTCGCTGGCCAGTTCACGCAGTTCCGCTTTCAGCGGCACCGCCAGACTGTGCGCGTCGGTCTGGTAGCTCAAGGCACTGAAACGGTCGGCGAGAAACTTGAGCGGTTCGTCATCGGATCGCAGCAGTTCACCGTAGCTCGACGGGCAGATCGGGAAATGGTGATCGTAGTGTTCGACATAAAACGCGCCGCGCTGTGCATCGAAGCGCAAGGGCAGGGTGCCGTCCTGCAAGGCGACGCCGTAGTCGCTGCCGAGGAACGGCAACAGCAATTGTCCCTCCATCAGCGGGTCGGGCGAGTGCCATTGAATGTCGAAAAATTCGCCGTAAGGGCTCAGGCGTCCCCATTCCAGCAAGTCCAGCCACCAAGGGTTATCGCCGCCACCGACGGCCATGTGGTTGGAGACGATGTCGAGGATCAGCCCCATCTTGTGTTCGCGCAGGGTCGCGACCAATCTGCGAAGGGCCGCTTCGCCACCCAACTCAGGGTTGACCGTGGTCGGGTCCACCACATCGTAGCCGTGCATGGACCCGGCACGGGCGGCGAGCAGCGGCGAGGCATAGACGTGGCTGATGCCCAGGCTGGCAAAGTACGGCACCAGTGGCACCGCTTGATCCAGCGTGAAGCCTTTATGAAATTGCAGCCGCAGGGACGCGCGAAGCGGCAGCGGTTGTATTAACGGGTGATTCATTGGTCACGCTCGCCAGCCTGAAGTCGCGCACAGGCGAGCAATTCCAGGCGCCGGGCGGCGTCCGGGTCATCGAGCAGCGCTTCGCTGCCGCCGGGCAAGCGCCGCGACCAGTTGGGGTGCGTGTCGATGGTGCCGGGCAGGTTGGCCTGCTGTTCTATGCCCAAAGCATCTTCCAGTGGCAGCAACACCAGCGGCGCGCGGGTATGACCGAGGAAGCGGACCGCCGCGTCCAGTATCTGGTCTGTCTCATGGGACTCTTCGCGAAAGTTCTGCGGGTCCTCGCTCAACACGCGACGCAGGCCTTCGCGCTCGCGTTCACGGTGCTGGCGCCATTCGATTTCGCCCGTGGCGTCGACCAGACCCAGCCGGGCGTTCCAGTCGATATCACGGCCATGCCACCAGCCATTGAGCGTCGGCAGGTCATGGGTGCTGGTGGTCGCGAGGGCGTTGTCCGGCCAGTCGAGAATCGATTTGAAGTGTGCGTTGTCCTGTTCAAACAGCAACACCCGCATGCCGAGGATCGAGCGGGCGATGAGTTTTTCCCGCAAGCCATCCGCCACGGTCCCGAGGTCTTCGCCCAGGACGATCGCCTGATGGCGATGGGATTCAAGGCTGAGCAAGCGCAGCAGGTCGTCCACCGGGTAATAAAGGTAGGCGCCGTCGGCGGGCGGCGAGCCATTGGGGATCACCCACAGCCGTTGCAGGCCCATGACATGGTCAATGCGCAAGCCTCCGGCGTGGGCGAAATTGGCCCGGAGCATTTCGATGAAGGCGCGAAAGCCATTGCGCACCAAGCCTTCCGGGGAGAACGCGGAAATGCCCCAGCCCTGGCCTGTGCGGTTGAGAATGTCCGGCGGCGCGCCCACGGTCAGTGAGGCCAGCAATTCATCCTGGCGACTCCAGGCCTGACTGCCACCGCCGTCGGCACCCACCGCCAGATCAGCGATCAGCCCGATGCTCATCCCCGCGCTGCGGGCGGCGGTTTGCGCGCGCTCCAGGCAGCGGGTGATCAACCATTGGCAGAAGGCGAAGAAGCCGATGCGCCCGGCGTTCTCTTCGGCAAATTCGGCGAGGGCGGCGCTGCGCGGGTCGCGCCATTGTTCCGGCCACTCGCGCCAGTCGAGGGTTTCGCCCTTGGCGGCGCGGGCTTCTTGAATGGCTTCGAAGCGGCAGTGGTTTTCCAGGGCCTCACCGGCCGCGTGGCGGAAACTGCTGAAATCGGTATGCAACGGGTGTTCGCCCTGGACGAAGCCTTCGTACAAGGCTTGCAGCAAACGATGCTTGGCTTCGGCGGCCACAGGCCAGTCAATCAGCGGCTGTTCTTCCAGGTGTTGCAGTTCTGCGGCCAGGCCCGTCGCGTCAATCGCAGCACGCCACGCGCGCTCGCCGAGAATAGCGCCCGGCGCGGCGTAAAGGCTGTTGAGAAACAACCGGCTGGACGGTGAATACGGGCTGTAGCGCTGGGTATCGCTGCCAAACATCGCGTGCAGCGGACTGATCGCCAACGCCTCGGCACCGCGTTCGCCGGCCACTCGGGCCAGGTCTTCCAGCGCCTGGGTATCGCCGAACCCGCCATCGCCGGGGCGACGCAGCGAGTACAACTGCACGCTGAGGCCCCAGGTCCGCGGAATCGGACTGTCGACGGCATCGCCGACGCTGTAGCAACGCGTCGGTGCCACGGCCAGGGTAAAGGATTGTCCGTCGATGCTGACGTGCTGATAACCGACCGGGACGATGCCGGGCAGCAGCGCCTCGGCGTCCAGTTTCAGGCTGAGTCGCGAGCCATCTTCAAGGTGGATCTCGCACGGTGTTTGCGGCTCAAAGAAATGCGCCAGGTCGAGGCCGACACCGAAGTCGGCGGTGATCAACGGCGGCAGGTGCCGGGTCTGTTGCACCTGCTGCAATTGCAGGAGGCTGGCGTCGATTTCCTGTGCGGAGCCGGCGGGGTGGCCGAGGCCGGTCAGGACGTTCCGCAATACCGAGGGGGCGACTTTCTGTGGGCGGCCGTTGGCGTCGATCCAGTCGACTGCCAAACCGGCACGGCTGGCCAGTATTTCCAGTTGCGCATCACTCATTGGCGCTCTCCATCCGGGGGTAGCAAAGGGGCTGCGGCCGTGAGGCTGACTAGCGCGCAATACGGGGCAAGGGTGCCCTGTTCCAACAGGCCGGCCGACTGAGGCGGAGTTTCGAACAACAACCTGGCGTCGGCCTGTGGGGAGTGGACCACTGGCTTGTCGCTGAGGTTCAGGTCAATGCGCAGCTGTCGGCCATTACCCAATAGCCAGCGCGCCGTCACGGCACCTTCGGCCAGTACTTCGGCCCCCAGGGCCTGAGCCCCTGGCAGATGCGGAATGATGTGGTCATGACGAATCCGCAGCAGCTGGTGATACAAACCCTGCATGGCCGATTGGCGGGTGGCGGTCAGCTTCGGCCGCGACGCTTCAAAGGTCTGTTGTGCGTTCGGATCGGGGATCTGTTCCCGTTTATGCGGATCAGTAAAGGCGCTGAACGCTGCAAATTCGTTACGTCGTCCTTCGCGGACCAGCTCCGCCAGTTCACCGTGGTGGCTGGTAAAGAACAGGAACGGCTGCTCGGCAGCGAATTCGTCGCCCATGAACATCAGCGGGATCATCGGTGACAGCAGCAACAGCGCGGTCGCCGCTTTCAAGGCGTCGAGGTGGGCCAGTTGATGCAGGCGTTCGCCAAAGGCGCGGTTGCCGATCTGGTCATGGTTCTGCAAGAACAGCACAAACGCGCTGGGCGGCAAGTGACCGCTGGGTTCGCCCCGGGTTGTGCCGTGGCGGGTCACGTGGCCCTGAAACACGAAGCCCTGGCTCAGGCAGCGCGCCAGTTTTCCCGTGGGGTTGTCGGCATAGTCGGCGTAATAGGCGTCGGTTTCACCGGTCAGCAAAACGTGCAAGGCATTGTGGCCGTCATCGTTCCACTGCGCGTCGAAGCCTTCCTCCAACAGGCTGGCCTGGTTGTGTTCGTTCTCGACCGTCAGCCAGACATGCCGCGCCGGATCGGTCTGTTGCCGAACCCGTTGCGCCAGTTCCTGGAGAAAGTCCGGGCTCTCAATGGCGTGCACCGCATCCAGGCGCAAGCCATCGAAGCGGTATTCCAGCAACCACATCAGTGCGTTATCGATAAAGAAGTCGCGCACCTCGCGCCGCCGGAAATCGATGGCCGCGCCCCAGGGCGTGTGCTTGTCTTCGCGAAAGAAGCCCTTGGCGTAGTGATGCAGGTAATTGCCGTCCGGGCCGAAGTGGTTGTAGACCAC
Organism: Pseudomonas sp. NPDC099000; assembly: GCF_044759925.1. Classification (NCBI taxonomy): domain Bacteria; kingdom Pseudomonadati; phylum Pseudomonadota; class Gammaproteobacteria; order Pseudomonadales; family Pseudomonadaceae; genus Pseudomonas; species Pseudomonas sp. NPDC099000. Next base: position 444,476 of record NZ_JBIWAF010000001.1, read on the forward strand.
GTCGAGAATCACCGCCAGGCCATGGCCGTGGGCAGTGTCGATCAGGTGTTTGAGTTGTTCGGGAGTGCCATAGGAGGCTTGGGGCGCGTAGGGCAGAACCCCGTCGTAACCCCAGTTGCGCTCGCCGGGGAACTGCGCCAGCGGCATCAGTTCGATTGCGGTGATGCCCAACTCTACAAGGCGCGCCAGGTGCTGCTCGACCTCACTGAAACCGCCAAGCGCACCGACGTGCAATTCGTAGATGACCGCCTCGTTCCAGGGGCGACCGGTCCAGGCACTGTTTTGCCATTGATAGGCCAGGGGATCGACTACCACGCTGTGGTCGCCGATATCACCGGCCTGCGCGCGGGAGGCCGGGTCCGGCACCTCCAGCTCGCCATCAATGTTGTAGCGGTAGCGCGTACCCGCCGGACAGCGGGTCTTGATCACGAACCAGCCATCAGCCTGAGGCAGTAGCGGCAAGGATTGTCCATCTTCCAGTTCGACACTGACGTAAAACGCATCTGGCGCCCACAAGGCAAAACGCGTGTGTTCTGCGTCCAGCATGATTGCGCCGTGGGGCCAGGTCTCAAGGGTCCGTAACGGCATCGTTGAAAACCTCTTTTACTGTTTGCCCGATTTACCCAGGGCTTTGGCGACCAGTTGTTCGTAGAGTTCGGCGTAGGGTTCAACCGCCTTGCACCAGTTGAAGGGCGCGGCCATGGCGCGGCACCGCATGGCGCTGAGCAGGCCGGGGAAGGCGAACACCTTGAACGCGCGGCTCAGGGCCTCTTGATAGCTCTCGACCGTGGATTCGTCGAACAGGAAACCGGTCACGCCGTTTTCAATGGTGTCGGCCAAACCGCCGGTATTGCGAGCCACCGGCAGCGAGCCGAAGCGCTGGGCGTACATCTGGCTCAAGCCGCAAGGCTCGTAGCGCGAGGGCATCAACAGGAAATCACTGCCGGCGAACATGCGACGGGCGTCGGTTTCATTGAAGCCGATGCGCACGCCGATTTGCCCGGGGAAGCGCAGGGCCAGTTCCCGCATGGCTTGTTCTTCTTCGGGCTCACCGCGACCGATGATCGCGATCTGGCCACCATTTGTGACGATGTATTCGGAGACCGCTTCGGTCAGGTCCAGGCCTTTCTGATAGACCAGGCGCGAGACCACGGCGAACAGCGGGCCTTCGGAATCTTCGAGGCCGAACAGGTCGCGGACATGGGCGGCGTTGACCGCTTTGCCGTCCCAGTCGCCGATGCCGAACGGGCAGAACAGGTGCGGGTCGGTGGCGGCGTCCCAGCTTTCATCAATACCGTTTGGAATACCGCTGAGCAGGCCTTGCTGGGTCTTGGCGGCGAGAAAGCCATCGAGACCGCAGCCGAAGGCCGGCGTGGTGATTTCCTGGGCGTAGGTGGCGCTGACGGTGGTGATGTGGCTCGAATAGGCCATGCCGGCCTTGAGGAACGACATCTTGCCGTAGAACTCCATGCCTTCCTGTTGCAAGGCATGCGCTGGAATACCGAGTTCCGGGCACGAGCCAAGGCTGGTGACACCCTGGTAGGCGAGGTTATGAATGGTGAAGAGCGTCGGGGTGCGCTGTCCACGCCAGTGCATGTAGGCAGGCGCCAGCCCGGCCGGCCAGTCATGGGCGTGCACCAGATCCGGGCACCAGTGAATTTGTGCGAGATTGGCGGCGATATCGGCGGCGGCGAGGCCCAGGCGGGCGAAACGAATGTGGTTGTCCGGCCAGTCGCGGCCGTTATTGGCGCCGTAAGGCGAACCTTCGCGCTCGTAGAGTTCGGGGCAGATCAACACGTAAATGACCAGACCGTCGGGCATGTCCATGCGTCCGATCTTGCAGGGCGGCAGTGCGGCGTGCCCACCCAGTTCACCGATGATATGAATCGGGTTTTCGCTGTGCAGCACCTGCGGGTAACCGGGGATCAACACCCGCACATCGTGCAGTTGAGCCATCGCTCGGGGCAGCGCTGCGGAAACGTCGCCCAAACCGCCGGTCTTGACCAGATCGGCAATCTCGGAGGTGACGAACAATACCTTCTTTCTGTTCGGATTCTGACTGGCAGCCGGTGACAGCGTTTTGGTGCCGGTTACGCTGATCGATTGGGTGCTCGGAGCATTCACGGCGTTTGATTCGCCGACCTGCTGATGAGCACGCTCTCCCTGAATATCTAAAGCCGCACTAATCATATGAATCTCCCGTGTTGTTGATCTAGTTCCAGGTCTGGCACCAACGGTGATCGTGGCCAAATCCTGTGGCCGGGCGCAAACGCGCTTCGCATCGGTGAGCAAGTGCTGCCCCATGCGCTAATGCAGAAAGGGTGGAGGGGCCGTTGCAAGGAATGCACCAGTCGCTGAGGCCCTACCTTTAACCTGACCCCTGGCCAGGACCAAAAGTTTCGAGTTTCTTACCACCAGATGACTGACCGCTTTTACCTCGCGAAAATGAGTCTAGGCCAGATCCTAGAGCGGGGCAGGTCAACTGGCGAAATTGTTCGACAATCGGTTGGAAGAGGGTAAAGGCACAGCGCTTGTAGGGGGAAACGCACCGACGAAGGGCAGGTTTATTTTTGAGAGTGGGTCAAAACGGGACTGGCGAGTCACGGAAATGGGCGGGTTTTATCGGGTCTTGCACCATTGCAGTGCGGCATGTTGGGGGGTGAGGGCCTCATCGCGGGCAAGCCCGCTCCCACAGGATTGATGCGAACCCTGTAGGAGTGAGCCTGCTCGCGATGGCGATACAACAGGTACCGGAGATGTTGGCTCTTATGGCCCCTTCGCGGGCAAACCCGCTCCCACAGGACTTATACGATCCCTGTGGGAGCGGGCTTGCCCGCGAAAAAAATCAAGCCAGACGCGGTTTACGCCCTGACACAAAATGACTCACATCGTTGAACCCCGGCGTCGACGAATGCCCCGGCGTGACCAGCGAATCAATAAACGCTTCATCTTCAGCCGTGATCTTCACCGCCTGCGCCTTGGTGTACGCATCCCATTGCTCCTCGGTGCGCGGCCCGACAATCGCCGACGTGACGGCGCTGTTGTTCAGCACCCAGGCAATCGCGAACTCGACAATGCCCACGCCACGCTCCTGCGTGTACCGCTGAATCTGCTGGGCAATACGCAACGACTCCACCCGCCACTCGGTTTCCAGGATGCGCTTGTCAGCGCGACCGGCGCGGCTGTTGGCGTCCGGTTTTACGTCTGGTGAGTATTTGCCGCTGAGCACACCCCGCGCCAGCGGACTGTAAGGCACCACGCCCAAACCATAGTTTTGCGCGGCAGTAATCTGCTCAGTCTCGGCCTGACGGTTGACGATGTTGTACAGCGGCTGACTGATCACCGGCCGATCAACACCCAACTTGTCCGCCACACGAATGACCTCGGCAATCCGCCAGCCACGGTAGTTGGACAGACCCCAATACCGAATCTTGCCTTGGCGAATCAGATCGCCAATCGCCGACACAGTGACTTCCAGCGGCGTGTTGTGGTCTTCGCGGTGCAGGTAATAGATGTCGAGATAGTCAGTGCCCAAACGCGTCAGGCTGGCGTCGAGACCATTGAAAATATGCTTGCGGCTCAACCCGCTGCGGTTCGGCACACCGTCCACCGGGCCAAAACCGACCTTGGTCGCCAGCACCCATTCGTGACGGTTGCCGGCAATCGCTTCGCCGACGATCTCTTCCGAACGGCCGCCGGTGTAAACGTCCGCAGTGTCGATGAAATTGATGCCCTGGTCCCAGGCCTTGTCGATGATCCGCAGGGAATCTTCAGTGCTGGTCTGTTCGCCGAACATCATGGTGCCCAGAGTCAGGGTCGACACCTGTAAACCCGAATGACCCAGCGTGCGATAGCTCATGACGAAATCCTTTTACCGGTGGGAAAGCTCCAATCAAATACCAGAACGCCTGCGCGGAGAAAAGTGAATTTATCGGCAAAGTGCATGACAACGCTTGCAAAAATGCCTGCAACACCTTGACCCGTTCCGAGCATGTTAAGGGGACGGATCTATTTGCGCGTTTTAGCCTTCATAGCTGATCTGAAATCGAGAATTAAACGGAGATGTTTAACAGACATCTCCAGACACTCTCTCAGGCTACACAACCTTGCGCCGTTGCCTACGACTGCGCCAGAATCCGCCGGCTTGTGCGCCTTGGGCCTGGGTTTTATCGTTTCCCCGTCGCTGAAAAACAGCGATCGGGTTTGGTAGCCCGGGTTTTTAGACGCAAAGTACTTCCCTTTGCTGAGATTTTTCGTCTCGGTTTTATGGTGGTCATGCGCAGGGCGCCTTCGGGCGCGCCGCTTCCTAAAGCCCGGTCTACCAACCTGCGTATGGCCACCACCCGTTCGTTTGGTAGCGAGGGGTGATGGCTCCTTTTAAGCGCTTTAGGAGTTTCATCCATGTTCAAACCAACGCCAAACCCACCAGAAACAGACGACGTTTCCCCCTACGAATCCACCGATTCCAAAAAACTCAACGAAGCTGCCGAGCGCGCGCTCGACTTTCACTTCCCGTCGAGCGCCGACATCAAAGCCACCCCGCGAATTCGCAGTACCCTGTTTTCCGTAGACCCAGAGGCCACGACCGAAACCCTGGCGGTGTATCTGGTCGAGACGCTGGCCTCTGTCGATGTGATGGTCCATCAGTTGGTGGATCATCTGGAGGGTGAGTCGCGGTACGCGCTTTTGGGTATTTCGAACAGCATCATGATGGCGGAGATCACCGCGAACCGGGTGCTGGATAACGTCGGCCCGCAGGGCTAAAGCAGATCCCGTAGAGTGCACATACCTTGTGGCGAGGGGGCTTGCCCCCGTTCGGCTGCGCAGCAGTCGTAAAACCGGTATACACGGTTTAACTGACAAAACTGCGGTGAATGGTTTTGGGGTCGCTTCGCAACCCAACGGGGGTAAACCCCCTCGCCACAAAAGATTGTCCCGCCTCAACAATGTGTCTGAGTACAAAAGTCTGAGTGGCCACATAAGGCCTGTGTGCATACGCTAATTAAGAAACGGCCCGTAAGGGCCGTTTCTGTTGGAGATCACGTTTGGGTCGGTGATGTCTTAAACCCGCAACGTCCGCGTCATGCGCAGTGCCAACATGCTGCCGCACACAATCACACCCGCCAGCAGATACAGCGCCGCATCGGTCGAGCCGGTGCTGTCCTTGACCCAACCCACCAGGTACGGGCTCAGGAAACCCGCCATCTGCCCCATGGAGTTGATCAGCGCCAAACCGCCCGCCGCCGCGCCCGCGCTCAACATCGCTGTCGGCACCGGCCAGAACATCGGCAAACCGGTGAGGGCGCCCATGGTGGCGATGGTCAAACCGAGAATCGCGATGGCCGGGGTTGTGGCGAAGTTCACGGCGATCAACAGACCGACCGCGCCCATCAACATTGGCACCACCAAGTGCCAGCGACGTTCTTTGTGCAGGTCCGCCGAGCGGCCGACCATCAACATAAACACCGCCGCCAGCAGATACGGAATTGCGCTCAACCAGCCAATCACCAGGTTATCGCTGAAGCCCAGGTTCTTGATGATCGACGGCAGCCAGAAGTTGATCGCGTAGACGCCGCTCTGGATGCAGAAGTAGATCAAACCGAACGCCCAGATCGCCGGGTTCTTGAACACGGCCAGCAGCGAGTCGGTGGTGGTTTTCGGTTTGTTGGCCAGATCGATGGCGTGGTCGGCTTCCAGCACCGAGCGCTCGAACGGCGTCAGCCACTTGGCATTGGCGTAACTGTCGCTCAGCAGGAAGTAGGCGAGGGCGCCGAGGATGACGGTCGGAATCCCTTGCAGCAGGAACATCCACTGCCAGCCCGCCAAGCCGCCCTGGCCTGCGGCGAAGTGGTTGAGGATCCAGCCGGAGAACGGGCTGCCGAGCAGACCGGACACCGGGATCGCCGACATGAACAGCGCCATGATGCGGCCACGGCGGAAGGTCGGGAACCACTGCGAAAGATAAAGCACCACGCCCGGGAAGAACCCGGCTTCGGCCGCGCCGGTGAACAGGCGCAAGGTGTAGAACTCGGTCGGGGTGGTGACGAACAGCAGGCAGGTCGAGAGCGTGCCCCAGACGATCATCATCAGCGCGATCCAGCGCCGTGGGCCGAATTTGGTCAGGGCCAGGTTGCTCGGCACGCCGCACAGCACGTAGCCGATAAAGAAGATCCCGGCCCCGAGGCCGTACACGGTTTCGCTGAATTTCAGCGCGTCGAGCATCTGCAGTTTGGCAAATCCAACGTTGACCCGGTCGAGGTAGTTGAACAGATAGCAGATGAAGATGAAGGGGATCAAACGCAGGGTAATGCGTTTGTAGACGGCGTTTTTGTCGTCAACGATGGCCTGGGTAGCGGCGGCGCTCTGTGACATGGCGGGCTCTCTCTTTATTATGATTTTTTGCGATGCGCAGGGTAACGTTGATCGCCCAGAGAGTCTCGACCACCCTCGGGGTTGCTGTCTTTGTGCCTTAGCACAGGGTTTGCAACCCAGCCCTGTGCGGGTGAACAACCTGTCCCATCACGCCTCCAAGGATCCCGATATGTTCGAACTCGATCACGACCTGGCCCAGGACATCGTCGACCGGGCGATGGCCATCCTGCCGTACAACGTCAATGTCATGGACAGTCAGGGCTTGATTCTCGGCAGCGGCGAGGCGGAGCGCATCAACACCCGCCATGAAGGCGCGCAATTGGTGTTGGCCAACGGGCGGGTGGTGGAAATCGATGCGCAGACGGCGATTCACCTCAAAGGCGTGCAGCCGGGGATCAACTTGCCGTTGCTGCTCGATCAGCGCTTGATCGGTGTGCTGGGAATTACCGGTGAACCCGAGCAACTGCGCACCTATGCCGAACTGGTGCGGATGACCGCCGAAATGCTGGTGGGCCAGCGCAATCAGCAGGCCGAGCAGCAATGGCGGCGTCAGCGTTGCGATGATTTGCTGGCATTGCTGCTGAGCGAGGCTGGGGATTCGCCGCGCTTGCTGGATGAAGCGCAGCAGTTGGGCCTCAAACCGCAAATGACGCGGGTGCCTTATCTGTTCGAGTTGGGCGTGGAGCATGGGCCGGGGCAAACCGTCGATGCGCTCAGTGCGTGGCTGACTTCGCGATATCCGGACAGTTGGTGCGTGAGTTCGGCGAAGTCTTCGTTGCTGTGGTGCCGGCCGGCGAGTCCGGCGATCGAGAATGATCGGCTGCTGGAAAAACTCGACGGTCTGGGCTGGAACATTTTGCGCATTGCCGTGGGTGGGCAGGCGGATGGGTTGTCCGGGCTGCGTCGTTGTTATCGACGGGTCGGCGACTTGCTGGCGTATGGGCGCGATGTGTTGCCGCGTTCGCGTTTGCTGACGCTCAACCGTTATCGGCTGCCGGTGATGCTGTGGCGGCATCGCAACGACGACGCGCTGGATGAGCTGCTCAAGCCACTGCGCAAAGTCATCGCCAAGGATGGCAACGGCCAACTGCTGGCGACGTTGCGCAGTTGGTGTGAGCACGACGGGCAAAGTCAGGCATGTGCCGATGCGCTGGGGATTCATCGCAACAGTTTGCGCTACCGGATGGAACGGATTGCCGAGTTGAGCGGGGTTGATCCGCTGAAACTGGATGGCATGCTCGCGCTGTACCTCGGCGTGCAGCTTTTGCCCCAAACTGATTAGAGAGGTGGTGATTGTAAGGACGCCTTCGCGGGCAAGCCTCGCTCCTACAAGAACGCTGCATTCACTGTAGGAGCGAGGCTTGCCCGCGAAGAGGCCATCCGCAACACCCTCAATCCTGTGGTTTGTGGAAATGAACAATAAACGCCACCGCCGCTTGTGCAGAGGACCGGCGTTATTGTGCGGGGCTGCTGGCAGCATGGAACGCATTGGAACTGGAGAATTCGCATGAAAATCGTCATCGCCCCCGATTCGTTCAAGGACAGCCTGAGTGCCCAGGGTGTGGCCGACGCCATCGCCCTCGGCCTGGCGCAGGTCTGGCCTGATGCGCAACTGGTCAAATGCCCGATGGCCGACGGCGGCGAAGGCACGGTCGAGTCTATTCTGGCGGCGTGCGAAGGTGAATTGCGCAGGACCCAGGTTCGCGGTCCGCTCGGCGTCACCGTCGATGCCGCGTGGGGCTGGTTGCCGCACACCCACACCGCGATCATCGAAATGGCCGAGGCCAGCGGCCTGCAACTGGTTCCGCCGGGGCAGCGCGATGCGTGCGTCAGCAGCACGTTTGGCACTGGTGAACTGATTCGTGCCGCGCTGGATGCCGGGGCGCAACGGGTGATCCTGGCCATTGGCGGCAGCGCCACCAACGATGGCGGCGCCGGGGCGATGCAGGCGCTGGGTGTGAAGTTGCTGGACGCACAAGGGCAAACGCTGGCACCGGGTGGTCTGGCCTTGGCGCACCTGCATCAGATTGATCTGAGTGCAATCGATCCGCGCCTGGCCGATGTGCGCTTCGACATCGCTGCCGACGTCAACAATCCCCTGTGCGGTCCGCACGGCGCTTCCGCGATTTTCGGTCCGCAGAAAGGGGCAACGCCCGAGCAAGTCCGGCAACTGGACGCTGCCCTCGGGCACTTCGCCGAGCGGTGCGCCCAGGCGTTGGGCAAGGACGTCAAGGACGAACCGGGCAGCGGCGCGGCGGGTGGCTTGGGGTTCGCGGCCAAGGCGTTTCTGGAGGCGCAATTCAAGGCCGGGGTTGAAGTGGTGGCCGAACTGGTCGGGCTGGCCGAGGCGGTGAAGGGCGCTGACCTGGTCATCACCGGCGAAGGCCGTTTTGACGCCCAGACCTTGCGCGGTAAAACACCGTTTGGCGTTGCGCGCATTGCCCGGGAGCAGGGCGTGCCGGTGATTGTGATTGCCGGGACCTTGGGCGAGGGTTATCAGGAGTTGTATGAACATGGCATTGATGCCGCGTTTTCCTTGGCCAGCGGGCCGATGACGCTGGAACAGGCGTGTGCCGAGGCACCACGGTTGTTGCGCGATCGCGCCAGTGATATCGCGCGGGTCTGGCGGATGGCCGCTCACAAATCCTGAAGTTCAATCCATTCCTGTAGCAGCTGTCGAGCCTGCGAGGCTGCGTTCGGCTGCGCAGCAGTCGCAGGATTTTAAAAGCGCGACCGCTGCGCGCTCGAACGCAGCCTCGCAGGCTCGGCAGCTGCTACAGGGAATGGTGTTTCAACGTTGAAACACATGTCGCCCCGCAAAATATTTTTCTCAAATCCCCGCGAAAATCCTCATCCCCAGCCGATACACCGATCAGGCGCACACAAACCTATTACAAGAGTGGCGCCCGGCTGAAATCGCGCGTGCCCCAAAGCCCGCCACTCCGCCATCACCGCATGGACGCTCGCCGCCTCAATCACCCGAGTATCGTCCTATGTCCCTGCGTAATCTGAATATCGCGCCTCGAGCCTTCCTGGGTTTTGCGTTCATTGCCTTGCTCGTCATTGTGATGGGTGTGTTCGCGGTGAACCGCATGTCGATCATCCGCCAATCCTCGATCGACATGGGTAGCACCCAACTGCCTAGCGTCGGCTATCTGGGCAATGTCACCGAAAATATCCTGCGCATGCGCATCTTGTCGTTCCGGATTCTGGTCAACCGCGAGCCGGCCAGTTTGCAGGAAGCTGAAGCCCGTATCGCCGTGCTCACCGACAAGGCGCGCAAGGCCCAGGCCAGCTATGCCGAGTTGCCGGCGGGCCCGGACGAAGCCGCACTATATAAAGTGTTCAGCGCCACGCTGGATAAATACATGCAAGCGCAGCGCGAGATGATGGACCTGTCGCGCCAGAACAAGGTGGATGAAATGCGCACCTTGATCAACACGCGGATCAAGGAAGGCACCGACCAGATGGGCGAGCAGCTCAACAAGCTGGTGGCGTACAACCAGGAGGGTGCCAAAGCGGCCGGTGTTATCGCGGAAGAAAATTACAACACCGCCGTGACGGGCATCATCGCGGTATCGGTGGTGGCGTCGCTCATGACCGTGCTGCTGGCCTGGCTGTTGACCCGCAGCATCGTTACGCCGCTGAACCGTGCGGTGGCGGCGGCCGAAACCATTGCCGGCGGCAACCTGACCAAAGCCATCGAGATCGACGGCAAGGACGAACCGGCGCGCTTGCTCGGTGCCTTGTCCGTCATGCAGGCGAACCTGCGCAAAACCATCGAACAGATCGCCGGTTCCGCGACCCAACTGGGCGCAGCTGCAGAAGAACTCAGCACCGTGACCCAGGAAGCGTCGCGCGGCCTGCAACAACAGAACAACGAAATCGAACAGGCCGCCACGGCGGTCAACGAAATGACCACCGCCGTGGAGGAGGTCGCGCGAAATGCGGTGTCGACTTCCGAAGCCTCGAATCAGTCGACCCAGGCCGCCCGCGAAGGCCGCGACCGCGTGGTGGAAACCGTCGACGCGATCCAGACCATGACCCACGACGTGCAAAACACTTCGTTGATGATCGAAGGCCTGGCCGCTCAGGGCCGCGACATCGGCAAAGTGCTGGACGTGATCCGCGCCATCGCCGAACAGACCAACCTGCTGGCCCTTAACGCTGCCATTGAAGCGGCCCGGGCCGGGGAAGCCGGACGCGGCTTTGCTGTGGTCGCCGACGAAGTCCGGGCCCTGGCCCATCGCACTGCGCAATCGACCCAGGAAATCGAAAAAATGGTCGCCGGCATCCAGAACGGTACGGGCGAAGCCGTCTCGTCGATGCAGCAAAGCAATCAACGCACCCAAAGCACGCTGGAGATGGCCCGCGCCGCCGGTGTGGCGCTGGAGCAGATCACCCAGTCGATCCACCTGATCAACGAACGCAACCTGGTGATCGCCAGTGCGTCGGAAGAACAGGCCCAGGTGTCCCGCGAAGTCGACCGCAACCTGGTGAACATCCGCGACCTCGCCACCCAGTCCGCCGCCGGTGCCAACCAGACCAGCGCCGCAACCCACGAACTGTCACGCCTGGCGGTCGATTTGAATGCGATGGTGGCGCGTTTCGTGATTTGAGATAGGGTTGAGTCTGGGAGCCCGCGCGCGACAGGAGAAACACATGCGCTATTCAGCCTTGACGCAACGAATCGCCGGCGACGGAGCGGCAGCCTGGCAGATTCATGACCGAGCGCTGGAAATGCGCGAGCAAGGAATCGATGTGCTGCTGCTGTCGATTGGCGATCCGGATTTCGACACGCCGCCGCCCATCGTGCAGGCGGCCATCGACAGCTTGTGGGCCGGTGACACGCACTACCCGGAGGTGCGTGGCAGTCGCGGATTGCGCAGCAGCATCGCGCGCCGCCATCGGCAACGCAGTGGTCAGGCGGTGGACGCCGATCATGTGATCGTGTTTCCGGGGGCGCAGTGCGCGGTGTATTCGGTCGCGCAATGCCTGCTCGATCCCGGCGATGAGGTGATCGTCGCCGAGCCGATGTACGTGACCTATGAAGGCGTGTTCGGCGCTTGCGCGGCCAAGGTGGTGCCGGTGGCGGTGCGGCCTGAGAACGGCTTTCGCGTTGACCCGGCGGATGTGGCGGCGCTGATTACGCCGAAAACCCGCGTCCTGTTGCTCAACAGTCCGAACAATCCGTCGGGTGCCAGCCTGTCCTTGACGACCTGGCAAGCGTTGGCCGCATTGTGCGTGCGCCACGATCTGTGGCTGATCAGCGACGAGGTCTACAGCGATCTGTTGTTCGAGGGCGAACACATCAGCCCGGCAAGCCTGCCGGGCATGGCCGAACGCACCGCGACCATCAACAGCCTGTCCAAGTCCCACGCCATGAGCGGCTGGCGCGTGGGGTGGTCGATCGGCCCGAAAATGCTGGCCGAGCATCTGATGCATCTGTCGTTGTGCATGCTGTTCGGCATTCCGGATTTTGTGCAGAAAGCCGCTCAAGTGGCGTTGGATGAAGACCTGCCGGAAGTGGTGCTGATGCGTGAGGAGTATCGCCAGCGTCGTGATCTGGTGTGCGCCAGGTTGAGTGGTTGCCCGGGGATTCGCCCGATCCGGCCGGATGGCGGGATGTTTGTGATGGTGGATGTACGGCCGACCGGGCTGTGTGCTCAGGGATTCGCCGAGCGTTTGCTGGAGGGTTACGGCGTGTCCGTACTGGCCGGGGAGGCGTTCGGACCGAGTGCGGCGGGGCATATCCGCATCGGGTTGGTGGTGGATCAAGTGAAACTGGCCGATGCCTGTCGGCGGATTGCGTTGTGTGCGGCAGACCTTCTGGAAGCGCGGCGGGCCTGATCAGAGAGACAGATCGTTCCCACGCTCTGCGTGGGAATGCCTCTGGGGAGGCTCCGCGTCCCATGTGACGCAGAGCGTCACGGGCTGCATTCCCACGCGGAGCGTGGGAACGATCATTGTCGGACCTGCCACGCCCCGACATTCACCAGATTCTTCGGCCGTTCCCCAGCCAACGCCATCAGCAGATTCTCCACCGCGCATTCGGCCATCGCCTCCCGCGTCTCATGCGTCGCCGAGCCCATGTGCGGCGTCGCCACCACGTTGTTCAGCGTCAACAACGGCGAATCAACATTCAGCGGCTCACGCTCGAACACATCCAGCCCCGCCGCGCGAATCTGCCCGGTTCGCAACGCTTCGATCAACGCCGCTTCGTCCACGACTTTCCCTCGGGAAATGTTGATGAAAATGCTCTCCGGCCGCATCAAGGCGAACTCTTTAGCGCCAATCAACCCTTCGGTTTCAGCCGTCAGCGGCAAAGTCAGGCAAATGAAATCGGCCTGTTGCAACAGCTCGCTCAGGCTGCGGTATTGAGCATCAAAGCGTTGTTCAACCGCCGGTTTCGGCGAATGACTGTGATAGATCACCGGCATGCCAAAACCAAAATGCCCGCGCTGCGCCAACGCCTCGCCGATGCGCCCCATGCCGATGATGCCCAGCGTCTTGCCGTGCACGTCGGTGCCGAAATGCACCGGGCCGATATTGCGGTTCCACTGACCGGCACGGACCATGTTGGCCAGTTCCACCACCCGCCGGGACGTCGCCAGAATCAGCGCGAAACCCGTGTCTGCCGTGGTTTCCGTCAGCACGTCCGGCGTGTTGCTCAGCAGGATGCGCCGCTCGGTCAGGTAGTCGATATCGTAGTTGTCGACGCCCACCGAGACGCTGGCAATGGCTTCAAGATCGGGCGCCAGATCAAGCAGTTCGGCGTCCAGTTTCAGACTCGCGCCAAGTAAGCCGTGGGCGCGGGGCAGGGCGGCGCGCAGTTGTTCGATGCCCTCCGGGTTGAGGTTGTCGATCAGTGTCACGTCGGTGTGCTCATGCAGGCGAGCCATCAACAGCGGCGAAAGTTTCTTGTACAGCACGACCTGCTTTTTCATCGTCATCATCTCAACTTCAAATTCAAGGGTGAGCCGTCACTGGCCGTGGCGCAGCGGCCTTGGCCACGACCCGGTCACTGGCGCCGGGCTTGAGGAAAATCGTCAGCACCACCGAGAGCATCAACGCGCCGCTCATCAGCAGATAAGAAGCACCGGGCGACCCGGTGGAGCTGTTCAGGTAGCCGACCAGATACGAACCACCAAACGAACCCAGCGCGCCCATGCTGTTGATCAACGCCATGGCCCCACCGGCAACGTTGGCCGGGAGGATTTCCGGAACGATGGCGAAAAACGGTCCGTAAGGCGCATACATGCAGGCGCCGGCGATCACCAGCAGGGTGTAGGACCACCAGAAATGTTCGGCGCCCAAGGCGTAGGAGCCGTAGAACGCAATGGAAGCAATCAGCAGCGGCGGCCAGACGAAGCGTTTGCGCTTCTGCAATTTGTCTGAGCCCCAGGACACCAGCAACATGCCAATAACGGCGGCCAGATACGGCAGCGACGAGAGCCAGCCAGCCTCGATCATGTCCATCTGCGCGCCGGCCTTGAGGATCGACGGCAGCCACAACACGAAACCGTAGACACCAATGCTCCAGCAGAAAAACTGCAACGCGAGGATGATCACTTTCGGCGAGCGGAAGGCTTCGGCGTAGTTCTTCACCGCTTTGATGCCGACCTGTTCGGCGGCGAGGGCGCTTTCCAGGTCGTGCTTCTCCTGGTCGGTCAGCCACTTGGCCTGGGCCGGACGGTCATCGGCCAAGCGCCACCAGATAAACGCCCAGAGCACCGCCGGCAAGCCTTCGATGATGAACATCCAGCGCCAGCTGTAATGCTGCACCAGATAACCTGAGACCACCGACATCCACAGCATCGTCACCGGGTTGCCAAGAATCAGAAAGGTGTTGGCCCGGGAGCGTTCGGCACGGGTGAACCAGTGGCACAGGTACACCAACATCGCCGGCATCACCGCGGCTTCGACCACGCCGAGCATGAAGCGAATCACGATCAGCCAATACGCGTTGGAGACGATGCCGGTCAACGTGGCGAGCCCGCCCCAGAGAATCAGGCTGACGAAAATCAGTTTCTTCACGCTGTGCTTCTGCGCATAGATCGCGCCGGGCACCTGGAAGAAAAAGTAACCGAGGAAGAACAGAGCCCCAAGCATTGAAGACAGGCCGGGCGTGATCATCAGGTCGGCGGCCATTCCGGAGGCAGCGGCGAACCCGTAATTGGCACGGTCCAGATACGCCAGGCTGTAGGTGATGAAGACGATGGGCATGATGTACCACCAGCGGCGGGTGGCGAGTGAGGCGGTTTTCATGGTGATGCTCCTGAGCTTGTTGTTTTTGTCGCAGCAGGTAACGGGTTAGAAATCTTCAGTGACTGTGCGGGCCTCTTCGCGGGCAAGCCTCGCTCCTACAAGAGCGCCGCGGTCCTGTAGGAGCGAGGCTTGCCCGCGAACAGCGGACTCAAACTCGACGGACATTTCAAGTCGGGTCGGCAACCCCTCCATATCCCCCCGACTCTGCACCGCACGGCTACCAATCCAGTTGGCCCGCTGCACGGCATCGGCGAAGCTGTGGTTTTCGAGCAAGGCGCTGATCATGCCGACGGCAAAGCCATCACCGGCGCCGACGGTATCGACCACCGTTGCCACCGGCACACCCGCGACAAACCCCTGATCCAGATGCGTGCGGTAATACGCGCCATGCGGCCCGAGCTTGATTGCCACCGCTTCTGCACCCTGATCGAGATAAAACGCCGCAATGTCCGCCGGGTCGTCAAACCCGGTCAGCAAACGGCCTTCACTCAACCCCGGCAGCACCCAATGGGCGAGGGCGGCGAGGCGGTTGATCTCGCTGATCATCAGTTGCTCGCTGGCCCACAGACTCGGGCGCAGGTTCGGGTCGAAGGACACGCTGCGCCCGGCATTGCGCATGCGGGTCATCAACTCGAAGGACATTTCCCGGGCAGACGCAGACAGCGCCGGAGGAATGCCGGTAGCGTGCAGATGTCGCGCGTTGAGCAACGACGGGGAGATCGACTGCACCGACAAATGACTCGCCGCCGAGCCGCGACGGAAATACTCGACCGCCGGATCGCTGCCATCGTCAGCGCGGGACTTGAGCTGAAACCCGGTCGGATGTGCCGGGTCGATGGCGACATGGCTGCAATCCAGGCCTTCTTTTTCCAGCGTATCGACCACAAACCGGCCCAACGAATCGGCACCGACCCGGCTCAACCACGCCACGTTGAACCCCAGCCGCGACAGGCCGATCGCGACGTTGCTGTCCGCCCCGGCAATGCGCTTGTGGAATTGGCTGACCGCCGCCAGATCACCGTTCTGCTCGGCAACGAACATCGCCATGGTTTCGCCGAACGAGAGGATATCGAACTCAGACATGGGCACTCTCCAGACGGGATTGGCCGAGGCGGGCGAGGGTGGCGACGTGGTCGGTGGTCAACTGCACCAGGTCATCGCCTTGCAGCGGATACTCCGCCGCGCGCATCACGCCTTGTGCCATGTGCCGCAACAGTTGTTCCCACAGATGCACATCGCTGGCAGCCGGCGGGACGGCGACCAGTGTGCCGTCGGCCCGGCGCGCGACGGCTTTGCAATGCACGTAGCCGACATGCCGACCGAGCAACCGAGCGGCATTGACGGCGGACTGGTCCTGCCATTGCCAGTTGCCGATGTCGAAGGTCATTTTGATCGGCAGGCGGTGTTGCTCGACTTCACCGAAGAAACGCTGGAACGGTTCAATACGGCCGCCGTGCAAGGTCTGGTCGTTTTCCACCAGCAGCTGCACCGGGCTTTGCGCGAGGGTTCGGCTCAAGGTTTGCAGATCATTGTTGTCGGTGAAGTATCCCAGGGAAACCTTCAACCACTTCGCACCGAACGTTTCCGCACGCTGAAGGGTGGTGTGCAGTTCAGGACTGGGTTTCGACTGGCCGGCCAACCACAGTTCCATCGGTGAGGAATAGATGCTTTCCAGTCCTTGCGCCTGGGTGGCGTCGGCCAATTGCAGCGGGTTCTCATCGGTCAGCAACTCTTCGCGCCATTCAATGCGCGTGGCACCGGCAGCGGCCAATAGCTCGATAAAACTGCCTTGGCCGCGTCGGCGGACCAGGTCGGCGCCGTAGCTCGACAGGCTGATGGAAACGGGTGGTTTATTCATTGTTTTGCACCTCTGAAACCGGTTTCATTTTTGTTCAAAAAAAAGGGCTGCTTGAGTGATGTGGTGTTTTCAAGGGCTCTTCGCGGGCAAGCCTCGCTCCTACAAGGGCACCGCATCCCCCTGTAGGAGCGAGGCTTGCCCGCGAAGGCGTCCTCAAACTGAAACACGCAACGCCGTCGACCCTCGCACAACCAACCGCGCCGAAAAATCCATCGTCCGCACCGCCCCGTCATCCCCGCGCAACCGCTTGAGCAAACACTCAAACGCACTCGCGCCAATCTCCGCCGTCGGCTGGGCAAGCGCCGTAATCCCGCTGCCCACCAGCGGATACCAATCCAGATCATCCAAAGCAATCAGCCCGACATCCTCGAACAGGTTGCACTGCAACTCACGCAAGGCATGGGTAGCGGCCAACGCCGCAATGCCATTGGCACAGAACAATGCTTTGTGACCCGGACCGGGGGTGTCCAGGAAGGTTTTCAACTGCGCAGTCAGCTCAGCACCGGTTTCGACCACCGCGCCGGCCAGCGTCGGACGTTGCCCGATCTGCGCCTTGAAACTGCTAACCCGCTCGATCCGCGAACTGGTGCCGTCAAACGGTTCAGTCACCATCAGCACATCGCGATAACCGCGTTCCTGCAAATGGGCGAGGGCCATTTCCACGGCGGCCGGGTTGTCCAGACCGACCAGATCGCTCTCAAGCTGCTCGACCTTGCGATCCACCAGCACCATCGGCATTTCCCGATGCAACTCGCGCAACTCATCGCGGTGGTGGCCCAGGGTATTCACGATCAAGCCTTCGATGTTGTACGAGCGCAGCAACGCCAGATGCTGGCGTTCCTGCTCGTCATCGCGATCGGTGTTGCACACCACCAAGCTGTAGCCGTGCTGACGGCAGGCGGTTTCCACCCCGTGCATCACGGCTATCGAATAAGGGTTACGGATATCGGCCACCAGCATGCCGATCAGGCGAGTCCGCCCGCGCTTCAGGCCGCGAGCCATCTGGTTGGGGCGATAGCCGAGTTGGGCAATCGCCTGCTCGATACGCAAGGCAATGGCATCGGAGAGCAGGGCGCGGTCATCGCCGATGAAGCGCGAGACGCTGGCCTTGGAGACGCCGGCGTGTTCGGCGACGTCGAGCATGGTGACTCGGCTGCGCTGGGCGGCGGAGAAATCGTTCATGGCGGCAGCTTTTTGTTGTTGGATTGGCATTTTAGTAGCTATGAAACCGGTTTCAGGAAACACCAATCCCTGCCTCTTCGTCAAGCTGGGTTCATCGCCAACGAACCTGTGCAACGGCTAGCTTTCCGACGAGCGGTTGATTTACCTGTCAGATGTGACAGTAGGCAAGTGCGATGGCTTGGCGCTTAATTCTCCCATGAGCGCCACAAAAGTTACGCGCAGTGTTTCTACCAACAGACAGGTAAAAGAAGCGATGGCGGCGAAGAAGTTATCAGCGTCAGACGCAGGGATATTGGCAGCGCCACTTTCAGTGGAAGGTATCGATGATAGTGATACGGATGGACATGTTCCCCTCGATATCCTGCGCAATGGAACCCGCATTGTCATTCCTTACTGGCCCAGCCCCCTGAACAATGATGAACTTTGGATATCACTATTTCGAAACGAAGTTGAGCAAAGGCTTTACACGGAGTTCTATAGCCCGCCACAACCAGCCTTTTTATATTTCAGACTGACGCCTCAGCATTTGGCAACTGATGGCGTCGTATTTTTATCTTATAAAGTCTGGAAAGGGGCGGGCGGTATCCCTGACCCTTCGCCAGAAAGAAAACTGACGATTAATCACGCGGCGCCTCTGCTCCTGAAAGAACCAACGTTTCCTCATGCCACATTGTGGGGTTATCTGAACAACAAGACGGTTCCTCCATTAATATCCGGAGTAACAGTTGCAATACCTGATTCGGTCAGCTCTGCACTGCCCGGTGATATCGCCAAAGTACATTGGCAAGGCTATTTAAGCTTGAACGGAAGTGGTCCACCCGTTGTTAATACGTATGGCGCTTTTGATAAGAGATTGCAACAGCAGGATATTGATAAGGGATATGAACAAATCATCCCATTTGATCCTCATATTAAACCTCTTCCAGATAACGACTCAGCCCTCGTCCATTGGCAGTTGTTTAGAAGTGGACGACTGGTGGGTGAGTCACAAAAAGGTTTGGTGAAAATAGACAGAGTAACACCCGGCGAAAGTGGCCCTTTTGGCCTGAGTACACAAGGAGAAATGAAGATGGCACTGCAAATGTTACCCCCTAAACCAAGACCGTTTTCCATAGGCGTTAAAGAAAATGGGCCCTTCTCAACGATTGCGATCGATACTCTTGCGGATAATCTTATCGCGAAGAGTGTGCTAGACAGCGGAAGTTTGATCGTCAATCTCGCTCGAACACCTGATGAAGATGAGTTAGATGACCTGGATGTTTTGGTGCGAGTTAAAGGTACCACTTTTGGAGATCCTGTTGGTGTTGTCCCACTCGGTCCAATTGCCGATAGGCCCGCAGGCACTATTCCAATAAGCATTAACGCCATCCATTTTCCCGAACTACCAACCCCCGTTGAACCTACAACATATGAATTGATGCTCAAAGTATATAAAGGCGGCGGCGGTATCGAAGACCCCTCTAATATCGTGGAGGTCGTGATCGACAAGGTTGCCCCTTTCGATATAAAGAATCCTCCACGACAAGTAAGGCCTACGCCGCCCCCTGTCTTTGTAAATAGACCGGCAGATGCACAGGTTACCGTCAACGAGGCGTTTATGATGGTTAACACAAACTTGAATCTTACGGTGAATGTCGGTTATCCGCAGCGTCGCCTTGATGACAAGGTTCGCGTCTGGCTTCGGGCTGGTACTCAGTCGGTTGAGGTCTGGAACGATGTCGTACCCGCTACTGGTGCCATTTCGTTCCTGAGTAGCGTGCTACGTCAGTTTCCGAACGGGCGTGTCAATATCGTTCAACAATATGAAGACCTTCCCGGCAACCAAGGCCTGGAGTCTGCCCCCGTCGCCTTTTTAACGTTGGCCCTTGCGCAACGGCCGTTAGCGAATAAAGCACCGCTGGTGCCACGTACCGATCCGAACTACAGCACACCGCTTTATCTGGATGATGTTGCCGGTGGGATTTCTGCAATCGTGGAAAATGCGTTTCTCCAACACATGGAGACGGGCGACATGATCTTTGTGACTATCGAGGATGCCGACGACGCAACCAACTTCGTTGAACTCCCCGAACAAACATGGGCCGGTGCGAATCTAACGTTCCCTCTTTCATACGCTGATCTTGAAACAGTATTTGCCGACGCCGATGAACCCAAACGCATCATGATAAAACATACGATCACCCGAACCGGGATGACGCCGAATGTTGAGTCGCCAGAAGCGATCTTCACCCTGGCCTTTGACTATGCCGGCCCAACAAATCCAGATCTTCCAGATTTGGTCAATAGGGATATGCAGTTACCCACTGTTACGGGCGCCTCCAGCACAGCAAACAGTTTGTTGCCGGGCGATCGTGATAAGGCTGGTAAATTCAAAGTTGTATTTGGACTCAACGATCCGCCGATTACTCCAGATCAGACGGCTAAATGCTACATCAACAATGTGTTTATTACAGACTATGTCCCATTTACAGATGAAATCGAATTTGAAGTTACTATTTCGGCCGGTATAATTTCTGCTCTTCCCACTCCGGAAGTACAAGCTCACTGGACAATTCAGAAGTCAGGCATCGACAAAAACGTCATGATATCGAGGAACCAGGCGGTGGCTGTGGGCGGCATTCCGATTCCGTTACCACTACCAACTATCAGGATCCGTAATCCGGACAATCGTGATTTCATCGAGTGTTTCGGGATGATCAGCCCAACCAGCGGTTACATACTGGGCTTGCTAATTCCAAAGGACCCACTGTTACCACCGGGCAGGATTATCAAAGCGCATTTCGAGGCCCACAGGAATGCGACGGGTACTGATTTGATTCCCGGTACAATAGACGCTCAAGATTACACCATCAAAGCCGCCGACGTGCCTGATGTAGCGCCAGTGGGTAGCCCGGTAATTTTCAAAGCTGCGCAACCCATTAGAGGTGCAATTGCCTACGGCAAGTATTGGTATACAACGGACATCAATGGTATGCAAAGCTCCGAGCCCGTTATAAAGCGGCTCGATACTATCAGTAATAGTTTTAACTATTGCGACGGTACAGCAACGCCAGCGACTGCTCTTTAGTAAGGTGAATGGCTGAATTAAAGTCGCAAGAGGAACATCGCTATTTCTCTTGCAACTTTTTTAATTAAAGAGAAACAGGTTGGCCATGGTCACGCCCAATTGAGGGCGATTCCTCAAACAACAAGGACTTTTCCTACATCGGACTCTCGCTTTTCTCATTAGGCTGTCGAACGTTTTTTGGCAGAATTTTCAGTGTTGCCAGAGATCAGTTTCAGAATTTGTGCAGGTTTGAGGATTTATCTATGCCGTCGTTTAAGATTTCAAAACACCCATATGCAATTAAAGGATTAATGATAGCGGTCGCATTTGCGTCCTCTCCACAGGCCTACAGTCGGACTCTCCTGCCTGGCGAAAGTGCAGTGGTAACCAACCCATCCGTTCCGGAAGCATGGGCGGTGTCCCAAGGGGGTACACTGACTATTGACAATGCAGAAACACTGGAAATTATTGCAGCTGATGCCACTGTCGTTTCCAACGGCGGCAAGAGCCAAAGGATCAATGCCAGTAATTCTCAACTGACCCTTTCCGGAGCCAATGTTGAAAGCGCAACGGGCAGGGGGGCGATACAACTGATCGACAGCAATGCCACGTTCGACAACAACACGACGATCACCAGTTCGAACAGTTTTGGTCTTCTGTTGGGTCGCAATCAAAACACCCCCGCGTCCTCAAGTGCGACAGTCAAGGGCGGCAGCACAATTACGGGGCTTCCCGGTGGCGCGAATGCCGTGGGTTTCGCAGTTTTGAATGTTGAAAATTCGACCATTCGTGGTACCGGTGCGACCAGTTACGGTGTGCAACTGGGGGGCGCAACACTCTCGGCTACGGGCAGCACCCTTTCCGGGGAGCAGGATGGCCTGCAAATCATTACTGATCTTTCCGGTGTCAACGCCAGCACCGTAACGCTCAATAATACCCGCGTGACGGGAGTAACGGGGTCGGCAATTGTACTGGGTTCTTCCGGTGCCGCCGGTTCGGTCGCAGACATTAATATTCTCGGCGGGACAGAACTGATCGGCGGCAATGCCACGGCGTTGCAGGCGACCAATCGCTCCACAGCCAACGTTATCGTCGATGCCAGTGCGGTGAACGGTAATTTCATCGCCGATACCGACAGCACCATCAAGCTGGCGATGCAAAACGCAGCCTCTGTTACTGGCAATCTTCAAAATGTTACGCGGGTCAGCCTCGATTCCGGCAGTACGTTGAACGGCAATGTAGCGGCTATTGCAGGGACGGCTGCCACGGTTAATCTGAACAGTTCCGCAATCAACGGCAACGTCGACAATGTCGTCAGCCTTGTGCTGAACAACGGTAGCAGCATGACCGGTAACGTACGTACTGATAGCAATGGCAATGTGTTGCTGGACAACCTTTCGGTACTCAACGGCGATGTCGAAAATGCTTCCAGCCTTGCACTGAACAATGGAAGCAGCCTGACCGGTAACGTACTCGCCGCGGCCAATGGCAGCGTGCTGCTGGACAACCGTTCTGTGCTCAACGGTAATGTCGAAAATGTTTCCAGTCTTGCACTGAGCAATGGCAGCAGCCTGACCGGTGACATACTCACCGGGGTCAATGGCAACGTGCTGCTGGACACCGGTTCGGTATTGACCGGCCAGATCAACAACTCGGGCGTTGTGAGCATCAAAAATGCTGCGCAGTGGGTCATGACCGGCGACGGTGCCATACAGAACATGACCGCCAACGGCGGCATTGTGCGCATGGGCACAAACGAGCAATTCCTTCGGTTAAATGTTGCCAACTTCTCCGGTAACGGCACTGTTTTCATGGGCACAGACCTGAGCACCGGAAGTACCGATTTTTTCAATGCCGAGCATGCAGACGGCCACCTTAAATTTGATATTTCCGCAACCGGCGACAACCCGCTGACTGCCGAGGACGTACACATCGGCAATATCGCTGCTGGCAACGCTGACGCCAGCTTGAACAATCGGGAAACAGTGGACGCCGGCACGTTTGTCTACCGCCTGGCGAGGGACGGCGAGGGCTTGTACCTGCGCCCGGACAAGGAAACAGTCAGTACGTCGACCAATACCGCATTGGCATTGGCAGGCAGCGCTCGCAGCATCATGAACGCTGAAATGGCCGTGCTCAGCGAGCAGCTGGGTGAGCGTGACATGAGCGGTAACCAGACGGGGTCGTTACGTGCAACCGATGACGGTTCGGTCAAGAACCTCAGCAACAGCGTCTGGCTGCGCACATATGGCAATCAAAACAACGTCAAGAACGCCTATGGCGGCGGTTACAGTCAAAACCAGACAGGTATCACCGCGGGTGCTGACACAACGGTCGAGTTGGCGGGCCGGTCATGGGTGCTGGGTGGGTTTTTCGGCTCGAGCCATACCCGGATGGATCTCAAGTACGGGTCCAGTGCAACGGTTGAAAGCCTGAACGCCGGTGTCTATGGCAATACGTATGATGCTGAAAGCGGCGTTTTCGTCAACGTCATGGCCAAGGTCAACCAGTTCGATAACAAGGCCAAGGTCACCATGAGCGACGGCACGCGCGCCAAAGGTGATTTCAAGGCATTGGGTGTCAGCGGTTCGGTGGCGGTGGGTAAACATATTCGTTTAGAAAACGGCTACTTTATCGAGCCTCAAGTGCAATTGGCCACAGGTGTCACCCAGAGCGACAAGTATCGACTGGACAATGGCCTGGAAGTCGACAGCGATGCCATGCGTTCGTTTCAAGGCAAGCTTGGCATCAGGGGCGGGGTGCAAATCCCGCTCGAAGGTGGAGGCGAACTGGAGCCGAGTCTGGTCACCGCCGTTACTCATGAGTTCGTGAAGACCAATGAGGTCACGATCAATGACGATGACGCGTTCGATGATGATCGCGGCCGCAGTGCCGTTGAATATGGTGCAGGTCTGAAGTGGACACCTGCTCAAAAAAACTGGCAAGTGTCCGGTCAAGTTGGTGGCAGCAAAGGCACCACAGTCAGCCAGGACTGGAGTGGGAGCTTGAGACTGAGCTACTTCTTCTGATGCAGACGACTACTTTCAGCTGAGTCGACATAACAATGCCCCGAACGTTTCGGGGCATTTTTTTAGCTGAAGCCTCGCGTCACATCAGCGTAAGCCAAGCAGAAACCAATAGCAGCAACGCCATTGTTTGATTGAAACGCTGGATGGCGTTCACCGAGCCAAGCCATCGGTTTGCTCCCGTTCCAAGAACGGCCCATACAGTCAGGCATGGCAGTGAGACCAGAAAAAATGCCAGCGACAGGCCGATAATCTGAAGTTGACGATCATCGCCGACCCCGGCGAACACACCAACCACGGCAAACGCCATCATCCAGGTTTTTGGATTGACCAGCTGCAAACTCGCGGCTGCCCACAATCCAAACTCGCGTCTTTGTCCACCTTCCACGGTGAATGTCGAGAGCGGCGCATGGTAAATCTGCCATGCCAGGAAGCTCAGCCAGGCGATCCCGGCCCATTTCATCAGCGATTGCACCCCTGGCAATCCGGAGAGCGACTCACCCACACCGCTCCCCACCAGCAACACAATCAGCGCCGCACTGGCACAGGCTCCGAAAATGATCGGCAGCGCTGCCTTGAAGCCAAAGCGGGCGCTGTTGCTCAGCACTAGAATGTTGGTTGGCCCCGGCGTGATGGATGCGACAAAAGCGAATAGCAAGAACGGCAGTAACGTTGGAAAGGTGGACAACATGGCAGTGGACTCCCTGGATAATTCAGGGGCCATCGTCACAAAGTCAACTTCCCGCGTCTGGAAGATTTGAGCAGCGTTTGCGGTACATTGCCGGTGTCAGGCCATAGGCGCGTACGAACCAGCGCCCCAGATGGCTTTGATCGGCAAAACCGAGTTCCATGGCGACTGCGGCGGGTTGCATGCCGCTGGCCAGCATTCGCCGCGCCTTCGACAACCGCAGTTGCACCAGATAGGCGTGCGGCGCCAAGCCATACGCAGCCTTGAACGCCCGGGTCAGGCGAAAGCGGTCGACGCCGGTAGCGGCGGCCAATTGATCGAGGCCGATGTCGTACTGGGCATTGGCGTGCAGATACTCCCGGGCTTTCTGCGCTACCAACGGCAAGCGTGGGTCTTCGTCGTAGCGGGTGCGCCAGTGCAAATGGCTGGTCAGGCGTTCGAGCAAGCCGTCGAGGGCGGTCTGGCGGACGATTTTCAGTTCTCCGCCATGCAGGGTTTGAAATGCGAGGCTGGTGGCGTCGGCCAGCCGTGTATCGCTGGCCAACGTATTGGCGAAACTCAATTGACTGTTGTCGGGGGCGTTTTCGAAGACTGCACTTAGTTCACGTTTCAGCCACTGCGGATCGAGGTACAGCATGCGGTAGGTGAAACCGTCTTCGGTCGGCGCATCGCCGTCGTGGATGTCGCCCGGTTCGAGCAGAAACACCTTGCCTGGCGTGCTTTGGTGTTTTGTTCGGCGGCAATTGAACTGCTGAACGCCTTGTTCGGTCACGCCCACCAGATAACTGTCATGCCAGTGCGGATCGTAGGCATGGCCTTCGAAATGCGCGCGCAGGGTCTCGATGCCGGTGTCGGCGTCCTGGGTCAGGTCGATCCAGTTGTGAGTGGTCATGCTGCACCTGAGAGACGGATTGCCGACTATTTAAATGCGCTCACCGGGTTTGGTGGCTAGAACGTTTGTGCAGCGACTAGCCGAACAATCCCGCTGCAATGTTGATCGAAAAACCGAGAATCGCCGTGTTGAACAAAAAACCGATCAGTGATTGTGCCAGCACAATCTTGCGCATACTCCGTGTCGCCACGCCCACATCCGAAGTCTGCACCGCCACGCCGATGGTGAAAGAAAAATACAGAAAGTCCCAATAGTTGGGCGTTTCCAGTCCTTCAGCAAAACGCAACGCCAGGTCTTTGCCGTCCCAGGTGTAGAACAGACGAGCGTAATGCACGCTGAAAATCACCCCGATCAGCAGCCACGAACCGATGACCGTCAGCGCGGTGAAGCCGTAATGCAGCAGCTTGCGACTGGTTTCCAGGTCCTTGCTGCCGGCCAGTTCAAAGGTGATGGTGGCGAGGCTGGCCAACGCGGCGATGCACACCACGAACAACACCAGCCCGGCGTTTTCGTCTTCGATCTCGGCGATGCGTTTCACGTCCGGCGCCTTGGCGCGGGCGGCGAGCCAGAACATCAGGATGAGGTAAGTCCAGACCCCGACATTCCAGCCAATGAGGATTTTGCTGATGATCGAATCGACCGGAGCCAGAATGCCTGCCGCGACGCCAAGGGTGGCGGCGGCGGACAGGCGAGGGTGGGTGCGGGCGAGGAAGGGCATGACGGCTCACGGTCAGGGGCTTTGCAGCACCATAGCCCTGCCGTGAGTGATGCAGCAAGTGGGGGCTTTTGCCTTTTATCAAAATGCTCAGGACGGGCGCTTTGTGCCGTCGAAATGGAACACGCCTTTTTGCACATGGATGGTTTTTGACCCGTCGGAGAGTTCGGCTTCGAAATCGATGGAACCCGCCAACACACCCAAGGATGAACCCTTAGGTGGGACGGAGTCGAGCTGGAGCGTCCCGTCGATGGAGAGGTGACTCCGTATCCCGGAGGAATCAAAAACGATGTACATCGCCCGAACTTCATTGCTGTTCCGAGTGAGGGTGTACACCTTGTTGGTCTCTAGCGTAGTGGCGACGAACAGGGAGATGACGGCATTCGGGGTGCCGGGTTGTTTGGACCAGCCCAACCAATGCGCAACTGGAAAATTGGTGTCGTTACCAGGTTTCGCGGTCAGGTCAAATTCGATAGCACTGTAATTTTTCGCGATGTTGCCGTCTTGAATCTCGGCGGTGAAGCTCCCGGACGCTTTGTGGTCCATGGGTCTGGTGAGGCTTGGATCAAAGCCTTTAAGGTCGAACCTCCCTTCGGTCACAGTTACGAATTGTTCCTCTGTTTCAAACTCGAAGGTAGCGGTGGCATGTTCGGTGTTTTCGTCGATGGTGAAAGTCAAACGCCCCGACGTGGCTGTGAACGCCTTGGCGCCTGGTCCATTGCGCTCCCAAAAGGTAGCGTTGGCTGTACTGGGGTTATTGACGTCCTTATCAATCATGTAAACCTTGTCCGTTACACTTCCCTCGTTCGGAATCCTGAAGAAGAGATCGTAAAACTGGCGTTCGCCTGCCTCGACATTATGGGTGGCCATTGCATACAAACGACCTTCACCCGGGTCTTTGTATAACTTCATTTTTTCTTCGTCGCCCACAAAGTTTTCTCGCCCGCTAATAACTGCAGTGCACGTTCCGATAGTGGCGCTTGGTGTACGACTGATTGGTTTTTTCATCTGGGCATTCCTTCGCTGAGGGTTCATCTCGTGCTCAACGACGTTGTCGAGCGTTGAACCCAGCGTAAAGAGGAATGCAGCCCCCGTGAACTGTCAGATCTGACAGTTCACGGAGGCTTCTTGGCTTAAAAAATGCGGTTTATAGAATGAATGCTTCAGTCCGTCTTCTTTAAACGTTTAACCCACTTCATCACCACCACAAAAAACACCGGCACAAACACCACCGCCAGCGTCGCCGTAATCATACCGCCAATCACACCGGTGCCGATCGCTTGCTGACTCGCCGAGCTGGCCCCGGTCGCAATCGCCAGCGGCACCACGCCCAGAATGAATGCCAGCGACGTCATCACAATCGGCCGCAGTCGCAGGCGCGCGGCTTGCAGCGTGGCGTCGATCAAGTCATGCCCTTCGTCGTACAGGCTCTTGGCGAATTCGATGATCAGGATCGCGTTCTTCGCCGACAGGCCAATAATGGTGATCAACCCGACCTTGAAGAACACATCGTTGGGCATCCCGCGAAAGGTCACGGCCAGCACGGCGCCAAGCACACCCAGCGGCACCACCAGCAGCACCGACGTCGGAATCGACCAACTCTCATACAGCGCCGCCAGACACAGGAACACGATCAACAGCGACAGCCCGAGCAGAATCGGTGCCTGACTGCCGGACAAACGTTCCTGCAACGACAAGCCGGTCCACTCCTGAGCCAACCCTGCCGGGCCGAGCGCAACCAGCCGCTCGATTTCCGCCATGGCTTCACCGGTGCTGTGACCGGGCGACGGCTCGCCGGAAATGCTGATCGCCGGGTAGCCGTTGTAACGGGTCAATTGCGCCGGACCCTGGGTCCATTTCGCCTGGACGAAGGCCGACAACGGCACCATTTTTCCGGCATCGTTACGCACGTGGATCTTCAGCAGATCGGCCACCTGACTGCGCTGATCGCCTTCAGCCTGAACCACCACCCGTTGCATTCGCCCCTGATTGGGGAAGTCGTTGATGTAAGCCGAGCCGACCGCCGTGGACAGTACGTTGCCAATGTCGGCAAAGGACACGCCCAGGGCGTTGGCCTGCTTGCGGTCGACTTCCAGCTGCACTTGCGGTGCTTCGGCCAGCGCGCTTTCGCGCACGTTCATCAGGATCGGGCTTTTCTCGGCGGCGGCGAGCAATTCGCTGCGCGCCTTCATCAACGTGGCATGACCGAGGCCGCCACGGTCCTGCAAGCGGAACTCGAAACCGCTGGAGGTGCCGAGACCGTCAACCGGCGGTGGCAGCACCGAGAAGGCCACGGCGTCCTTGATCTGACTCAGCGCGATATTGGCACGGTCGGCAATCGAACTCGCCGAGTCGTCGCTGCCCCGATCCGACCAATCCTTCAGCGTGGTAAACGCCAGTGCAGCGTTCTGTCCGCTGCCGGAAAAACTGAAACCGAGAATCACCGTGCTGTCGCCAACACCCGGTTCCGTGGCGTTGTGCGCTTCAATTTGCTCCACGACCTGCACCGTGCGGTTTTTACTTGCACCCGGCGGCAATTGAATGTCGGTGATGGTGTAGCCCTGATCTTCAACCGGCAGGAAGGAGGAGGGCAGGCGACTGAAGCACAGGCCCAGGCCAATCAGCAGCACGCCGTAAATCAGCAGATAACGGCCCGTGCGTTTCAGCGCATAGGCGACCCAACCTTGATATCGTTCGGTCAAACGTTCGAAACCACGGTTGAACCAGCCGAAGAACCCGCTCTTTTCGTGATGCTCGCCCTTGGCAATCGGCTTGAGCAGCGTCGCGCACAACGCCGGGGTCAGGGTCAGCGCAAGGAACGCCGAGAACAGGATCGAGGTGGCCATCGACAGCGAGAACTGGCGGTAAATCACCCCGACCGAGCCCTGCATGAACGCCATCGGAATGAACACCGCCACCAGCACCAGGGTGATGCCGATGATCGCCCCGGTAATCTGCTTCATCGCCTTGCGTGTCGCCTCTTTGGGCGACAGGCCCTCGGTGGCCATGATCCGTTCGACGTTTTCCACCACCACGATGGCGTCGTCCACCAGAATGCCGATGGCCAGGACCATGCCGAACATGGTCAGCACGTTGATCGAGAAGCCCAGCGCCAACATGGTCGCAAACGTGCCCATCAGCGCCACCGGCACCACCAGCGTCGGGATCAGCGTGTAGCGGATGTTCTGCAGGAACAGGAACATCACCGCAAACACCAGCAGCATCGCCTCGCCGAGGGTGTACACCACTTTGGTGATCGAGACTTTGACGAATGGCGAGGTGTCGTAAGGAATCTTGTATTCCACGTTCGCCGGGAAATAGCGCGCCAGCTCATCCATCTTCGCTCGCACCAGGGTCGCGGTGCTCAGCGCATTGGCGCCCGGCGCCAACTGCACGCTGACGGCGGTGGAAGGCTTGCCGTTCAGGCGCGTGCCAAATTGGTATTCCTGGCTACCGATCTCGACCCGCGCCACGTCCTTGATGCGCACGGTGGAACCGTCGGGATTGGCTTTCAGGACGATGTCGGCGAATTCTTCCGGTGTCGACAATTGGCCTTTGACCAGAATGGTCGCGGTAATTTCCTGGGTGGAGCGCGTCGGCAAATCGCCGATGCTGCCGGCCGAAACCTGGGCGTTCTGCGCGACGATGGCGGCGTTGACGTCGGCCGGGGTCAGGTTGAAACCGATCAGCTTCTGCGGGTCGATCCAGATGCGCATCGCCCGTTCGGCACCATACAACTGGGCCTTGCCGACGCCGTCCAGACGCTTGATCTCGTTCATCACGTTGCGTGCCAGGTAATCGCTGAGCGCCACATCGTCGAGCTTGCCGTCGCTGGAGGTCAGGGTGATCAGCAGCAGAAAACCGGCGGAGACTTTCTCCACCTGCAAACCTTGCTGATTGACCGCCTGCGGCAGGCGCGACTCCACCACTTTCAGGCGGTTTTGCACGTCGACCTGCGCCATCTCCGGGTTGGTGCCCGGCTGGAAAGTGGCTTTGATGGTGGCGCTGCCGAGGCTGCTCTGGGATTCGAAATACAACAGATGATCGGCGCCGTTGAGCTCCTCCTCGATCAGGCTGACCACGCTCTCGTCGATGGTCTGCGCCGAAGCGCCGGGGTACACGGCGTAGATTTCGATCTGCGGCGGCGCGACATCGGGGTATTGCGCCACCGGCAACTGAGGAATGGCCAACGCACCGGCCAGCAGGATGAACAGGGCAACCACCCAGGCGAATACCGGGCGATCGATAAAGAACTGCGGCATAAAAAGCGTCCTGCTTACTGACCAGAAACCTGGGCAAGTGGAAGAGGGGTGTTGTCGATCTGGACTTTCTCACCGGGCTTGGCGTGTTGCAGGCCTTCGGTGACGATGCGGTCGCCGGGTTTGAGGCCGCCGGTGACAATCCAGCGATCGTTCTGCACCGCGCCCAGTTCAACCGTTTGCTGGCCGATGCGCTGCTCGGTGTCGAGCACCAGCACTTGGGCAATACCGGCGCTGTCACGCTGAATGGCCCGCTGCGGCACGCTGATACCTTGTTGATTCACCGCTTGTTCCAGGCGCACACGCACGAAGCTGCCCGGCAGCAAATCGAGGTCCGGATTGGGAAACTCGCTGCGCACGATGATCTGGCCGGTGCCCGGGTCGACGGTAATGTCGGTGAACAGCAGCTTGCCCGGCAGCGGGTAGAGGCTGCCGTCATCCTGAATCAGCGTGGCTTTGGCCTGGCCCTGGCCCACTT
Organism: Pseudomonas sp. NPDC099000; assembly: GCF_044759925.1. Taxonomy (NCBI): domain Bacteria; kingdom Pseudomonadati; phylum Pseudomonadota; class Gammaproteobacteria; order Pseudomonadales; family Pseudomonadaceae; genus Pseudomonas; species Pseudomonas sp. NPDC099000. Next base: position 475,260 of record NZ_JBIWAF010000001.1, read on the forward strand.
CCTTTAACTGGCCGGAACGGAAGGCGCGGCGCAGATCGTTGAGCTCGCGGGTCGATTGGGTCAGGTCGGCGTGAATCGGGTTCAGCTGCTGAATCAGTGCCAGCGGCGTGGTTTCGTTCTGCCCGACCAGTGCGCCTTCGGTCACCAGCGCGCGGCCGATGCGTCCGGAAATCGGCGCAGTGACGGTGGCGTAACCGAGGTTGAGTTTTGCCCGGTCCACGGCGGCCTTGCTGGCGGCGACATCAGCGGCGGTCTGCCGGGCACTGGCCCGGGCGTTGTCGTAATCCTGGCCGCTGATGGCGTTGCCTTCGATCAACTGGGCATAACGCTGTTCCTGAAGTTTGGCCTGGAACGCGTTGGCTTCAGCCTTGCGCAGTGCTGCTTCGGCGCTGTCCAGGTCAGCCTTGAAGGGCGCCGGGTCGATGCGGAACAGCACATCGCCTTTTTTGACGTCGCTGCCTTCGCGAAAGGTGCGTTGCAACACGACGCCGGCGACCCGGGCACGGACTTCGGCAATCCGTGGCGCGGCAATCCGCCCGCTCAGTTCGCTGGTGATCGACAGCGACCGGGCTTCGACGGTTTCGACCCGCACCGTGGCCAGAGGCGCCTGTTCTTCGGCGTTCGAGGACTTGTCACAAGCGCTCAGCGTCAATGCCAGCGCCATCAGGCTGAGCTTGGCAAGCAGGTTCTTTGACATGTAATTACCCCAATAATGACTGCCCGCATCCTACGGGGAGCCGGGCAGAGTAGCGGTGAAGCTTTGTTGGTGCTGTGTGAAATTGTGTAAGGGTTTTGCTCGCGGGCGTGCGGGGGCGTATATCCTTGGCCGCTTGAAACTTTTTGCGCCTGACAGGCCGCCATCGCGGGCAAGCCTCGCTCCTACAATTAATCGCATTCCCCTGTAGGAGCGAGGCTTGCCCGCGAAGAGGCCCTAAAGGTCGCCACTGCACTTTCTGGAAACACCCATGCCCAACATCCTCCTGGTCGAAGACGACACCGCGCTCTCCGAACTGATTGCCAGCTACCTGGAACGCAATGGCTATTCAGTCAGTGTGATCAGCCGTGGCGACCACGTGCGCGAGCGCGCGCGGGTCAATCCGCCGGATCTGGTGATCCTCGACCTGATGCTGCCGGGGCTTGATGGCCTGCAAGTCTGCCGCTTGCTGCGGGCGGATTCGGCCGCGCTACCAATCCTGATGCTGACCGCCCGCGACGACAGCCACGACCAGGTGCTGGGCCTGGAAATGGGCGCCGACGACTACGTCACCAAACCCTGCGAGCCCCGCGTGTTGCTGGCCCGCGTGCGCACGCTGTTGCGCCGCAGCAGCCTCAGTGAACCGCAGACCGCCAACGACCGCATTCTCATGGGCAATCTGTGCATCGACCTGTCCGAGCGCACCGTGACCTGGCGCGAGCAACTGGTCGAACTGTCCAGCGGTGAATACAACCTGCTGGTGGTGCTGGCCCGGCATGCCGGCGAAGTGCTGAGCCGCGACCAGATCCTGCAACGCCTGCGCGGCATCGAATTCAACGGCACCGACCGCTCGGTGGACGTGGCGATTTCCAAGCTGCGGCGCAAGTTCGACGACCACGCGGGCGAGGCGCGCAAGATCAAGACCGTGTGGGGCAAGGGCTACCTGTTCAGCCGTTCCGAGTGGGAATGCTGAAACGATGTTCAGGATCCTGTTTCGCCTCTATCTGGTGATGATCGTTTCGTACAGCGCAGCGATCTACCTGGTGCCGGACCTGGTGATCAGGGTGTTCCATGAGCGGTTTGTCACCTACAACCTCGATTATTCGCGCGGGCTGCAAACCCTCATCGTCAAACAGTTCCATGCTGTGCCCGAAGCGCAGTGGCCGGCGCTGGCGAGCGAGATGGACAAGGAATTCGCGCCGCTGCACATCGTCCTCACCCGCCATGACGACCCCGATTTCACCCTCGACGAACGCCAGCGTTTGCAACGTGGCGAGAACGTCGTGCGCATCGGCGACTGGGGCTGGCGCACTCTGGCCGTGGCGCCGCTGAACCAACAGACCGTTGTCGAAATGGTCGTGCCGCCGGACCCGATGGACGTCAGTCTGTTGTACTGGAGCATCAACGTCCTGATCGGCGCGACCATGCTCGCCTGTCTGTTGCTGTGGCTGCGCCCGCATTGGCGCGATCTGGAACGCCTCAAAGGCACCGCCGAACGCTTCGGCAAAGGCCACCTCGACGAGCGCACGCAGATCTCTCCGCACTCCAACATCGGCAGCCTGGCCAACGTCTTCGACACCATGGCCGGCGATATCGAAAACCTGCTCAACCAGCAGCGCGACCTGCTCAACGCCGTTTCTCACGAACTGCGCACACCGCTGACGCGCCTGGACTTCGGCCTGGCCCTGGCGCTGTCCGACGACTTGCCGGCCGCCAGTCGCGAACGGCTGCAAGGGCTGGTCGCGCACATTCGTGAACTGGATGAATTGGTCCTGGAACTGCTGTCCTACAGCCGACTGCAAAACCCGGCGCGCCTGCCGGAACAGGTCGAAGTGTCGCTGGACGAGTTTATCGACAGCATTCTGGGCAGCGTCGATGAAGAACTGGAGTCGCCGGACATCGTGATCGACGTGCTGCTGAATGGGCAGCTCGAACGTTTTGCGCTGGACCCACGACTGACGGCTCGCGCGATACAAAACCTGCTGCGCAATGCCATGCGCTACTGCGAAAAGCGCATTCAGATTGGCGTAAAGGTTTGCCCTAAAGGCTGCGAAATCTGGGTCGATGACGACGGCATCGGCATTCCCGATGATGAGCGCGAACGGATTTTTGAACCGTTCTATCGGTTGGACCGCAGCCGCGACCGGGCAACGGGCGGGTTTGGTCTGGGGCTGGCGATCAGTCGTCGGGCACTGGAAGCGCAGGGTGGGACGCTGACGGTTGAGCCTTCGCCATTGGGGGGCGCGCGGTTCCGTTTGTGGCTGCCTACCTCAGCCTGACCCAACACCGAACCTGTGGCGAGGGGGCTTGTCGGAACGCCGCATCGTCCCGTTCGGCTGCGAAGCGGTCGTAAAACCAGCCAATGCGGTGCGACTGAAAGTATGCGGGGGCCGCTTCGCGCCCCAACGGGGGCAAGCCCCCTCGCCACAGAGGATCAATGGCCGCAGGTTTTTGATCGCTCAGCCGAGTAATTCTTTTGATGGAATCAACCCGACCCCAGCCACTTGCATCCGCTCGATCGCCGCCGCCAACGATCCGTCCAGATCAATGGCCCGGCACGCATCCATCACCACAAACGCATTGAACCCTGCTGCCCGTGCATCCAGCGCCGAGAACATCACGCAGAAATCCAGCGCGAGTCCGACCAGGTAGACGGTGTCGACGCCGCGTTCTTTCAAATAGCCGGCCAGCCCGGTGGTGGTCGTGCGATCCGCTTCCAGAAACGCCGAGTAACTGTCGATGTCCGGGTTGCAGCCCTTGCGAATGATCAGTTGCGCGTGGGGCAGGTCCAGATCCTTGTGGAACTCGGCCCCATTCGTCGCCCGGACACAATGATCCGGCCACAGTGTTTGCGGGCCGTAAGGCAGCTCGATGACCTCGTAAGGCTCGCGACCGGGATGGCTTGAAGCGAATGAGGCATGGCCGGGCGGGTGCCAGTCCTGGGCGATGATGACCTGTTTGAACTGGCCGCCGATGCGGTTGATCAGGGGCACGATCAGGTCGCCCTCAGGCACCGGCAGCTGGCCACCGGGGATGAAGTCGTTCTGTACATCAATGACCAGCAAGGCTGTGCGAGAAGCGATTGGCATGGCTAGGTTCCTCCTTGGAAAACAGACGCCAAGCATAGGACAACTTCGCTCACGCGCTCAGTCGGCTTCGTAATAACTTCGCCATAACCTGCAGTTCTGCCGCCGGGTTATGCCCGATCAGCATCCACGCATGCTCCATATCCGCCCAATAAACCACATTCATCCCGTGTCGAATTTCATGGGCGAAATGCCGGCTACCGAGGTTTGAGCGCTTGGCGCACAAGGCAATCGGGCCGTGCGCCGGGTCCAGGTAGGTAATCTGCGCGATAGGCATGCCGTCGTACTCGAGAATTTGCGCGCGCTTCAATTCGGACCGTGGCAGGGCCAGTTGCGCAGGCGTCAGGCTCAGGCCCAGACGCGCGTCGATAGTCCGCAGTTGCGCCCGTTGCGAAGCTTCATCGACGGGCAAGTGTTCCAGGGTTTGCGGCACGTACAGCGACATATAGTCGGCGACCAGGCCGCGCCAGTTGCTCTTTTGCTGGCTCAATTGCCAGCCGAGGAACAAGCGATCCGCCACCACACCGCTGACCACCAGGCCCGCCGCAGCGGCGAGGAACCGGCGGCGATTCATGGCCGGGCGTTCAGGCGAAGGCAAGGTGTCGAGCATCGATTGCAAACGGTCGACGGGCGCTTGTTGAGCCAGTTCGTCGTAGGCTTGCTTGAACGGCAGGCTGCTGCGGGCCAACCATTGCAGGCGCAGATTGAGTGTCGAATCTTCGGCAATGGCCGCGTCGATGCGGGTGCGCTGGTCGACATCGAGCTGATCGTCGAGGTACGCCACCAGTTGCTCGTCCGAAGGTGTCGCGTGGTCGTTCATCGACGTTCTCCCGTGAAAGGGTTCGGTACTGTGTGCAGTGGTGGATACTCGGCCAGTTTCACCCGGGCGGCGGCGAGGCGGCTCATGACGGTGCCGATGGGCACTTGCAGCACCTCGGCGACTTCGCGGTACGACAGGCCTTCGACGTAAGCCAGGTACACCGTTTCACGCTGGGCCTCGGGCAGGGCGTCGACGCGGCGGATGACCTGGGCGGCGAGCACGTGAGTCTGCGCCACGGATTCTCCATCAAACGACAACTGGCTATCGGCATCGACCAGGCCTTGGCCCTGGCGCACCCGTCGGGAGCGCACTTCGTTGAGCCAGATCGAATGCAGAATGCTCAACAGCCAGCGGTCCATACGGGTGCCGGAGACAAACTGCCCGGCACGCTCCAGCGCTCGAACGCAGGTGGCTTGCACCAGGTCTTCGGCGACATGCCGTTGCCGGGACAACAGCAGCCCGTAACGCCATAAACGCGTCAAATGCTGGCCAAGTTCTGCCCTTATTGCCTGATCGCTGGCGATGGCGACCTCCGTCTGTTCGGTGTGTCAGGTTTTCGATGAATCGTTGATGGCTTCAGCCAGGTCCTGATATTCCTCGCACGTGCTGCCACAGATCGATTTGATCTGCTGCAACTGCTCTTGCGCCAGGTCCAGTCGCCCTTTGATCACGTAAGCCTCGCCGAGGTATTCACGCACTTGTGCATACTGCGGGTCGAGTCTGACTGATTGCAGGTAATAACCGATGCCTTCGTCGGTGCGCCCCAGTTTACGCGTGGCGTAGCCGCGATAGTTCAGGGCCTTGGCCGTGTTCGGATTCTTGAGCGTGTCGAGCAGGGCCAAGGCTTCTTCGTAGCGACCGTCCCTGGCCAGGCGATAAGCGTAATCGGTGCGGTCCGCGTCCGGGACCAGGTTGCTGGTTTGCATGACGCACTTGCGCGACTTGGTGTCGAAAACCTGGCCTTTGGGGCAGTTGGGTTTCGCCGGGGCGTCATCGTCGCCATTGGCCAGGGCCAGCGAACCAGACAACGCAACGGCAAGCAGCAGCGGGGTGGTGAAAACAGCAAAACGGACAGTCATGAAAAATGCTCCGCAGGTAAATTCGTTTCAGTTTAAACCACGCCCCGGCAGCATGCGGCACAAGGTGTTATCGCGCAGGCCGTAATGGTGAACCAGCGCCATGACCGTATGCAGGCCGGCCAGTGCGTCGGTCAAAACGGGGCGGAGAATCCGGATTCAGATTGTTCACGGGCAATTCTCATGGAGCGTTGATTGGAGAACACCGCAGGGTGAACAATTATTCATTTCTTTGGCAGGGAAAGCGCAAATCGAGGCGCTACAGCATTCGCTGTCGATCGGGGGCACTGCCTTGCAGCCAGTCCCGCTTTTGGCCGAACCACTGCCTTACTCCCCCAGGCAATGCCTTGTTATAGTCCGGTCCTCATTTTTGCCCGGTAAAAGGATCACTGCCATGTCTCAGTACACCGCGTTCACCGTCGAACTGGCCGATAATATCGCCCATGTGCAGATCAACCGCCCGGAAAAGATCAATTCGATGAACGCCGCGTTCTGGAGCGAGATCATCGAGATTTTCCAGTGGATCGATGACACAGACGAAGCCCGGGTGGTTGTTCTCAGTGGCGCGGGCAAGCACTTTTCCTCCGGTATCGACCTGATGATGCTGGCCGGGGTGGCCAACGAACTGGGCAAGGACGTCGGCCGCAATGCGCGCCTGCTGCGTCGCAAGATCCTCGCCCTGCAAGCGTCGTTCAATGCCGTCGATAATTGCCGCAAGCCAGTGCTGGCGGCGATTCAGGGCTATTGCCTGGGCGGCGCCATCGACCTGATTGCTGCGTGCGACATGCGTTACGCCGCCGAGGACGCACAATTCTCGATCAAGGAAATCGACATCGGCATGGCCGCCGACGTGGGCACTTTGCAACGCTTGCCGCGGATCATCGGTGACGGCATGCTGCGTGAACTGGCTTACACTGGTCGCACCTTCGGCGCCGAGGAAGCGCGCAGCATCGGCCTGGTCAATCGCGTTTACAGCGATAATGCCAGCCTGCTGGAAGGTGTGATGGGCATTGCTCGCGAAATCGCCAGCAAGTCGCCGATTGCGGTCACCGGCACCAAAGAAATGATCAGCTACATGCGCGACCACCGCATCGACGACGGCCTCGAATACGTCGCCACCTGGAACGCCGCCATGCTGCAATCCACTGATTTGCGCGTGGCCATGGCCGCCCATATGAGCAAACAGAAACCCGAATTTCTGGACTGATTGAACATGACTTCACGCTGGACCACCGCAGTACTGGACACCGATCAACCCGGCGGCTGGGCCGTGGCTCGCAGCCCCGAGGGCTTTCTGTTCGATGACAATGGCGCGCTGTTCCCTCGCGAATGGCTCAAGCGTCAGGACCTGTCGATCCTGGCCGAACATGGCATCGGCCATCTGGATGGCGAGCCGGTCTATCTGCTGGAACTGCGCAGTCACAGCGACGTGCCGGGCTGCAACTGGAAAGGCCTGCGCGCGTTCATGCTCGAGGGCGATCACACGGTGTACAAGGTGCTCGGTTACGCCGCGCAGATTGGCACCTGGTACCGCGAGCATCGCTTTTGCGGCAATTGCGGTCAGGCGGCGACGCAAGTTCCCCGTGAACGCGCGATGTACTGCGAGCCGTGTGATTTGCGTTATTACCCGCGCATTTCGCCGAGCATGATTGTGCTGGTGACACGGGGCGACGAAGTGTTGCTGGCTCGTTCTCCACGCTTCGTGACCGGGGTCTATAGCACGTTGGCGGGGTTTGCCGAACCGGGCGAGTCAGCCGAGGACTGCCTGATTCGCGAGGTGCGCGAGGAAGTGCAGATCGAGGTCAAGAACATCCAGTACATGGGCAGTCAATGCTGGCCGTTCCCGCATTCGATGATGCTCGGTTTTCACGCCGAGTACGCCGGGGGCGAGATTGTCTGTCAGGAAGACGAAATCGAAGACGCCCAGTGGTTCAACGTTCACGCGTTGCCGCCCTTGCCGGCGTCGCGCTCGATTGCCCGTTACCTCATCGACGTCTACGTGGCGCGGCGCTTAGGCCACGCTGAACCAGTGCTGCCAGGCTAACCGCACGGTCAAGCCCAGCACCACGGTGATGAACACCGGGCGAATGAACTTCGCGCCGCCGCTGATGGCGGTGCGAGCCCCGAAAAACGCGCCGACCATCACCGACAGGCCCATGCTCAGGCCGATGATCCAGTCCACCTGCCCGGAAAACACGAACACCGACAGCGCCGCAATGTTACTGACGAAGTTCATGCTGCGGGCCACGCCGCTGGCCTTCACCAGGTCAATCGGATACATCAGCATACTGCTGACGGTCCAGAACGCGCCGGTGCCCGGACCGGCCACACCGTCGTAGAAACCGAGGCTAAAGCCTTGGGTCGATTGCCACTTCTTCTTGATCGGCGCATCGCTGTCCAGCGGCGCTTTTGGCGTGCCACCGAACAGCAGGTACAGGCCACAGGCAAACACAATCACCGGGAGCATTTTGTTCAGCCACTCGGCGGGCAGGTAATGCGCGACGACCGCACCGGTGAGCGCACCGACCAGCGTGCCGACGATGGCGTGCACCCACTGCCTTGGATGGAACAGCTTGCGGCGGTAGAAGGTGAAGCTTGCGGTGGCGGAACCGAAGGTGGAACTCAGTTTGTTGGTGCCCAGTACCAGGTGCGGCGGCAGGCCGGCGGTCAACAGCGCCGGGGTGGTCAGCAGACCGCCACCGCCGGCAATGGCGTCGATGAAACCGGCAATGAAGGCGACGAAGGCGAGAATGGCCAGGGTGGTGAGGTCAACGCTGAGTTCGAAAGGCATGGAATCGGCTTATTCGGCGGGGTGCAGCAAGGGGCTGCGGGGAAGGGCCGATATCTTACCTAGATCCGACTTCTGCGGCGACTGGTCTGGCCTCTTCGCGGGCAAGCCTCGCTCCTACGGGATTTATGTGATCCCCCCATTTTGTGATCACCACAATCCCGTAGGAGCGAGGCTTGCCCGCGATGACTGACTTCCAGACGCTACTTCACTTGCTGGCAGGCCCATTCCCGATCTGCCACACAAACGGCGGCTCGGTCCCGTTGATCGTCCAGTCCCCGACAATCCGCGCCTTGTAGATCAGCGGATTATGCGACGACACCGTCCTTGCATTGCGCCAATGCCGGTCCAGCGATTTCCCCTCGCGAACATCCGAGGCCCCCAGCGCATTGAACAACTGCGTGGTCGCTTGCAGGATCAGTTCAGAAACCACCCCTTGCGCCTTGGCCGATTCGATTTCCGCCGCGACATTCGCCTCTCGCTCAAGCACCTCATCACCCGAGAACCGCGCCAAGTAAGCCCGTTGCGCCGGTTGCGCGGCCTTCAAGGCACTTGCTTCGGCGGCGTACACCCACGCGGCGATGTCACCGACCACTTGCTGAACCTGCGCATCCTGGCTGACGTGCCGAGCATTGCCGTGGCTGTAAATGCGTTTGCGCTCGCGGACCTCATGCGCCACGTCGCGCAATGCCGCACGACCGATCCCGGCCAGGGTTGCCAGCAACACCAACTGATAGAACGCGGTCTGGTATTTGAAGCGGGTGGCAAAGTCGATGACGTTCTCGGCGTCGACTTCGGCGTCGATAAACCGCGAGGTGCCACTGCCGGTGGTGCGTTGGCCGAAACCGTCCCAGTCATCGCTCTGCACGATCCCCGGTTGGCGAGTGCGGACAGCGGCAATCACATCGCCGCCGGTGTCACTGCGCTGGGCATACACGTCGATCCAGTCGGAGAACAGGCTGCCGGTGCTGTAGAACTTCTCGCCGTTGAGCCGCCACTGATCGCCGTGGGGCGAAACCTTGGTGATGACATCGCCGATGGCCACGCTGCCGATTTCAGTCCAGGCATTGCCGACGATGTCACCGTCGACAAAGCGCTTGAACCACAAATCCCGGCCCGGTCCCTGCGGCGAGTTCAAGCGGTCCTCGACAAAGGCGAAATGCCCGCGCAGGGCTTGGGGCACATTGGAATCGGCTTCGGCCAGTTCGATCAGCAACTCGAACAATTGCGGCACGGACGCGCCGCCACCGCCATATTCCACCGGCACCCGCACGGCGCCGAAACCGGCGTCTTTGAGCCATTGAATCGGTTCGAAGGGCAGGCTGCGGGACTGTTCGCGCGCCACGGCGCCGGCGGCGATGCACTGGAAAACCGGCCGGAATCTTGAGGCCAGCGCCTCATAGTCAGTGCCAATGGACAGAGGGTTGATTACCTGGTGTTCGGTCATGGGACGGTTCCTTGGGCAGTGAATACCAAAGGGGATTGCATGGACCATGCCTGGCGCAGCTAGCCAGGTTTTGCGCTGCGTGGTTGGTTTCCAGGTGTGCCCAACTGTTGCTTAGCCAACAGCGCATCCGCAAATTGCCCCAGACACACCCGGATCCCCTGTAGGAGTGAGCCTGCTCGCGATAGCGTCAGTTCATTCAACATTTATGCAAGCTGATGTACCGCTATCGCGAGCAGGCTCGCTCCTACAGGGATTTCACTTGGCTTGAGGTAGTCGGCGATTTCGCACTGGCACGGTTGCTGCTCTGCCCCTAGGACTTCCCAACGTCCCGAGGACATGCCAATGAGTCAGCAAGCCGTCAAATTTGCCTACTGGGTACCGAACGTCAGCGGCGGGCTGGTGGTCAGCAAGATCGAGCAACGCACCCACTGGGGCATCGACTACAACCGCAAACTGGCGCAACTGGCCGAAGCGGCGGGGTTCGAATATGCCCTGACACAGATTCGTTTCACCGCCGGTTACGGTGCCGAGTTCCAGCACGAATCGGTTGCCTTCAGCCATGCGCTGTTGGCCGCGACGACCAAACTGAAAGTGATCGCCGCGATCCTGCCGGGGCCTTGGCAACCGGCACTGGCAGCCAAGCAACTGGCGACCATCGATCAACTGACTAACGGCCGAGTGGCGGTGAATATCGTCAGTGGCTGGTTCAAGGGCGAATTTCAGGCGATTGGCGAGCACTGGCTGGAACACGACGAGCGCTATCGCCGTTCCGAAGAATTCATCCGTTCGCTCAAAGGCATCTGGTCTCAGGATCACTTCACTTTCCGTGGTGACTTCTACCGATTCGACAACTACAGCCTCAAGCCCAAGCCGCTGGGCCAGCCGGAAATCTTCCAGGGCGGCAGTTCGCGCGCAGCCCGGGACATGGCGGCACGGGTGTCGGACTGGTACTTCACCAATGGCAATTCGCCTGAAGGCATCAAGGCCCAGGTCGACGACATTCGCGTCAAGGCTGCGACCAATAATCATTCGGTGAAAATCGGCGTGAACGCGTTTGTCATCGCACGCGACACGGAAGAAGAGGCGCGGGCCGTGTTGGCGCAGATCATCGATCAGGCCGATCCGGAAGCGGTGAATGCCTTTGGTGATGCGGCGAAGCAGGCGGGCAGGGCGTCGCCAGAGGGCGAGGGTAACTGGGCGAAGTCGACGTTTGAGGATCTGGTGCAGTACAACGATGGCTTCAAGACCAACCTGATCGGCACGCCGCAACAGATTGCCGAGCGCATCGTGGCGTTGAAAGCGGTGGGCGTGGATCTGGTGTTGGCGGGGTTCCTGCACTTCCAGGAGGAAGTGGAGTATTTCGGCAAGCGGGTGTTGCCGTTGGTGCGGGAGCTGGAGGCAAAAGCAGCGGCCAAACAGCAAGCCGCAGTCGCCTGAACACCACAACCCCTGTAGGAGCGAGGCTTGCCCGCGAAGGCTGATTCACAGTCAACGAATAAGTTGCCTGTTACATCGCCTTCGCGGGCAAGCCTCGCTCCTACAGGGGATATGTGTTTACAGGCCCAGGTCGGACAGGCTTGGATGATCATCCGGACGACGCCCCAGCGGCCAGTGGAACTTGCGGTCGCTTTCCTTGATCGGCATGTCGTTGATGCAGGCAAACCGGTTGGCCATCAAGCCGTTCTCATTGAACTCCCAGTTTTCGTTGCCGTAAGAGCGGAACCAGTTGCCCGAGTCGTCGTGCCATTCATAGGCATAACGCACGGCGATGCGGTTGTCGGTGAAGGCCCAGAGTTCCTTGATCAGGCGGTAATCCAGTTCCTTGGCCCATTTGCGAGTCAGAAAGCCTTTGGCTTCTTCACGGTTGTAGGCGAACTCGGCGCGGTTACGCCACTTGGTGTCCAGGGTGTAGGCCAGCGACACGCGTTCCGGGTCGCGGGAGTTCCAGCCGTCTTCGGCCAGGCGAACTTTTTCGATGGCGGATTCACGGGTAAACGGCGGCAATGGCGGACGAACTTCGGCGTTAGACATTTAAAGTCTCCCTTTCAAATTAAAGTTCAAGCAAGTTGTCGGGCTTGGTTAAAGTGTTACAGGTCCAATAACTTTCGCGCCATGCATTGCGCATTATCGGCGGCACTGTGATCACCCATCACAAGCGCTACGGTAATGGCACCGTCGATCAGGATCAGCAGCTGTTTGGCCAGCGTCTCCGGGTCGGTAGCGCCATGTTCGGTGCAGAGCTCGCGCACGTAGTCGAGCAGCTTCTGTTTGTGGTCTTTGGCGACCAGGCGAACCGGGTCTTGCGGGTCGCCGGTTTCGCCGCTGGTGTTGATGAATGCACAGCCACGGAAGCCTTCGGAGGCGAACCAGGCCTTGAGTACGGTAAACAGGTTGAGCAGGCGGCCGGCCGGTGTTTCAGCCTGGTCGACTTCGCTTCTGTACCAGTGCATCCAGCGCACGTCGCGACGTTGCAGGGCGGCGACGGTCAGCTCCTCCTTGTTGGCGAAGTAGCGGTAGATACTTTTTCTGGAGACGCCGGCGGTTTTCACCAGAAGATCCATTCCGGTGGCGGCGATGCCACTTTTGTAGATCAACTTTTCGGTGACATCCAGAATGATGTCGCGTGTGTCGTTGCTTGTGATGTCGTTCATGTGGCGAACAGTAGAACGATCGTTCTCCTTGGTCAACAAGTTTTTAGAAAGATCGTTCCCACGCTCTGCGTGGGAATGCATCCCGTGACGCTCCGCGTCACATTTCAAAGCGGACGCGGAGCGTCCATGGCGGCATTCCCACGCAGAGCGTGGGAACGATCGGTGCCGTGGGAAGACCCAAGCTGATCCATGGTGTAAGCTCTCGGACTATTCGGAATTGACCCTTTGCGAGCCCTATGCCGTCGCTTTTCAAACGCTCTCTGCTGCCTAAACTGCGCAGTTTTCCGCTGACCGCCGATGCCGTCACCATTCTTTCCGGCGCTGCCGAGTTCCGTCGTTGCCTGCTGGAAAAAATCGCCAGCGCCACCCAGCGCATCTACATCGTCGCGCTGTACCTGCAACAGGACGAGGCCGGTCAGGAAATCCTTGATGCCTTGCACGCCGCCAAACTGGCGCGTCCGGAACTGGACGTGGTCGTGGTGGTGGACTGGCTGCGCGCCCAGCGCGGCTTGATCGGTGCCGGCAAACAGCCGGGCAACTCGGCCTGGTATCAGGAAGCGACGCGCACCCATGCCAGTGAAGTGCCGGTGTACGGCGTGCCGGTGCAGACCCGCGAACTGTTCGGCGTGCTGCATTTGAAAGGCTTTGTGATCGACGACTGCGTGATCTACAGCGGCGCGAGCCTGAACAACGTTTACCTGCACAAGTTCGACAAGTACCGCTACGACCGTTATCACCTCCTGCAGAACCAGGCGCTGGCCGATTCCATGCAGCACCTGATCCAGCATGGCCTGGTCGCCTCCAAAGCGGTGCATCGCCTCGACCTGCCGAACCTGCCGACCACCCGCAGCCTGCGCAACGACATCGGCGATTTACGCAGCCGCCTCAAGCACGCGGCGTATGACACCACGGCCGGCAGCACGGCGAAGGGCGGTTTGTCGGTGAGTCCGTTGCTCGGTGTGGGCAAGAACAACCCGTTGAGTCGGGTGATCTGCGAATTGATCGCCAGCGCTCAGCATCAGCTGACCATCTGCACGCCGTACTTCAACCTGCCACTGGCGGTGACCCGGGAAATCAACCGGGCCCTGGGCCGTGGCGTGAAGATCGACATCGTGGTCGGCGACAAGACCGCCAATGACTTCTTCATCCCGCCGAGCGAGCCGTTCAAGGTGATCGCGGCGTTGCCGTACCTCTACGAGATCAGCCTGCGGCGCTTCGCCAAACGCCATCAGCACAGCATCGACAGCGGCAAGTTGAACCTGCATTTGTGGAAGGACGGCGACAACACTTATCACCTCAAGGGCATGTGGATCGACAAGCGCTTCACCTTGCTGACCGGCAATAACCTCAATCCACGGGCGTTCCGCCTCGATCTTGAGAACGCGCTGCTGATCGACGACCCGAAGGGCGAGTTGCTGGAGCCGCGCAGTAAAGAACTGGGCGAGATTTTCCAGAACACCACGCGTATCCAGCGTTATCAGGATCTTGAAACGCTGCTGGAATACCCGGCGGCGGTGGCCAAGTTCCTCAAGCGCGTCAGTCGGGTGCGGATCGAGCGGTTGCTCTATCGCATTTTGTAAGTCCGTTTGCGACACAGACGGCCTTAGCCGAAGAACTTTCGAACATCGATGCTCATTGTCTTGAGGCTATTTTTCTTTTGTTCTTCGGTGCCAGACATTTCCACTTCAATCAGTGAGGTGTAGAGGGTTCTCATGATGGGAATCTGGCGCTCTTTACGGTCCAGATATTCATCGTTCTTGTATCCCATCACCTCGATGGCCAGCGTTTTCTGGCTCGTATTGTCTTTGAGGACGAAATCGCATCTGACCAGGTCTTTGCCCACCGCGGTATCAATGAGCGGTTTTTCCAAGCTCAGCTCAATCTTGTAGTCCTGCTGCATTGAATACATCAGTTGCTTCAGTTTTTTGGCGACTTCACGTTCCAGATTCGACTCGACAGGCATTGGCCACGACACATCGACGACGGGGATTGTAACGATCCGCATCAGGTAAAAATTGTGGCTGTCTGGTTCGCTTGTTTTGTTGGTATAGGTCCCCAGTACCAGATAGGGGCCTACGGTAAGAGGATGACCAAGACGCGTCCTGGTTCCCAAATAACTGTGCCGTTCAACGGTGTTAACGACGCCGGCCATCATCCCATAGGGGCGCGACTTTTTTGGCCAATCACCTGCCAGCTCACTGAGCTTTTGGTCCAGCCAGATAACGCTGGAGGTCAGTGATGGAGCGAAAACACTCTCTAGGCTAATACCTTTTGCGACTTCGAAACGCTTGGCGGGTTCGTTCAAACCGCCGACATAAACCTTGTCGTTGTGATTTTTCAACCTGTTGAGTGCAGCTTCGTTCATCAGATTCAACATTAATGAGCCTAGTGAACTGCGGCGTCGTGAGGTGCCTCCGGCGCTGTTGTTGGAACCTGTAGGATTGGAGCTTGATGCGGCTGGGCCCTGGCTGCTGATCTCACCATGAAAGTTCAACACGCAACTTTTTAATGTTTTGCGCGCCCGTTTGACCCTGGGGGCCGATCGATTTTCCGAGTGGAAAGCACACAATTCAGAATGCGTTGCGGTGGAGGAGTTTCTAACGAAGTAGAGGGTGCCAGCCTTATTTTTCTTGAGGTGTTCAATGCTCTGTTGGCTGCCAACAACCGTCCGGGGATGGCAATCGCACTTGAACCACCGATCATTTTCATACCAGCGGGTTAACAATTCTTGAATTTTGATGCCTGTGGTGCTTAAGGCTTCACCCAGCACATACTGCGTAATTGCATCACGCTCAACTTCAGTCAGCGTTCGAATTGTTTGCGCTGTCGTTTTGTTTATAACGTCCATTTACTTCGTGTCCGTGGCTTTGTGAGAGGGTGATGGGCTGGCTGTCGAAGCCTGAAAGCAGATTCGGTGAATGACGGGTTGAAACGGCAATAGCATTACACTTCGACGGATTCTACCTTCGGCCAGCAGGCAACGGCCAGCAACAGCGCAGCGGCCACCAGATAGGGCAGGCGCGGTTCGACGTCGTAGATCAACGTCGCCGCCAGCGGTCCGATGACCACGCCGAAGCCTTGCGCGGCACCAATGGAGCCGGCGGTGGCGCCTTGTTCCGAGGCGTCGACCGCGTTGGCGGCCAGGGCGGCGAACGACGGAAAAATCAGCCCCATCCCGCCCGCCGACACGAAAAAGCACAACCACAAACCCCACGCAGTATCCGCCAGGATGCTGCCGGCAAACCCCACGGCCGCCACCAGTGCGCCCGCGCGGATCAGCCGCAGCGGCGGCCATTCGAGCCGACGCACCACCAATTGCGAACAGATCAATGCGAAGCCGACCATGGTCAAGGCGATGCCCGCGGTTTGCGCGGCGTCGGCCGGGCTCATACCGAGTCGATCGAGGGCGAAGAAGCCGACGGTGATCTGTGCAATCGACACGCACAGCATCGCCACGAACGCGACCGCCATCGGCCGACGCAGGCGTGGATCATTCAGATGAACCTTGCGCGGCGCTTGTCGCAGGTGCAGCTCCTGACCTTTGAGCTTGTAACGCAGCACCACGAACGCCAGCAGCGGCAAGATCGCCATGGCGTAGAACGGCAAGCTCAGGCTGAAGCGCGACAACAACGCCGCAATTGCCGGGCCGATCACCAGGCCACAGGCGTTGGCCGCGCCCAGGGCTGCCATGGCTTTGGCGCGGTGTTGCGGCTCGATGTTATCGGCGATCAGCGCGTTGCCACCCACCGGAATTGCCGCGTAGAACACGCCGATCAGGCCGCGTCCGATCATCAACCCGATAAAGCCCAGCAGCGCTGATGGCAGAAACCGCAACGACGCGTCGATGAACAGGCACAAGGCCCAGTAGGCGAGGGTGAAACCGGCCGTGGCGATCAGCAGAATCCGTCGCCGGCCATAGCGGTCACTGGCCTGGCCCCATGGGCGGGCGAGCAACATCCAGATCACCCCGGACACCGTCACCGCGGCCCCGGCCTGCCAAGTGGCCAGGCCCAACACCCGGGCGATCGGCCCGATCAGGGAAACGAACGCCATCATCGACATGGAGCAGGCCATGTTGGCGACCATGAGTGGGCGCAGGTCGAAGGCAGGGGTGGTCATGGGTGAGTCTTCCGTGAGCTTTTGTTATTGGCGGGGGATGTTAGCGCGGGTTATGTGCAAGGCAGGAGGAATATCGGTGGCAGTGATAATGCAATCGCGGGCAAGCTGAACTGGTCCAGTAATTTTGGACATTTTTTTCGGTTCTCACGCCGCCAGCTTTTCCGCTGCTACAGGTGAGTGGTAACCGTTGTAACTGTGGCG